>DATIJT010000009.1:0-264361 GCA_035478435.1 Saccharimonadales bacterium (SeqCode) | reverse complement strand
GCGGAACCGCTTTAGCGATGTGCCGGCGCGGCTGGTGGGTGGTTGTAGTGGCAATAGTGTTTTACAGTCGCCCGTCAGCTTTTTGTGTTACTTTTTGCTGATCAAAAAGTAATGGTGGCGCGAGCTTTAGGTCGCAGCCTAAGGAGATTCTTGTTTTTCGAAAGCAACCTAGAACGCTTCGTAGCCCGGGAAGAAGTCGGTGACGATTTGTCGTTTATTTAAACCGGCCTTTTGCAGGTCCTTTTCTAGAGCTTCAGCCATTGGTTCGGGCCCTGAAACGTAAACTAACGTATCTTCCGTTGGCTTTTCCAAGCCCAAAATTAATTCGGCGGTCAGCCGTCCGCGCTCGCCGCCCCAAGACGGTGATGGCTCGCTAACGATAATAGTGGCATGGACGCCGGCTTTGGCGAAAGTGTCTTGAAAGATAATTTCATCTTCGCTGCGGACAGCGTAGAGTAGCTTAATCGGCCGGTCCTCATGAGTCTCACTTAGCCACTCCAGCATGCTGTGAAAAGGCGTAATGCCCATGCCGCCAGCTACGAATATTAGCGGAGTTTGAATAAGCTTCGGCAATACGAAATCGCCCATCGGATCAGCCAGGTCTAGAATCTTTCCGGGTTTGAGCTTGGCCAGTACTTTTTTGAACGAACTGCCTTTTTTACCGGCAAACTTAGTAGTAATTGTCAGAAATTGTTTACCTGGTGGGCTGGAAACGGTAAACCAACGTTTCTGGCCCCGATTATCAGGGTGGGCATGCGGAAGGAAGATCTCCGTAAACTGCCCCGCGGTGTAGTGCACGGGTTTTTCAGGTTTGAAGAAGAAGGTATGAATGTTAGCCGCTTCGGGCTCGGAGTGGTCAAAAATAGCTTTCATGAACTCAATTATCTCATTTTTTAGTAAAGCGGTCGGGAAAGTCGGTAATTACGCCGGCCAAGCCGTATTTTGCCCAGCGGCGAGCTTTCTTCGGGTTATTGGTGAATCCTGTCAGCCCTATTTTGGAGAAAAGTCGCTCTTTTAAGGGGCTTTTAGGCGGAAAACTATACAGTTTATAATCGCGCCTGGCCATAGCCGAAATAAAGCCCGACCACAGCCAATATTCGAGCATACTGAGTCGCTTGGTACCTAATTGACGGGCTCGTTTAGCAGCCCGTACGCCCGACCAATTCTCGATCACGATCTTTTGGATACCAGGAAGTTCAGCCTGTAATTCCAGCAGAATTGGTTGACTGTACGACGCCAGGTTGAAATCTGTCGCGGACCAGCCCGCTTTCAGGCAGGATTTAATGACATCGGTCACGGGCTTAAGAGTTACATCTGGCTTGACTTCTAACATCATGGGCACTCGGCGATCAATGGCTTTGATAGCCTGTTTGAGCGTAGCTAGATCAGGTTTATGGGCGAGTAATTCTTCGTAAGTGTGGCCGGTAATTCTTAGATGATTACCGGCCGGATCATGCATGTCGGGGTCGTGGCTCAGGATCGGCACGCCATCTTTAGTAACGCGGACATCGAATTCTACTTCGTCAACGCCGTAATCAAGGGCTTTCAATAAGCTGGCGACGGTATTTTCCGGTACTAAGCCCCTGGCTCCGCGATGACCGATAATTTTCATGCTTAACATAGTGTACAATAATTCATGAAGTAAAGGAGTAAATGATGACTGATCTATCTTATGGTAACGATGCCCCAGACGTAGTAAATGTAGTAATTGAAATCCGTAAGGGCGAGCGAAATAAATATGAAATTGACAAAACTACTGGCCGACTTTTTCTAGATCGGGTGAATGGCACTATGCTTGGCTACCCGGCTGACTATGGTTACGTGCCAAACACTTTATGTGGAGACGGCGACCCTCTGGACGCTCTTTTGATCATTGACGAATCGGTGCCTCATGGTGTGGTGGTGCCCTCTAGGGTAATTGGTGTGCTCTATTATGAAGATGATGGTGAAATGGACGAAAAGCTAGTAGTTGTACCTGCTAACGATGTCAGCAAAGATTACCTCAAAGAAGTTGATGACCTAGGAGATAACTTTAAGAAAGTAGTTGAGCACTTCTATAAGCACTATAAAGACTGGAAGAAAGATTGGACCGGCGTCAAGGCTGAATTCAAAGGCTGGGGTGATGCCGAGGCTGCCAAAAAAGTCATTTCCGATTCGATTGCCCGCGCCAAAGGCTAAGGATGCTTAGTGACATCCTTGACAGATATCTAAAGCTTTTTCCAGAAGAAAAGGAAGAGCTAAAGCTTTTAGCCGAACAGGTTAAAACCGGCCAAGATTTAAATGACCGCCGAAATTTCCACGGCCATGTTACCGGCAGTACCATTGTGTTGTCTAACGATCGCCGCCGAGTCCTACTGATTCACCATAAATCTTTCAATCTCTGGCAACAACCGGGTGGTCACCGGGAAAGCGACGAGCCTAATCCTCTCGAAGCTGCCAGAAGGGAAGCTCCCGAAGAGACTGGCATTCAGCTTGGCGAATATTTAGCGGTAGATAAGACTAATCCTCTTGTGCCGATCGATATAGATACCCATCTCGTGCCGGCGCGACCCCACAAAAACGAACCGGACCATTATCACCACGATTTCCGCTACGTATTTATTGCCAAAAGCGAAGATATCGAGTTTGACCAAAAAGAGGTTTATGGAGCTGGCTGGTTTGATTTAGACGATTCCCAGACCGAACGGATTAGCGGTGTCATTGTCAAACTCCGCCAGTTCAAATTTATATCTTAAAGCAATTGCATCACCGTTGCTTTCGTTTACAATAAAAGCATAAGCTATATAAAACCTAAACGAGGAACTTTACATGAAGACACGGGTGGCGATAAATGGGTTTGGGCGGATAGGGCGGATAGCTTTTCGGATTGCTCACGACCGCACCGACCTGGAAGTGGTGGGCATCAATGATTTAACCGATACTAAAACTTTAGCTTATTTGCTCAAACATGATTCTAACTACGGCGAATATCATCATAAAGTCGGGTTTGATGACAAGAATTTGATCATCGATGGTAAGAAAATTGAGGTTACTGCCGAAAAAGATCCGGCGCTCTTGCCCTGGAAAGACAAAAAAGTAGATGTCGTGATCGAATCGACCGGCCGTTTTACCAAAGCCGAGGATGCCGGTGCGCACATTAAAGCTGGTGCCGAGCGGGTAGTGATTTCCGCGCCAACTAAAAGCGACGAAGTCGACACCATCGTCATAGGCGCCAACGACGATAAACTGAAAAATTCTAGCGCTATCATCAGCAACGCTTCGTGTACGACTAACAGCATTGCCGCCATTATGGACATCATGGATCAGGAATTCGGCATTGAAAAAGCCATGCTGACAACTATCCATAGCGACACTGCCAGCCAAACCCTGACCGACAGCCCGACCAAAGATTTGCGTGAAGGCCGGGCGGCACCGCAAAACATCGTGCCGACTTCGACCGGCGCGGCCATAGCGGTTGCCCGCACTGTCCCTAATCTTCAGGGCAAATTCGATGGCCTAAGCGTCCGCGTGCCCACGCCGGTGGTTTCGCTGAGCGACGTCACCATGCTGCTAAAGCGCAATACTACTAAAGAAGAAATCAATAAGCTACTGACCAAAATTTCAACCGAACCGTACTACCAGGGTATTGTGGCCGTTTCCGACGAACCCCTGGTTAGCAGTGACTATATTGGCAATAGCAATTCTGGCATTGTCGACCTAGAGTTAACCAACGTCGTTGACGGCAACCTAGCTAAAGTCGTTGTCTGGTACGACAACGAATGGGGCTACAGCAACCGTTTGGTCGAAATGGTCGCCGACGTCGGCCGCACCCTGCATCAAAATGACCCTCACGATCACGAGTAAACTATGAAAATCTACATCGGGGCTGACCATAATGGGTTTGAGTTCAAGAACCAGATAACTGATTTTTTAAGTCGTGGTGGTTATGAAGTAATAGACGAAGGCGACACCCAATTAGATCCGAATGATGACTATCCTCAATTCGCGGGCCGCTTGGTAGCCGGTTTGCTGGCCAGTGAAGATAAAGACGCCAAGGGTATTTTAATTTGTGGCAGCGGCCAAGGCATGTGCATCGCGGCTAACCGCTTCAAAGGCATCCGCGCTAGCCTGTGCTGGGACCAAACAGAAGCCCGGGCAGCCCGTAATGATGATGACAGCAATGTGCTTTGTTTATCATCCCGTTACACCAGTTTAAGAGAAGCCGAAGAAATCACCATGACTTGGCTGAGTACAGCCTTTGCCGGAGCCGACCGCTACAAGCGCCGTATTAAAGAGCTGGATGAACTCTGATGAAGCTTAAAAAACCAAGTAAGTGGCTCATCTTTAACGTAATATGTTTACTACTTCTGGTGCTTTTCATTTGGTTATCATTAGTTGCTGGACCTAACTCAAATGGTTCTTCAAGCGGCTGTGTTGGTCTAGCGGTTTGCGACGACTCACTACCAGACGCACTAGCTTATGCTACTTTTACCCTTATAGCCATGGTGACGGGTAACGTTATTATATTTATAGTTAAGTATTTTTGGGGAGGTAACCATAAAAGGTGAGCATAATCTGCCCGACTATAACTGCTCAAGATGCGCATACCTACCGCGAAGAAATGGAGCGGGTGGAGCCGTTTGCGCATCGACTTCATATTGATCTGGCCGATGGCGTTTTAGCACCGCGAAAATTAATCGACATTGATAAACTGTGGTGGCCGGGCAACAAAATAGTCGATTTGCACGTCATGTACCAAAAGCCGTTTGAATACTTAGAATTATTTATAGTGCACCATCCAAATTTGGTGATTGTGCATGCCGAAGCCGATGGCGATTTTAGGCAATTTGCCGAACTGATGCACCGACATGGCATAGAAGTCGGCTTGGCGCTTTTGCCAGAGACTGAAGTAAGAACAATCACCCCCGCGCTGCCGCAGACCGATCATGTCCTATTTTTTTCCGGCAACTTAGGCTACCAGGGCGGCAGCAAAGCAGATTTTGGCTTGCTGGAAAAGGTCAAAGCCGTGCGCAAGCTGAAGCCAAGCGTTGAAATCGGCTGGGACGGGGGCGTCAACGACCAGAACGCCAAGCGTTTGGCCGAAGCCGGAGTCGACGTCCTAAACGCCGGAGGCTTTATCCAAAAAGCTGATGACCCAGCAGTGGCCTATCGCAAAATCCAAGCGGCTATACAATCTTAACTTGTACCGCAAACTTTCCGATCGTCAATAATAAGGTACAAACTAATTTAACAAATCTGGGTATCGTTTACGGAAAACTTCTTCAACGAGCTTCGGAGCTTTAAAGTTGATTACTTCCAGCATATGAAGGCGCTCCTGGATCCCATAAGCTTGCTGGATTTGTTTAAAAGCGCTCAGTAGCGGCAGGGGATGTATCCAGACGCTTAATTGGAGTTGTGCAAAACCTAATTCTTTAAGCAAACGCCGGATATGATAACGAGCTTCTCTTTGAACTTCAGGAATATCAAAAATCACCAGCCGCCACAAGCCATCCCACGTAACTGGTTTTAGCGGTTCTTTGGCAAAAGACAGCTGCTCCAAGCGGGCAAGACCCTTGGTGTTAATCGAATAACGGCTTTGAATGTGGCTGCCATGGCGCTCAATCAACCCATTTTTTACGAACCGGTAAAGTTGCCGCTGGACCTGGCGCCGTGAAGGTTTGACTCCAAAAAAGGGGTCAGAATCAATTTTTGACAATAGCTCATCTAACGAAGTAGCTTTTGATGCTTCGCGAAGCAAGCAAAGATACCAATAGGCTGCTTCTGAGATTTGATGTGGCCAAATGTATTTACCCATTTCCTTACAATTGTACCCTAAAGTTGCCGATCGTCACATTTGGGGTACAAAATTGATGGAAAAGCGGGGATGACTTATAGTCATAAGCATATTATGCAAAAACTACCCATTGACCGATTGCAGACAATTGCTAACGACATCCGCGAAGACATTATCCGGATGCTGGAGCACGCTGGCAGCGGCCACAGCGCCGGCCCGCTCGGGCTGGCTGACATTTTTACGGCCCTTTATTTTGATATCCTCAAGCACGACCCCAAAAAACCCGACTGGGACGAGCGCGACATTTTAATTCTAAGCAATGGCCACTGCGTGCCGGTGCGTTATGCCACTATGGCCCATGCCGGCTATTTTGACCGTAAAGAATTAATGACGCTGCGCCAGTTTGGTTCCCGCCTGCAGGGTCACCCGGAACGACTAATGTTGCCTGGCCTGGAAAATACCAGCGGCCCGCTGGGCTGTGGGCTGAGCCAAGCTTGCGGCATGGCTCTGGGACTGCGTATGGACAAACAGAACCACCGCTGGGTTTACGTAGTTATGAGCGACGGCGAGCAGGACGAAGGTAACACGTGGGAAGCGGCCATGCTGGCCGGCAAGTATAAGCTCAGTAACATCATCGCCATCACCGACCGTAATAACATCCAAATCGACGGCCCTACCGAAACCATCATGCCCCTAGAAGATTTGCACGCCAAGTGGGAAGCCTTTGGCTGGCATGTGCTGGAGATCGATGGCAATGACATCGAAGCGGTGATTGACGCCTGTGCCATGGCCCGGGCGATCGTCGAAAAACCGGTCATGATCATCGCCCACACGGTGCCTGGCATGGGCGTGGACTTTATGGAATACGACTTCCATTGGCACGGCGCCCCACCAGACCACGAAGAGGCCATCAAAGCCTTGCACGAGCTTAGGACGCTTGGCGGTAAAATCCGGAGCGAACATGAGTAGAAGAGTGCACAGATACCTTATGCTTGCGATTATAATCGGGATATTGTTTACCGGCGCGGCCTATTATAAAACCCACACTACGGAGCTAATACAATCTAAAAACTGTATAACTCTCCAAACTACCCAACATGGTTACCCTTTTTCGTTTTATAGAACATCAGACAATGTAGGTATTTGCACTATCGCAATTCACTCCGTCTCGTTTTCTTTAGTGGGGTTCTTTGCAGACATGTTAATTTGGGGCTCAGTTAGTTTTACCGGTATTGTTGCGTTTAATTATATGAGACATAGAAAATGAGTGATCTGCATTTAGTCGATATTAATGGCAAGTTGGAGGAAGAATCCAGCCGCAAGGGTTTTGGGCGGGGTTTGTTAGAAGCGGGTAAGCGTAATGACCAAGTGGTGGCGGCTTGCGCCGACCTGACGGAATCGACCAATATGCATTTGTTTCGCGAAGCCTTTCCGGAACGATTTATAGAAGTCGGCGTGGCCGAGCAGAACTTAGTAACCGTCGGGTCAGGCTTGGCCGCAATGGGGAAGATTCCGTTCGTGAGTTCTTATGCCGCTTTTAGCCCGGGGCGCAACTGGGAGCAAATCCGCACCACGATCGCCCTAAACGACCGGCCGGTTAAAATCATTGGTTCGCACGCTGGCCTTAGCGTCGGGCCGGATGGTGCCACCCATCAGATGTTGGAGGACCTGGCGCTAATGCGCGCTTTGCCGAATATGGTAGTGCTGGCTCCGGCCGACAGTCTGGAAGCGGAACGCATGACTTTAGCTATGGCTAAAGATAAACGGCCAAATTATATGCGCTTAACCAGAGAGGATACGCCGATTATTACTACCAAAGACACGCCGTTTGAAATCGGCAAAGCCTATGTTTACGCCAAAGGCGCCGATGTCACACTTATTACCACGGGCACTATGACTTACCACGCGCTAGTGGCCGCCGAGCTGTTGTACAAAGACGGCATCGAGGCCGAGGTCGTGCACGTGCCGACCGTTAAGCCATTGGATGAAGCTACAATCTTAAAAAGTGCCCGCAAAACCGGTGCCGTGGTTACCGCTGAAGAGGCCCAAATTAACGGTGGTCTGGGCGGCGCGATTGCTGAACTGCTAGGCGAAAACCACCCCGTGCCCCTCAAGCGCATTGGTATGCAGGACCATTTCGGTGAATCCGGTAAACCAGACGAACTGCTCAAACATTTCGGCCTGGACGCCAAACATGTCCGCCTGGCTGCCCATGAAGTAACGGAAAAGAAGGCCAAGTAATGAGTCTAACTCTTAGAGAAATCCGCGAGAATTGTGCTAAAGCTCGGGAACGCATGGCTCAGGCCAGGGCAGAGAAGTGGGCCTTTGGCGCCTTTAACCTGGATGACGAAGCTACTTTGAAAGCCGTAGCCCGGGCCGCCCAAAAACTCAACGCGCCGGTACTGGTGGAAGTTAGCCAAGGCGAAGTAGATGACATCGGTTTAGATAACGTCCGTGACATGGTTGATAATTTTAAGGCCGAATACGGTATTGAAATCTATATCAACCTTGACCACAGCCCCGGCGTCGAAGCCGCCAAAGACGGCATTGAGGCCGGGTTTGAGTTTATCCATATAGATGTTTCCCAGGCCAACCACGACGCCAGCGATGAGCAAATCATCGCCGCCACTAAGGAAATTGTCGAGTACGCTAAACTAACCGGAGCATTAGTGGAAAGTGAGCCGCACTACTTTGGCGGCAGCAGCAACCTTCACACCGAACAGATCGATTACGAAGAAATCAAAAAAACTTTTAGCACTCCCGACGGGGCTCGGGCGTTTGTGGAAGCTACGGGCATCGATACCTTCGCGGCCGCCGTGGGCAACCTGCATGGTAAATATCCGGTGCCTAAAGTGCTGGACCTGGAGCTTTTGCGCCGAATAAGGGAAGCGGTGGATTGTAACATCAGTCTGCATGGCGGTTCTGACACGCCAGGCCACTATTTCCGCGACGCCGTGCAAATCGGCATCACCAAAGTCAACATCAACTCCGATATGCGTTACGCCTATCGCACGACTCTAGAAAAAGTCCTACAAGCCAACCCTGCCGAATATTCAGTCGCCAAACTAATCAGCAAAGACGTGATAGACGCCGTCCAAGCAGTGGTGGAGAGCAAGATTACCGACTTTAATTCGGCCGGCCGGGCGAGACCCTGAGTGAGTCGGAGAGTAAAGCAAATTTAGATTAAGCCCATACCTACGGCGCCATCCACTACCCATTGCCAAAGGTTTTCGACTTGCTTAGGCCTGAACAGCACCGGGCAACCGACAGTATTCTCAAAAGTCGGCAGATCCTTAACCAGGCTAATCCGGCGCTTAAGTCCCTCGTCCAAGGCGGCGACCCGCTCTAGGTCTCTGGTCTGGACTGGAAAATCGAGCAGAGGGATGGCGGTGGTTAGTTTTCCCGAATCCAGTAACGTGACATAGTCTTCGAACTCCCTATGGAATAAACTCGAAAATAGCACGCTAAGTTGGGCTGGGCTGCAACTGGCCATCTCTATTAGGCTGCGGTGGCTTTTGCGGATAATTTCGATTCTTTCGCTGGCATCCAAAGCCGGGCAGCTTGTCCCTAAATAATTGTCGAAGGCCCTGACTAGCATAACCTGCCTGTCGCGGCCGTATTAATGCCGCCTCGTAGGCCCGCGAGGGCTGTTTTGTGTCGGTGGGGGACTAATTGGGCTAAAATCTTTGCTACGGATTCCAAGTCGCTAAAGGGGGCGCCGCCCTCGCTTGTCTCCTGGCAGTGTATAAGATCCTGGGCCAGGGTCCGCTCAAAGCTGATTATGAGGCTATCGAAAGTAATTGGCGGTCCGGCTCCTGGATCATCCTCTACTTCTTTTAATTCCCTAAAGCCGTAAGGCGCGCGCTCCTCCCTTTTGTCCAAGGAGTAGTCGATGACTACACTAATAGCCTCAGCCAGCCCGGCATAATACAGCGGTTTAAGCTGGTTGACCAGCTCTTCCGCTTCCGGAGTAGAAGGGGCCGGCAGGTTGTCGCTAGACATATCCACTGCCTGGATAGCCTTCAGCCAGCCACCCGACCTATACAAACCAACGGCTTCTTGTCTGGCCGCCGAATAAACTTCACCTGCCATTTAGCTAAATTATATCATGATTAGAGTATATTAACAAACCCGAACTTAATATTTTCTAGATCATTAGCCCGAAGCCTTAGTCCAAAGCTCGCGCCTTTCGACAGTATCTATTAACCAATTCCATAAGTTATGCAACCTTTGATGTAAAAGAGTGATCGGACAGCCGATAGTAACTTCTTGGTGGCAGGCGATGTCGCCAAGCTTAGTCGCGGCCGCTAAAGGCGGGATGAAAGGATGTAGGCTGTAGCCCTCAGGTGCCACGACTGAGTCCAGGTCGGTGAACTTGAGGGCGACAATCTTGGCATCTTGCCGTACAGGCTCGAAGAACGTCGGGTCTAAAACTGTACCGCTTATAGCCCAAAATACATCGCCTGACCTATGGGCCGCTAAACCCCGCAGGGACATCATTTTTTCAATGCACATCATCGCCATATTCCACGGTAAGCCCACGCTGCGCCGGGCAATATTGCCATAAGAACTTTTGTCTGGTTTTGGACCGAGGTAGTCCACGATTGTTGGTACGCTCTCTAAAATTTTAACCATACTACTAACGGCCGTATTGACACCGGCGTCTAATTGCAAGTCTAAGTCAATATGCCGGTCACCACCCAAATTGCCTGTAGCGTATGTTAGGCGCGCGGTTTTCTGAAACAGGGGATGGGTACGCAAGCGTTCCAGGTCATGTTGGAGGGTATGGAGGAAATCGACTCGTAAGCGCCTAAAGGGACTGGCATCATTATCGGGAGAAGGCGATGGCAGCAGGCCGTCTGGCGGCCTGTCACCTATTTGCTGAAACGTCGCATCCAGCTGGGCGTCAATAAGTAGCGCCAGGGCGGCGTAATGTTTTGGTTTAACAGTGGCTAAATAGGCGTCAATGGCTTCCTGGGTATCTGGCAAGGGGGAAGGTGGGGCATCTAAAGTGAACCAATCGGCACTTGTTACATGCGCTAGGGCTTCGGAGCGGGCAGGACCGTTTACAAACATAATCTAATCATCTTATCTGCTAAGATAAACTGCAAGCATAAGGGCGTTGCATAAAGTCAACGGTTCGTGGCACAATACTAGGTAAAGGCGATTAGACATTTAAAAGAAAGATTAGGTGGGATGACAGACAAAATTGAGGTACTAAGCGTCGGCGACATCGTAACCGATGCCTTTGTCCGCTTACTCGAAGATCAAGCTCATGAATACTACAACGAAAATGGCCGTTGGCTAGCCATGCCTTTTGGTGCGAAAATTCCATTCGATCACGCCGAAGTCGTCGAAGGCGTTGGCAACGCCGCCAACGCGGCTGTCAGCTTCGCGCGACTGGGACTAAAAAGCGGACTGGCAGCCAATGTCGGCGAAGACAAACACGGCCGCGATATGTTAGCCGCGCTCCATAAAAATAAGGTAGATACCCGTCTTGTGCGCATCAACCCCGGCAAGCCCAGCCACTACCATTACGTGCTTTGGTACAAAGAAGAGCGGACCATTCTAGTCAACAGTGTAGATTATGACTACTATTGGCCGCATTTGAGGCCCGCTGAAGTCCCGGAGTGGATGTATTTTTCGTCGGTGGGTAAATTTGCTCTCGAGTACCACGACGACATTGTCGAGTGGCTAGAAAAGCACCCTGAAGTTAAAATGGCCTTCCAGCCTGGTACCTTTCAGATTAGCTTAGGCGCGGAACGCCTCAGCCATATTTATAAGCGGAGCCTGGTTTTGGTGCTCAACCGCGAAGAAGCCGCTGCGGTCAGTGGCGGCAATCGTGATGATATGCATGATTTGTTTAACCGTTTGCATGACCTGGGGCCGAAAGTAGTCTGCATTACCGATGGGCCGGCCGGGGCTTATGCCAGCGATGGCTCTAACCGCTTCAAAATGCCGCCCTATCCTGACCCCGCTCCACCTTACGAGCGTACCGGTGCCGGCGATGCTTTCGCTTCGACTTTCGTGGCCGCTTTAGTTAAGGGCAACACTATTGAAGGAGCCTTGCAGTGGGCGCCCATTAATTCCATGAGCGTTGTACAAAAAGTTGGTGCCCAAGCCGGCCTGCTGACGGAAAAAGAGCTGGAAGAGTACCTGCGCCAATGTCCCGACTGGTACCGGCCCGAACGTCTAGGGTAACCCTTTAACCCTGATCACGGTTATGGTAATCTACTACTAGGACTACTTATGTTCAAAAGGCAAATAAAAACCATGAAATTCGAGTATAAAATATGACACGCTTGCTCTCAGAATTATTAGGGGCGCGTGAACCAAACTTCCGGCTGGACATCCAAAAGCTGGAAGCAGTCAACGGCCACCCTAGCGCCGATATTCGTTTGAGCAATGAAGTTTTGCAGGCCACTAAGGCCAAACTGGCTGCCCTGGGTCTTGACCCCAAGGACACTACCGCCCATGAACTTTATGGCGTCCTACTAGAACGGGTTAAAAGTGATGACACAAAACTCGAAAAGGCTCTACGAACCCGCGCCGCCACTTATGTGTCGGCTGAAGGAGATGTGATCGCCGGTATTGTCCATGCTTTGAAGGAAGCATCAATTCCTAAAAGCTGTTTCGCGCTAAAAACCGCTGTTTTAAAAAGCCTACTTAAAAAACAGCCGCCGAAACGGGCTATGAGACAAATCGGTTACCGCTCATTGGATTCCATGCTGAAACATGAGCCGGCTATTAATTTATTGGCCGCGGCTTGGCTAAGCGAAAGTGCCGCTTGGCGTCGTAATTTGCTAGATCAGTATAAGAAACTCAAAGCTAGCGATTTTGAACCCCGCCAAATACAGATTGTGACACCCGATTCGAAGCATTGGCAAGCCTTGGCCCAGTCGGTAGTGTCGCGGGAGCACCACAATATTCTCAGCTTCAAGGAGTTAGGGGCCATCATCATTCTGCCTTTGCCAGCCGAGCGGCCAGCTGCTTTAACTACCGTTACGTTAACACTGGCTTTGCATGCCCTGAACGAAATTCGCGCCAGCAGTACCTTTTTAAAACTTTGCCAGGTTCGAAATGATTTTGGGACCATCGTCCAAACGGTAGTCACTGCCGAACCCCTCCTCAATACAAATTTACTCGACCAACCAGTGCCGTGGCAGTTGATCCAAAGCTACTACGCTCGTCTATCGCAGCGTTTTCGCGAAGAGCTATTTGAGCCGCATATCGAACTCCAAGATTTTTCCTGGGCAGCAGTTGAAGAGACTTTGAGCCAGATTGAACCGAGTTTGGAGTTTTGGCACCACACTGGACACCTGAGTTGGCTGCACAGGAGCCAACCAGTTTCGTTCAATATAATCGACGCGGCCCTTAACTATTGCAATAAATTGCCTTTTGAAAAGCGGATTGTCCATTATTTTCGACACTCTTTGTGGCATGAACTGATGCTGCGGTATTTGAAGCACGAAACAGTGGAGCAGGCAGTAGCCGCTGAACTCCAGCCGGAACTAGCCGAGCAGGAAGTGGCGGTATAAAATAGATGGCGAAATATGGTGGGAAATACCAATTTTGTGTCTCCGGTGCCGCTCACGGTGACAGCGTTGAAGAAGGCTTGGAGTTAGCCCAGGCTCTGGGCAAGGCGATCGCCAAAGCCGGCCACACCCTGATGACTGGTGCCACGGTCGGCCTGCCCAACTATGCCGCCGAAGCTTATAAGGCGGCCGGCGGCAAAGTCAGCGTTGGCATCAGCCCGGCGGCCTCCAAAATCGAACATGTCTTAAAATATAGGTTGCCTACGAAGGCCTATGACTCGATTATTTACACTGGCCTGCACTACATTGGACGCGACACCTTGCTGATCACTTCCAGCGATGCGGTCATTAGCTTAGGCGGGCGCCTTGGGACTTTGCACGAATTTACCATTGCCATGGAGAGCGAAACCCCGATTGGCTTTTTGCAAGGCGCCGGTGGCATTAGCGAAGAAATCCAGCACATTTTAGGCATGGCTCGGCCGCTGCGCCAGCACAGCAAAATCATCTTCGGCGAATCGGCGGACGAACTCGTTAAGGCCTTAACTGTGTACTTGGACCAAGAAAACGCTAAATACCCCACGATCTACAGCTAAATAGACGCTCTATAAATAATCTTAATTTTTGCTAAAACAAAAAGGCTTTGGACATGTAGTAAATTCCACCATAATTTTTTTTGACCAACAACCATGATTTATTGTAAAAAATCCTACAGACACCCAAAAACAACAGGCAGATATTAAACTCTAATTAAATATTTCAGGAGACCATGCGATATGAACTTAAAAACCTTAACTAACAACCCCATACTCAATCGTGATAAACGAAAAATTAACTCTAAAAGTTGGTTGGCGACTACTGCGTTTAGTATTTTGGCAACGCTTGTGCTGGGCTTAGGCATGGTCCAGCCGGCTTTGGCCGATACCGCCCGTTGCCGGCCGGACGGCGGACCTTACGACTGCCAGGTTATGAGCGAGTATCCGCGCGGCTGGCATAACGTCACGTCTTTAACCTATTGCTTCCCGACTAAGAATAAAGTACTCAAATGGGCTAACGGCAACCACCAAGGTTACCCGCTTCCGGCTACTTACCAAGACCATGTCAATGCCGGCGCTAACACTTGGAGTACGACGCCTGGACTCCAAGTCAAACTTAGCCCTACTGCCTGTACTTCCAAAACAGACATCAGGATTTACGCTGTCCACTTGGGCAATAAGGCGGGCGGTGAATTGGGTTCGGGTGCTTGCGCCTCTTATGACAGCGGCCCTGAAAATGACTACTGCGCTGCCAATGCCGGGCAGATGGAATTTAACATTGACGTACCAAGTAATGACTCAACTGCCACAGTTTGGCTCCACGCCACAATCCATGAGTTTGGCCATGTGTTGGGCCTCCAGCACCCTATGGCTTCACCTTGCAATAATAAGTGCGGTGGCCCAGTAATGAGTTATGGCTCCTGCCCGGGATGGAATGATTGCTCTGACGCCCCCAACTACGACGACATCGCCGGCATCCAGCAAGTTTACCGTTGGCCAGCCAGTCCCAATGGCGGCGGTGGATGCAATTTGTTGACCACAACCGGCACAAGTTCTAGCACCGGCATCCAAAGCTACCTCACTGACCCCGTAATTGCTACCACACCTCTACCAGATCCGAACAGCCTAACTATACCCGACCCTGGCACGCTGGTACCAACTGTATCTGACCCTGTAGCCACCCTCATTGCGCCTACGGTTAATGTTACCAGCGTACCTGATCCGAATACACTGGTATCGAGTGTAGAAGACCTGATAGATAGTGGACCGGACTTCGTGGCAGTGAGCGTGCCACCCTCACTCATACCCGCGGACACGGGAAGTGCCATAAACGGTGCCCTAGATACCATCCAGCGCCTAGCCGACCCCCGCGTTGACGCCTATGAAACCCTGGTCGCTAGCGGAGGTGCCATTAGAAATGAAATGGACTGGGTCTTCATGACCACCGGTGTCCCGGTTTCCAGTTCTGATTTACCTCAGACGTGCTTATAGCCCTTTGGGCGGAGGGAGTGGCGCGGCAACTTGGGCGCCACTCCCAATATGACATTGACATACGTATAAATTGTTGTAACATATAAAATATGGCTTCAACACCCGACATTTTAGACATATCTCCAAAATCCCGTCGCCAGCATCCGAGAGGTTCTGAATATAGAAGAGGCTTGCAGGTAGGTTTTGTGACATGCTTCCTCGCTCTAGCGGTAGGTTGGATGATCGAGCCAGTAATCGAGCGAGTATTAGTAGGCCAGTCCAAGCATAAGGCGGCAAACCCGACACCGATTGAAATGACTATAGGTAAAGACGATACCTTACTCGACCCGCTACCGCTTAGGTTTTTAGGTAATAAATTAATCGACGGACAGTATTCGCCACAGCCCGACGCTAGTTTTAGCTGTGTCCTGGAACCGCCAGCGGATTTGCCAACCCAACACTTTAAAATTATTGGTTCAAAAATAGTTCCCGCCCAAACCCAGCTCGATATTAGCCAACCTAAAGTCAACGCCACGGAACATACAACGACCTATTTGTCTTGTACCAGCACTGCTGGCAACTTTTATACCTACAGGATCCAACCCGGAATTCCGTTTGATTTCAAAATGTAATATGCTCAACAGACTTTCGGGTAAACTAAATACTACAAGCCAATCAGGAAATATAGCCCCACTAAATAGTTCTCACATTGTAGTAAATTCCACCATAATTTTTTTGACCAACAACCACAATTTATTGTGAAAAATCTTACAGACAGCTAAAAACAGCAGGTAGATATTAAATCCTAATTAATTTTAGGTAGGAGAGTACAACCCATGAACCTAAAAACTATAATTAAAAAGACTAGGTCAAAAAGCTGGCTAGCCACGGCTATACTTAGCTTAATAGGCAGCATCATCATGCTTCTAGGGCCGGTCCAGCCGGTTTTCGCCCTCAGCGGCTGTGAACCAGCCCAGAATTCTTATCATTGCTTGATAATGAATTATAAATGGGGCTGGCACAATGTCACCTCCTTGACATACTGTTTTCCCCAGAGAGACCACACAACTTATAATTCCGACGGTTCACATACGTACGGTTCAGCCCTGCCCGCTGACCGTATGGCCAGCGTAAAGGCCGCCGCTAACATCTGGAATGATAATCCCAAAATCGCAGTTAAACTTACTGCTACGTCTTGTTCCGCGAAAACTGATATCCAGGTCTATGCCTACCATGACGGCGCCGATGGTTACGGTGGGATAGCTTCGTGTACTAATGACGGAAAAGATTGGTGTTACGCAGGGTCCGGACTTATTCACCTTAATATCGATATACCCAACAGCAAAGACAATGCCCAGTATTTGCTCCACACTGCAGTACACGAATTCGGCCATGTTCTTGGGCTTGCCCACCCCTGTAATAACACGTGCAAAGGCCCTGTTATGAGTTATGCTACCTGTCCGGATAGTTCACACTGTCCAGCTACGCCTAATAACGATGATATCGTGGGCATCCAAGTAGTCTATGGCTGGACGCCGGGCGGGGGAGGCACCTGCGACCTACTAATCCCAGCGGACAGTAGTACCAGCATCAGTACTCAAACCTACTTAACTGACCCGCTACTTACCACCACGCCTTTACCAACCATACCTGACCCTGGCACGCTTGTGCCAGCCTTACCCAACTCAACTGTCCTTACATCGCCACTACCCACACTCAACAGTACCTTGACTGTCCCTAGCATGGACGATCTTGTATATGGAACCGACTATATACGTGATCCAGAAGAAAAGGGTCCGGTAGCTCCCCCTATCACTGGAGACGCGGTCAGCGGGGCCTTAGATATGGTCAACCGGTTGGCTGACCCTAGCGTTGACGCCTACGCTACATTAGAAGCGACCGGCGGCTCCCTAAGTAACGAAATACAGTGGGTGTATGACCAGGCCAATTTACCAGAAAACACACCGAATCCAGCCGCCTGTAATTGATATCTAGGTGACACTGTGTTATTATAAGTAAAATATCTGTTAAAACGATATAGAGTTAAGCTAATTCAATAAAATGTCATGTCTGATATAGCTGCACTAGGCCGAGAAACGACTGGAAATAAGACAATAAAACTGCTAGAAATTGGGGCAGCTGTGGTAGCTGTAGCCACGGCGGTTCATTTCGGGATGCGCAGGGACACTCCTCATGTTAGTGTCGCTCCTAAGATTGAATGTACGCCCAGTCCCGATACGGCCCCCCCGTTTGCCTTAAGCGCGCAACACGCGGGGCCAAGCGAAGTAGTCAGCGAAGTCCCAATAGACCCGGCCGAACTCAGCCGGCTGAATGATATGGCGGGGCAGGTTGGCCGGTTTGTTTCCGCTACCAGTGTTACGATATTCAAACCGCCGCTTGGAGGCTATGAAGAGAGGGCGACTTTTAGTTTTGATAAGACGGGTAATCTTACACAAGCCAGCCCTACGCTAACTAGCCCTAGGTTTAGCAATGAAGCTGAAGTTTTAGCCTTTGAAGGCTTAATGCGCAAATCTTATTGGGAAAACGTAGCAACCAAGCGCAATTCCAAGGCTAGCCGGGCCTTCATGGAAGCTTTCGGGCGCTTATCTTGTGGTGGGACTTTAGATTTGAAATGGGCAGGTATTGTAGGGCTGGGGGCTTACACTAATATACGTATGGATCAGGATATTGGGTGTTCTGCTGAGGGTATCTACGCCGCGGTACTGACAGAAGCGCGCTATTTTCCATCCGCGCTTAAAGCTAATATCAGACAGCAATCAAACCGGCGGCTATTCGACAACTTGGTAAGTAGCGCGGCAGCGACACTTATGACGGATACTGGGGCTAACCAGGCGGCTTTAGCCAGCCTCCTACCGGGGCTCTCAGAATTCCAGCCCTAGTAGGGTTGTCACAGAGGCTCTTATATAGATAAGCGTGATATGAACTTTAAAAAGCTAGGTTCTGGTACGCGGGCTTTTAAGCCAAAACTAAGTTTTTTGCCGCATAAGAAAGAAGTAGAACTGTTGTAGTAAATTCCACCCCAAATTTTTAACCAACAACCACAACTTATTGTAAAAAATCTTACAGACATCTAGAAACAACATGTAGATATTAAATCCTAATTAATTTCCAGGAGAGTAGTAATGAGTTTAAGAACCACAACCGGCAATTTAATTAGCTATAGGCATAAACCAAAAAATAAGCCAAAAGCCTGGCTAGCCACAACTAGCTTGAGCTTAGTTGCCGCTTTGGCCATAAGCCTAGGTATGGTCCAACCGGTTTTCGCCCTCAGCGGCTGCGAACCTAACACTGATTCCTATAAGTGTAAGATTATGTCTTACTATCTAGGCTGGCGGAATGTCGCTTCCTTGACCTATTGTTTCGCGCAGGGCGCCCATACAATTAAGACGACTTCTGGTTCGGTAAGTGCCGTTCCTTTGTCGGCGGATCGCCAACCAGCCATTAAAGCTGCCGCTAATGTATGGAATGGTATTCCGCCTGTTAAACTAACCGTTGCCGCTTGTTCGGCGAAAACCGACATTGTAATTTATGGCTATCACAAGGGATATACCCCTAAGGCTGTGAATAATCTGGGAGCCGGTGGCTGTGTAACCGATGATGAAGCCTTCTGCCAGCTTAACTCAGGGGTTGTTTTTATGAATGTCGATGTACCCAATACTAAAGAATTGACCAAGACATGGCTGTATGCTGGCGTGCATGAGTTTGGCCACGTACTAGGCTTGGATCACCCCTCCTGTTATAAAACATGTGTTGGCCCCATAATGAGTTACGCAACATGCAACGATAAAAGTTGCCCTGCCACCCCTAATAAGGACGATAAAGTTGGTATTGGGGTGGTCTACAGTTGGAGGTCGGGCAGTGGCGGTGGCTGCAACCTGGCGCCGACAACCGACACGACTTCCAGCACCAGCAGCCAGACTTATCTCACCGACCCGCTGATTGCTACCACGCCTCTACCAACCGTTCCCGACCCAAACAGCATAACTGTACCCAGTACCGAATCCATAACCTCTTTGCCGACAGTCGGTACTATTGACGAATTGGCGGTTTTGGCAGCCCCAGATATGGTATACGCTAATCTGATGCCAGTAGAAGCGGGGCCGATGGACACGGACGTAAGTATTGATGATGCTTTGGCTACCTTTACCCGTTTAGCGGATCCTGCCGTAGATGCGAACGCGACGCTATCAGCCACCGGCGGTTCCATTAGCAATGAAATGAACTGGATATATAAGCAAATTGGTCTGCCTGACGGAACCCCTAACCCTGCCGCCTGCCACAACCTATTCTAAGCATCTAGACAAGCCCTTTATATTGACGTATACTAAATATAGTGCTTTTGCATGAGTATTAATGAGTTAGTTTAAATAGTTAGTGAATTAAAATGCCTGATATTGTTGAGCTTGGCTCTCACAGCGCCGATGCCTACCCTGAATCCACCGGCGGCATAAGCCGGACGAGAACTGCCGGGATAGCAGGGTTGTGTTTGGCGGGGTTTGTTGTAGCCGCTGGAGTAAGCGCGGCGGTCTTTTGGAACCGTCCAGGCCCGGCTATTTATGCCCCTGAGTGCCCCAGCCCTGGGCCAGACGCTCCGCCCAACCCGACGCCAGAAGCGCCCTACAACCTAGCCGCGCCGCAAGTAGAAGGATCTAAGATAATTAATGACGCGAACCTAGAGGCCGCTAAAATTAAACCCTTGCAAGATTTGATTGAAGAAGCCAACCGGCTTGTTTCGCCAACCAGCCTTCGAATAATCGGAAAATCCTATGGGCAAGGGGACCGCCTAGCTACCTTCGATAAGGGGGAACTGCAAATTTACGGCTCGGTCATAACTAATCCGAAAACCCCCAACGAACCGGCAACAGCCATTGCGGAAGCTTTATTGGGGGAGAAAGGTTATTGGGAAAAAGTTGGCGCCCACCCAGATAGCCCAACTAGCCGCGCCTACACGGAGGCCTTTAAGCGGTTATCTTGCGATGGTGTTTTAGAGCGCCGTTGGGAGTTTATTCTATGGCAAGAAAATTATTCTCCCCATACTCGTGTGAGCGATACTATAACTAGAGGTGACCCTAATGCCCCCTCCGTTGTACTTACTGCTAACCAGGTCTACCAATCATTAATTTATATCCTATCACCCGACCATTATCCTGAGTTCAAGGCAACGTTTAACAGGCAATCCCCAGAGACGCGAAAGCTTCTCTCGGGCTTGATAAGTGCCCAGGCCGAAACGCTTACGGAGGGGAATAGTTCCAAGCAATCGACACTCGAAAACCTTATCCCCGCCTTCAGGGATTTCAGGCTTTAAATTAGCCGCTTGTTATAATTTGAGCCATAAGTCTAACGCCAGGATTGACGGCCATAAATTGTTGATGTAACCGTCGGGAAACTTAGGCGGGGGATTAGCCACATAACAAATTTGTAGTCAATACCACTACATCTTTTTAACCAACAACCATAATTTACTGTAAGAAATTTTACAGACACGCAAGATTAACCATTAGATATTAAATGGAAATTAACTTTTAGGAGATGTGCTTGATGAGCTTAAAAACCCTAGCCCGCAGTTCTGTTACCCGAAGATATAAACAAAAAGGCGCGCCTAAAGGTTGGCTGGTAACATTTGGTTTAAGCCTAGTGGCCACCATCATGCTGTTGCTGGGTTCTATCCAACCAGCGTTGGCCGATACCGCCCGCTGCCGGCCAGACGGTGGCCCCTACGACTGTAAGCTCATGGATTTTAAAAATGGCTGGCGCAACGTCACCTCGCTAACTTATTGTTTCCCAACCAGTGAACGTACAATTGAGACATCATATGGGAAAATGCAAGGCTATCCGTTGCCGGCCGACTACCAGAAAAATGTTAACTCTGGCGCCCACATCTGGAGCACGACGCCCGGGCTTCAAGTCAAGCTTGCCGTGAGCGGCTGTACCTCTAAAACGGATATTAGAATTTACGCTGTCCATATGGGTAGCGGACAACGTGGGATTGTGGGATTGGGCGGTTGTTCAGTAGATAGCAGTAAGTACTGTCAGCCGGGTTCGGGGCAGATAGAAGTGAATATTGACCAGCCAAATAACGACGCCCACGCCCAATTTTGGCTTAATGAGGCCGTCCACGAATTCGGCCATGTTCTTGGGCTTGCCCACCCCTGTGACAATAAATGCGTTGGCCCGGTCATGAGCTATGCTACATGTCCTAGCGCGGATAATTGTCCCGCCGACCCTAACTACGACGACATAGCTGGCATCCAGCAAGTTTACCGTTGGCCAGCTACCAGTAATGGCGGCGGTGGCTGTAACCTAGTCTCTGCGACTGACACCAGCACCACTACCCACACCTACTTAACCGACCCTGTAATCGGCACTACGCCACTACCAACCATCCCTGACCCTGGCAGCTTTGTGCCAAGTCTATACGATCCAATTACCT
Organism: Saccharimonadales bacterium (SeqCode); assembly: GCA_035478435.1. Taxonomy (GTDB): domain Bacteria; phylum Patescibacteriota; class Saccharimonadia; order Saccharimonadales; family UBA4665; genus DATLRC01. Next base: position 242,599 of record DATIJT010000009.1, on the reverse strand, counting down.
CGGGCCTACTGCCAACTATTGGCACGACTTACCCCGTGACTGTGCCTGACACTAGTGGCTTGACGTCTATGGTGGAGGGGCTGGTGGATGATGGGGGACCTAATTCCTTAGTGACCGTGGATACGCCCACGGTGATGCCTCCAGCTGGCGGCAGCGTAATTGATGGCGCGCTTAGCATTGTTGCCCGCCTGGCCGACCCCCGGATTGACGCCTACGAAACCCTAGCCGCCAATGGCGGTACCATAAGGAATGAAATGGACTGGGTCTTCCTAACAACCGGTGTACCGGTTTCCAGTTCTGATTTGCCTCAGACGTGCTTATAGGCCTTAGGCCGACGAATATCTTGCTACAATTGGTAGGTGAGTAAATTTCAGCTCAAGAGCGATTATAAGCCCACCGGCGACCAGCCGGGGGCGATTGCCCAATTGACTAAAGGTGTAAGGGACAATTTACATCATCAAACTTTACTGGGTGTAACTGGTTCGGGCAAGACGTTTACGATGGCCAACGTCATCCAAAACATCCAAAAACCGACGCTGGTGTTGAGTCACAATAAAACTTTAGCCGCTCAACTTTACACTGAATTCAAAAACTTTTTCCCGGACAATGCTGTTCACTATTTTGTGAGTTACTTCGATTATTACCAGCCGGAAGCTTATATTCCTAGAAGCGACACCTATATTGAAAAAGACAGCCAAATCAATGAAGAAATTGACCGGCTGCGCCATGCCGCCACCGATTCGCTGTTGACCCGCAAAGACGTGATTATAGTCGCTAGCGTCAGCTGTATATACGGCATTGGCTCAGTAGAAGACTACAATAGCCTGTCGGTTTCAATCAAAAAAGGTGAGCTGAAAAAACGCGACAAGCTTTTGCGCCACCTCACTGACATCCAGTACCAACGCAATGACCTGGATTTCCACCGCAGCACCTTCCGCGTCCGCGGCGACGTGGTAGATGTTTACCCGGCCGGCGAGGAGTTAGCCTACCGCCTAGAATTTTTCGGCGACGAAATCGACCGCATTACCCAGATCGATCCGCTAACCGGCGAAATTTTGAAAAACCTGGACCAGTTACAAATATTCCCCGGCTCGCACTATGTCACGCCATTTGAAAAGTTAAAGGTGGCGTTAGGGCAGATTGAAAATGAACTTGGCCAGCGGCTCAGCCAGTTCAAGAAAGAAGGCAAGCTGCTGGAAGCCCAGCGGCTAGAGCAACGTACCCGCTTTGACCTGGAAATGCTGGAAGAAACAGGATTTGTTAAGGGCATCGAAAACTACAGCCGCTACTTAACTAACCGCGAGCCCGGGGAGCAACCGGCAACCCTGCTAGATTATTTCCCGGATGATTACCTAATGTTCATCGACGAATCGCACATGACTATCCCCCAAGTCCGCGGCATGTACAACGGCGACCGGGCCCGCAAGGAAGTGCTGGTAGACTACGGTTTCCGTTTGCCCAGCGCGCTCGATAACCGGCCGCTAACTTTCACCGAGTTTGAACGTCACCTCAACCAGGTTGTGTATGTCAGCGCCACACCCGCTGAATATGAACTAAGCCGCAGCCCCGAGCCGGCCCAGCAAGTTATTCGACCGACGGGCTTGCTCGATCCGCCCATCGAAGTCCGGCCAATTGAAGGGCAAATAGACGACCTGATAAATGAAATCAAAGCCACCACCGACAAACACCAGCGGGTACTGGTAACCACCCTTACCAAGCGTATGAGCGAAGACCTGGCCGAATATTTGCAGGAAATCAACATCAAAGTGGCATATCTGCACAGCGATATTGATACTCTGGAGCGAACCGACATTTTGCGAGACCTTCGGCTTGGGGTTTACGACGTGCTGGTCGGCATTAACTTATTACGTGAAGGCTTGGATCTACCGGAAGTCTCGTTAGTCGCCATTTTGGACGCCGACAAAGAAGGCTTTTTGCGCAGCGAACAAGCGCTAATCCAGACCGTTGGCCGGGCCGCCCGCCACGAACAAGGCCACGTGGTGATGTATGCCGACCACGTTACCAGCAGTATGCAGCGCACCATAGATGAAACTACCCGCCGCCGCAAAATCCAAGAAGCCTATAACCGCGAGCATGGTATTACGCCCACCGGCATTAAGCGGGCGGTCGAAAAGGGCATGCGGCCGGACTTGCCGGAAGAAGCCAAGCGCGCCAAACTGGACCTCAAGAAAATTCCTAAAGACGAATACGGCTCCCTCATCAAAGATTTAACTGCCCAAATGGACCTAGCCGCCGCCAACCTCCAGTTCGAAACCGCCGCCGAGCTCCGGGACATCATTGCCGACATTAAGAAAAAGTTATAATTACTCCCATTAAATTTAATAAATCTTCATACACTAGGTAGTTTATATTCGGTGGTGCTATACTTTTGGGTAATGGCGAAACTGACACGGAGCGATATATTAAAATTGGCTAAACTGGCGCGGCTGGACCTGACTGATGCCGAAATTGAAGAATACATCACCGAGCTGTCAGAAATATTGCAGTACGTCGAGCAGCTTCAGAAAGTTGATGTCAAAGGGCTAAAGCCTACCAACCAAGTAACCGGCCTGACAAACGTGACGCGTAAAGATGAAGTCAAAGAATATGGCTACAAACCGCTCGACCTATTAAAAAATGTTCCCACTGTCGAAGCTAACCAGCTTAAAGTTAAAAGGATGATCGGGTGAAACCAAAGATTAGCCGTTGGCAATTAGCAAGGGGCCATGAATTTGCGATTAGCCGTGAACCATGGAGCTCAAAAATTGCTAATTGCTCATCGATCATTCATCGCCAACCGCTATTTGCTAATTGTGAATCAGGGATTTTATGGTGAGTTTCTGGTTGCCGATTGCCGAACTCGCCCAAAAAGTCCAAAAGGGCCAGCTCAAAGCTGTTGATTTGGTTGAGCAAGCCCTAAAAAACATTGAGTCTAAGAAAGAATACGACGCTATCATTGCCGTCACCTCTGAGCGGGCGCGGCAACGGGCCAAAGAAATTGATTCTGCCATCAGCCAAGGCCAAAAAGTTGGCCGCCTAGCGGGCGTACCGTTTATAGCTAAAGATAATTTTCTGGTGTTCGGGGCCGAAACTACCGCGGCCAGCAATATTCTAAAGGGCTTTGAAGCTCCTTACCAGGCGACCGCCATTGAACTTCTGGAGCGTGAGGGCGCGATCTGCGTCGCTAAAGCTAACCTTGACGCTTTTGCCCACGGCGCCTCGACTGAAAACAGCGATTTTTTTGTAACCAAAAACCCGCACGATAAAACCCGTGTGCCTGGAGGTTCATCCGGCGGTTCCGCGGCGGCTGTAGTGCTTAACATGGTGCCTTTCGCGCTGGGGACCGATACCGGCGGTTCCATCCGCCAGCCGGCCAGCTTTAGCGGCTGTGTCGGCTACAAACCGACCTACGGCTTAGTCAGCCGCAGCGGCGTGGTGGCGATGACCAGCAGCGCCGATGTAATTGGGCCACTAACACGCACGGTTGACGATGCCGCTCTTGTTTTAGACGTTATGGCCGGCAAAGATGAATTAGATGCTACCACAATTGAGCGCGAAACTAGCTATAATAATTTAACTTCTGAACTTAGGGGCAAAAAAGTCGGCATCATCAAAGAGTACATGTCCGAAGGCTTGGAGCCGGCGGTTAAAACTGCTGTTGAAGCGGCCGCCCAAAAGCTGAAACAAGCCGGCGCCGAAATAAAAGAAGTCAGCCTACCAAGTTCGCCGGTGGCACTCGCCGTTTATTACATCATTTGCCCGGCTGAAGTCAGTAGCAACCTGGCCCGTTACGATGGCCAGCGCTTTGGCTACAGCCACAAAGCAGCTAAAAACCTGGACGAAAGCTACACTAAGTCGCGTGGGCACGGCTTTGGCAAAGAAGCCAAGCGCCGGATCATGATCGGCACCTACGTTTTAAGCAGCGGTTATTACGATGCTTATTACAAAAAGGCGCAAACCGTCCGGACCAAGTTGATCAAAGAATTTGAAACCGCTTTTAAGCAGGTTGATTTCTTACTCGGCCCGGTCGCGCCAACGACGGCCTTTAAAATCGGTCAGAACGCCAATGACCCGCTGCAAATGTACTTGGCTGACGTGATGACCGTGGCTTCTAACTTAACCGGCACTCCAGCCATCAGCCTGCCCATCCCGCAGCCGAAAGGCAGTCTGCCCATCGGGTTGCAATTGATGGCGCCACAGGGTCGGGACCGGGCGCTGCTTGAGTTAGCCAAAGCCGCCGAAGAGGTTCTAGCATGATTCAAGCGCTAAAAAGTGTGACTGAGCATCACTCGCTGTGGCTGGTGATAGGTTCAGTCGGAGTCGTGTTATTAGTCATAACTATAATTTTGCTGGTTCGCCACCACCTTAAAAACGGTACAACCGGTTTCGCGCAGCGCTGGAAAGAACTTCAGGCCTTTTGCGCCAAGAAAGGCACTTGGCCGCTGGCGGTCATCGAAGCCGATAAGTTGCTAGAGGAAGTGCTTAAAAAACGGCACTTCAAGGGAAAGACCATGGGGGAACGCTTGGTAGCCGCCCAGCATAGTTTGACTAGCAACGACAGCGTTTGGTTTGGCCATAAGTTGCGCAACAAGCTGGTTAATGAAAACTATAAACTGAAAGGCAAGAACGAAGTCAAGCAAGCCTTGCTGGGCTTTTTGCAAGCGCTGAAAGACCTAGGAGCTCTCAAGAATGATAAGTGATGAGATTCGAGATCGCTACCGGGCTACTATTGGCATCGAATGCCATGTCCAGTTCAACACCAAAACCAAACTTTTTTCGGCTGTAGATAATGACGCCCGCCAGGCCGCGCCCAATAGCCTGGTAAGCCATATCGATTTCGGTTTGCCAGGTGCCCTGCCGGTTTTGAATGAAGCCGCCGTGCATTTGGCGGTCAGGGCGGCTTTTGCCCTCGGGGTCGATCCCCAGAAGTTTAGCAAATTCGACCGCAAGCACTACTTCTATCCGGACTTGCCGATGGGCTACCAAATTACCCAATACGACCAGCCGATTGTTCTGGGCGGTTCGGTCAAAATAGAAGTTGATGGCCAGGAAAAAATTATTGGCATTACCCGAGCCCACATGGAGGCCGACGCCGGCAAAAGCACCCATCCAGCCGGCAAAGATTACAGTTTGGTCGACCTAAACCGGGCTGGCACACCGCTGTTGGAAATCGTCAGCGAACCGGATATGCACTCAGCGGCCGAAGCCAAGGCCTATGCCCGTGAACTTTACTTACTTATGAAATACGCCGATGTTTCCGACGCTAATTTGTACTATGGCAACATGCGTTTCGATGTCAACGTCAGCGTTAGCCAGACCAAGACTCTGGGTACTCGCACCGAAACTAAAAACCTAAACAGTTTCCGCTCAGTTGAAAAAGCCGTCGAGCACGAAATAGAGCGTCAAATTGAGCTACTGGAAAAAGGCGGCAAGATCGTCCAGGAAACCCGCGGTTGGGACGATGCCAAGCAAAAGACCTTTTCCCAACGCACCAAAGAAAACGCCGATGATTACCGCTACATGCCAGACCCCGACCTGCCACCGATAGTTTTGGAAGATAGTTACCTTGAACAAATCCGGGCCGAAATGCCGGTGATGCCCAGTGAGTGGCGGAAACGATTGACCAAGTTGGGGCTTGATAAGTCGCATGTGGAAATCTTGCTGGAAGCCGAAGTTGAAGACCAACAAATCAGCTATTTGCCTTTGGTTGAAATGAACTTGAGTAAACCGCACGAGGCTAAATTCCTGGCTAATTGGTTTGTTAACCTGGAAATACCGCTTAGGCGGGAGGGTAAGATCACCCGAAGTCTCAAAGATGCCGAGCGGGCAGAGATTTACCTGGCAGTTTACGCGCTCATCGACCAAAACAAGCTAAGTTCCACGGGTGCCAAAGCCGTACTCAGCGAATTACTAGAAATTGATGTATTGCCTAAAAACATTGAAGAATTCGCGGCCGATAAAGGCCTGATCCAGGTCTCGGACGAAGCCGAAATAGCCAAAATCGTCAAACAGGTCTTGGCCGATAACCCCAAAGCTGCCGAAGATCTAAAAAACGGCGAAATGAGAGCCATAGGCTTTTTAGTGGGCCAGATTATGAAGGCCTCCAAAGGCCAGGCCAACCCCGCGCTTGCCCAAAAACTTATTAAGAAACAATTAGGAGTCTAAAGCGGTGAAGATTCGAAAAGCAGTCATTGCAGCAGCCGGGTTTGGCACGCGTTTTCTGCCCCAAACCAAGGCTATGCCGAAGGAAATGCTGCCGCTGGTTGACAAGCCGATCATCCAGTACATTGTCGAAGATCTGGTCGCGGCAGGCATCAAAGATATTATCATTGTCACCGGCTATAGCAAGCGTAGCATCGAAGACCATTTCGATACCCCAAACGAAGACTTGCTCAATAACTTACGAGCCGGTGGTTCCAGTAAAGCTCGCTATATCGAAGAACTTAATAGTATCGCTGACATGGCCAACTTCGCTTATATACGCCAAAAAGGACCATATGGCAATGCCACGCCAATCATGAACGCGGCTCATTTGATCGGTAATGAGCCGTTTATCTACACTTTCGCCGATGACCTGACGGTGGCCAAGCCGAATTTTTTTGAGCAAATGATTAGCCTGCACGAAGAACTTCAAGGCAGTATCTTGCCTTGTATTCGGGTGAGTGAAGACAGGGATTTTGAGAGCCATGGTATTTTAGGCGGCGAGCAGGTACGTGAGGGCATTTTGAAAGTAACTAAAATTGTTGAGAAACCTGGGCGCAAACAAGCCCCTTCGAATTTCGCCAGTGTCGGCGGTTACCTTTTGACACCGGAAGTTTTTGAATATATCGAAAGGGGCCGGCGCTCTTTGCGCCCAGGCCAAGAATTCTATGCCACCGACAGCGTCATTCAGCCGATGATTTCTGATGGCCGGGCTTTTTATGGCTGCGAGATCAAAAATAGCCGCCGCTACGATACAGGCAACCCGTTCGGCTATCTAAAAACAGTTTTTGATTTCGCGTTAGAGCGTGAAGATATAAATGGGGAACTAGCCGACTATTTGCGAGAAAAGTTAAGATAAACTGAAAACTAATTGTATAATATGGTTATGACTTCCACGGAAACAGCTTTACTCATTATCTTAGCCATATTCTTAGCATTATTTCTGCTTCTGGCTATCATTAGCGCTATAATTTCAATAAAGATTTTTTTGAGTGTCAAGCGGGTAGTGGCTAAAGCTGAAAACGTGGTTGATTCAGTCGAATCAGCCGCCGATGTTTTTAAGCAAGCCTCTGGCCCTCTGGCCGTACTAAAAGTAATCAAAAATATCGTTAACTTAAGTGGGCACAAAAGGAAAGGCAGAGATGATGAGTAAGACTACAAAACGGTTTGCCCTAGGTACTATGATAGCTGGTGTGGCGGGCTATATGGCTGGCATCTTGACAGCCCCTAAGAGTGGCAAGCAAACCCGGGATGAAATAAAAGACGCGGCCAACCAGAGTATGCACGAAGCCGAAAAGCAACTCAAAGCCTTGCATACCGAACTTAATAAGCTACTGGAAGAAGCCAAGAGCAAGGGCAGTAATGTCAGCGACAAAGCCCAAACGGAGCTCAAGGACTTAGTAGATAAAGCCAAAGACACCAAAGAAAAAGCCCGGGAAATGCTGAGTGCTTTACATGAAGGTGGAGCCGAGGACAAAGATCTGAATAAAGCTATCGCCGACGCCAAAAAAGCGGTTGAGCACGTTAAAGACTACCTAAAAAAGTAATTAGCAACTAGGAAATAGGAACTAGCTGAATTGCTGCTGGAGTTGATCGCTAGTTCCTAGTTTCTAATTCCTAGTTACTATTCTATAATTTAAGCAATAGCTAAAGAGTCCGAGGGTAAGTTTGTTGGCAAAAATGTCTCTTAAATCTAGTGATTACGTGCACCTGCACAACCATACACAATATAGTTTGCTAGACGGACTTACCAAAATCCCGGCGCTGGTTGATTTTGTGAAATCAGCCGGAATGGAAGCGGTGGCCATAACCGATCACGGTACGCTTTCCGGTGCCATTGAATTTTATAAAGCTGCCAAAGAAGTTGGCATCAAGCCCATAATCGGCATGGAAACCTACATAGCCGCCCGGCGGCTGGGTGACAAAGATCCGGCCAAAGACAAATTGAACTATCACCTTATCTTGCTGGCTATGAATAATACCGGCTACCAGAATTTAATGCGCCTTAGTACGGCTGCCAGCTTGGACGGCTTTTACTATAAACCGCGGATTGACCATGAGCTACTCCAAAAGTACCAGGAGGGCTTAATCGTTTTAAGTGGCTGTATCGGTGGCGAGGTCGGCGACTTACTGCGCCAAAACCAATATGCCGCCGCTAAAAAAATCGCCAGCTGGTACAAACAGGTTTTTGGTGATCGCTATTACTTCGAAGTCCAGGATCACGGTCACCCGGAACACCCTAGCAAATGGGGCGAGCAAGAGGCCGTAAACCAGCAAATCTTCAAGTTAGCTAAAGAGCTCGAGATAGACTGCGTGGTGACTTGTGACGCTCATTATCTGAAGCACGAAGACCAGGAAGCCCACGAGATTTTACTTTGCGTCCAAACTGCCTCTTTCCTGAGCGATGAAAAACGCATGAGCTTGAAAGATTTTGAACTGCATGTTACTCCGCCCGAAGAAGTTATAAAACGCTGGGGCAAAACCCACCCGGAGATTATAAAAAATACCGGTAAAATTGGCGAGCGCTGTAACCTTGAATTGGAACTGGGCAAGATCTTGATCCCTAAGTTCCCGGTGCCCAAAGGTGAAACCGAACGCTCCTATTTGGAAAGGCTGGTTTATCAAGGCCTGGCTTGGCGTTATGGCAAGGTAGCCGAAACCAAAGCCGCTAAGTTATCCGTGGCGGAGGCCAAGAAAACTCTGCCTAGTGAAGTATTGGAGCGAGCCAAATACGAGCTGGGCGTTGTCGAGCAAATGGGCTTCAACGGTTACTTTTTGATCATCGCCGACTTTATTGGTTGGGGCAAGGACAGAGGGATTGTTTTCGGTCCGGGCAGGGGTAGCGCCGCAGGTTCGATCATTGCCTACGGACTAAAAATAACCGAACTTGACCCTTTGGAGTATGACTTGCTATTTGAGAGGTTCCTGAACCCTGACCGTATCAGTATGCCGGATATTGACATCGACATCCAAGATACCCGCCGCGGTGAAGTCATCGATTATTGCCTAGAGAAATACGGCGCCGAGCGGGTAGCCAATATTGTGACATTTGGCCGGATGGCAGCTAGAAACGCTGTGCGCGATGTGGCTCGAGTTCTGCAAGTGCCTTACGCCGAATCCGATAGGCTAGCTAAAATGATCCCCCCACCCATCCAAGGCCGCCATACTCCTCTTGCTACGTCGGTGAGGGAAAATTACGACCTAAAACACGAATACGAAACTAACGAAACTGCCAAACGGGTGTTTGACCTGGCGACTCAACTGGACGGCACTATCCGTAGCCACGGTGTTCATGCCGCTGGGGTGGTGATCGCCCCCGAAGATATAGTTAACTACACGCCGCTCGAAATGGCCCAAAAAGGCGTGGTGGCCACCCAATACTCCATGGGCCCGATTGAGGAGCTGGGCTTACTTAAGATCGATTTTCTGGGTCTCTCCAACCTAACCATCATCAAAAATGCTCTTAGAATTATCAAAAAAGTCTACGGCAAAGATATTGATATCGGCAAAATACCTTTAGATGACCTGAAGACCTATGAGCTTTTCCAGCTGGGCGATACTACGGGTGTTTTCCAGTTTGAATCCGCCGGCATGAAGCGTTACCTCAAAAAGCTTAAACCGACCCTTTTAGAAGACATTGTAGCCATGGTGGCGTTGTACCGGCCTGGGCCGATGCAGTGGATTGAGGATTTCATCGCCCGCAAAAACGGCGAGCGCAAGATTGAATACCTGCATCCGGCTATGGAATCCGCCCTGAAAAATACCTACGGCGTGATTGTCTACCAGGAACAGGTCATGCAAATCAGCAAGGAAATGTGCGGCTTCAGCGGCGGCCAGGCCGATACTTTGCGCAAAGCCATCGGCAAAAAAAATCCGGAAGTCATGAAGAAGCTAAAAAATGACTTCATAGAAGGCGGCGTTAAAACCGTCCAGGCCGATAGAAGGCTGATGGAAAAGTTCTGGAAACAATTGGAAGACTTCGCCGCCTACTGTTTCAACAAATCGCACGCCGCTTGTTACGCCACGATTGCCTACCAAACGGCCTACCTAAAGGCTAATTACCCGGCGGCTTTCATGGCGGCGCTAATGACCAGTGACTATGATGACACCGACCGCTTGGCGATTGAGATCACCGAATGCAAACATGTCGGCATCAGTGTATTGCCTCCGGACGTCAACGAATCATTCCTGGAGTTCGCCGTGGTGCCCGAAACCAACCAGATTCGCTTTGGCCTGAATGCCATCAAAAATGTCGGTACGGCGGCCGTGGAAGAGATCCTGCGGGCGCGCAAGGACGGCGCATTTGATAGCCTAGAGGATTTCTTGGGCAAAGTCAGCCCGCGCTTCGTCAACCGCAAGGCCATTGAAAGCCTCATGAAGGCGGGAGCTTTTGACCGGTTTGGTAATCGTTCGACACTGATTCATAACCTTGATCTTGTATTGGCCTATGCTTCCAGGCTGCACAAACAACGGGCCAGCGGCCAAACCGATTTATTCGGCGCCCTGGAAAACGTGGCCGCTGAACGGCCCAAATTGTTATTAGAGAAAGTAGCCTCCTCTACCGATAAGCGTGAAGAGCTGCAATGGGAGCGGGAATTGCTAGGTTTGTACTTAAGCCAACACCCTTTAGAGATATATGAAGCCTATCTTAGCGAGCAAAGCGTCCCCTTAAATAGTCTCAAACCTGAGCATGAAGGCAAGTCGGTTGTCGTAGGTGGTGCCATTACCGCTGTACGCGAAGTTACTACTAAAAACGGCCAGAAAATGGCGTTCGTGCGTTTAGAAGACCAAGCGGGCGATATAGAAATGGTCCTATTTCCAAATGCTTACCAGCAAACTTTAGGTATTTGGGAACGTGACCGTGTAGTGCTAGCCCGCGGTAAAGTTTCGACCCGGGGGCGTGATGGCAGCGAAGGCTCCGAGCTTAAGGTGATGGTCGATGATGCCCGGGAAATCACTCCCCAACAAGCCGCTGCTTACGAACCGACAGGCAAAAAACCAAAAACCCTGAAGGCTCGCATTCCTAAGCCGGTTAAATCAACTAACCAGCAATCTAAAACGGCTAAATCATCTTCAGCGGAGCGAGTTTACATCCGCTTAAATGACAGTGACGACCAGGAGGTATTACTGAAGCTCAAGGAAACTTTAGACGCTTTTGCGGGGCCAACTGAAGTTATTCTGGTTCTGGGGGAGGCCGAAGGCCGCCAAGCTATCAAGCTGCCGACCGGCATCGACAAAGATAGCGAAGGTTTACAAAAATTAGAGGCCTTAGTCGGCCCCCAAAACCTCAAAATCCAATAGCCCACATCCCGCACTTGCACATTTCGGGCGAAAACCTCCAGTCCGCACTCACCGTACCGAAAGTACGGCTCGCTTACGGGCTTCGCTCTTCATCCCGAACTGCACTAAGTGCGGAATGCGCGATACCGATTATTGTTTCAGCCTATTTTCCCAACCACACGGGTTAGGATGGCCCCGGCGGTGGCCACCAAAACAATCGCGATATCCAGCCAAGCATGGTGCAAAACGAAGGCTTCACTTTTAACCAAAGCTCTACGCCAAGCCCGGGCGTGCCGGACTAAAAATGCTACGACCATTGCTGTCGTGATAAAAGATAACAGGCTGGCACTGCCAAAAACCGTGCCGTCGGCCACGAGTTGTAGGCGCGAGACTGGTTTTAGTGCTGGAGCGCTAGTCGTGGCGCCCGCGCCTAGCGTCTTGGTGCCTAGCAAGGCGGGTTCCACGTTCGCCGGGCTGGCATAGAGTGCCACTACGACTATTTCCGGTCCTTTGTCTTGGTAATTGGGCGAGCTGGCTACCCCAAAACCGACTTGCTGGAATTTAGCGCTCAAAAGGTTAGCCCGGTGCTCACTGCTACTCATCCAAGCTTTAATGACATCGCTGGCATTATTAAAACCATAAGCTAAGTTCTCGCCAGCGGTTTGGTATTGGTAGCCGGCATTACTCAGAAACGCCCAAGGCGTCTTACCATCTGGCGTATCATGCGACCAGTAATTCCGCGCTACCATATCATTGGCTTTGGCTTGGGCTGCGGCAGCAAGAACGTTGTTAGATACTAAAGGCAGTTCCTTACTCGAGCTACGCTCCAAATTAGTTTCAGCCACTAAGGCGGTTTGGCTAAAATCGCTGGTGTCGCCTAAGACACCGTGGGGTCCGGTCAATAAGCCATTAACAAATAAGCCTAGGCCGACAATGCCTAAAAGCGGTATGTAAGGCCAATAAGACTTCAAATATTGTTTGTTGTGCGGCCGGTGCTTGCCAACACGTTTTTTATGGTAAGCGGGTGTTTTGGCGCGGGTGGCGAGAGTCATAGTTTTTATGTTTAAAGTTTTACTTATTGTAGCATAAACTCTATTACTGTGTAAGTAAGCGGCAATGATATAGCGCCATGGCTGCCGCTTGCACCACGTTAAATGACTCTTTATGACCGAGCATCGGTATCTCAATTATCTGATCACAGGCTGCAAGCACGTTCTCTTCTATGCCTTCGACTTCTCGGCCTAAGACTAAGGCTAATTTCTCAGAAGGCTTGAAATCAGGCAATTGGATTGCTTGCTGGTCTTGTTCCAGTGCTACGACAATAAAACCAGCACTTTTAAGGGAAGCTACCAGACTAATAATATCGGGAATTTGTTCCCAGGCTACCATTGTTTCGGCGCCTAAAGCGGTTTTATGGATTTGCCGGCCAATCTTATGTGCCAGGTGCGGTAAGCGCTGGTCATCCTTAGCCAGCGGGTAAGGTGTGTAGCCGCTTAAGTAGATTTTTTCTACTCCCAGGCCTTCAGCCGTTCTGAAAAGCGAGCCAACATTATGTGTACTTCGTAAATTATGGGCAATAACAACAATTTCGCGCATGCTCCCACTATACCTTAGTGGAACGCATAGTTTATACTTATGCTTATGTCTCAAAACGCTCGCTTAGACGAAGAGCAGGCTACCCAGCGCCGCGCCCGTATTTTAGGTATGGACTATGTTGATACCTCACAAATTGCTAACAAACAGCTCTTTAAAGACTTGCTAACCTTACCGGAACTCTACCAGCTGAAAGTAATTCCGCTCCAGGCAGATCAAAGTCAGGTTTTGCTGGGTATTACTACCACTACTTCCCAGGCTACTATGAATCAACTTAGCCAGCGCTTCTCCGACCGGCCAACCGGCTTTGCCATTATCTCGGATGCCGGTTATCGCGAATATATGAAGCTATATGATCCACCCAAACAAGTTGTTTACCAAGATATCGCCTTAAATCAGGCCGGCTCCAACGAGCTAGTCCAGCAGATTTCCAGCGTCCTGGAGCAAGTGCGGGCTGACGACATGCTGGCTTACCTGGTCCAGCAGGCCCACCGCCTCAACGCCTCCGATATTCACATCGAAACCGGGATCGATAATGTTCGTATTCGTTTCCGGATAGACGGAGTATTGCACCCGATTGCCCACCTGAGCGTCGATAAGCATCGAGTACTAATTTCAGCGATTGCTAGCGCCGCCAATATCTCAACCGCCGCCGAAGACGCCCAGCAAGGCCACATTGCCCAAAAAGTAAAAATGGCTGACGGCGCGGTCGTGGATGTCAACCTACGGCTAGAAACCGTGCCGACCATCAATGGCATGGACGTAGTGATGCGCCTGTTCAATATGCAACAGAATATGTATGCCCTGGATCGCTTGGGCCTTTCCCCTGGTGAGCGGGAAGTAGCAGACGGCATTATTGCCAAGCCGACTGGCCTAGTGATGGTGGTTGGTCCGACAGGTTCTGGCAAGACCACGACGCTTTACTCCATGCTTAACTCACTAAACTTCGAGGAACGTAAAATTATTACTGTCGAAGACCCGGTAGAGTATCAGTTCGCCGGCATCACCCAGATCCCAGTCAATACCAAGCCCGGTCAAACCGATACCAGTTTTGCCGACAAACTGCGGGCTGTGCTCAGGCTAGATCCGGATATAGTTATGGTGGGCGAAATCCGCGATAACGATACCGCCAAAACTGCCCTGCAGGCTGCCTTGACCGGCCATTTGGTGCTCAGTACTTTCCACGCTTCTTCCGCGGCTGCCGCTTTGACTCGTTTAGCTGATGTTATTGGCCAGAACCCGTTGTTTGTTTCGGCTATTCGTCTGGTAATGGCTCAGCGCCTAGTGCGTCGTTTAGACGACGCCACCAAGCAGGCCTACCAACCGGCTGACAGCGAATTAAATAAGATTCGGGAGATCGTGGAGGCCTTGCCTGAAGGCATTGAGCGGCCGAATCTCGATGGCTTACAGCTTTATAAACCCGGTAGTTCTGCCGAAACTCCCTATGGCTTTAAGGGGCAATTGGCCATACGCGAGCAGTTTACTATGACGGGGGCCATCCGTGAATTGCTGGAGCGCCCCAGCACCATACTCTCAACTCAAGCTATTGAAGCCGCTGCTATTAAAAGCGGCATGAAAACCATGCTCCAGGACGCTATCTTGAAGGTTATTGCCGGCGAAACTACCCTGGACGAGATTTTCCGCGTCGTCGGCTAGACAGGTTTGCAAATAACCTGGCCTCATCATCCCTATTGATAAAACTGCGAAAATTGTGTAGAATCTACCAGATATGCCAAGTGTGATCCAGCAAATTGAGGCTAAATATAAGAAACCGGCGGTCGTAGAAGTCCGCAGCGGCGACACTGTCCGCGTACACCAAAAGATTCGCGAAGGCAACAAAGAGCGGGTTCAGGTTTTTCAAGGCCTGGTCATCCGTACAGATAACAAAGCTAGTCATACCAGCCGGATTACCGTTCGCCGAATTGCCAGCGGCGTTGGTGTTGAAAAGAGCTTTCTGCTCCATAGCCCGCTAGTTATGAAAATTGAAGTTACTAAACGCAGCAAGGTCCGCCGCAATTACCTGACTTACATGCGTGCCCGCACCGGTAAGTCTGCGCGCTTGAGTGGAGTGGACTTTGACCGTGAAGCCGTAAATGCTGTCCACGATGAAAAGGCTGAAGCCGAAGAAGAAAAGTTGAAAGAAGAAACCGCCGCTGCCGCAGAGGCTGAGGCCGAAAAGAAGGCCGAAGAAGCTGCCAAAGAAGAAGCCAAGGCCGATGCCGCCATTGCCGCTCACGAAGACAAATCCGAGGATGCTAAATCTGACGAAAAAGTTTAGTCAATCTTACCCTACGCCAAAGAGACTCCCTTAACCAAAGGGAGTTTTTATTGCTACAATAAGGTTATGCTTGTAGGGATTGATGAAGTAGGTCGTGGCTGCTGGGCCGGCCCGGTAGTAGCCGCCGCAGTTATTCTAGGGCAACCCATCTCCGGCCTCAAAGATTCAAAACAATTAAGCAAACAGCAACGCCAAAGGTTAGCGGCTAATATTCAAGTCCAGGCTGCGGCCATTGGCATTGGCTGGGTGCAGCCAGCCGAAGTTGATAAATTGGGCCTGACTGAGGCGGTACGGCTTAGTATGCGGCGGGCCCTGGATCAAATCTCAATGAGCTATGACCAAATAATCATTGACGGTAATTATAATTTCTTTCCCGATAACCCTAAATCCCAAGCCGTCATTAAAGCCGATGGTAGTGTTCCTGCTGTTAGTGCGGCCAGCATTGTTGCCAAAGTCGCTAGGGATAAATTCATGGCGGAAGCTTCGCTCAAATATCCAGACTATGGCTTTGAAAAGCATGTGGGCTATGGCACGGCTTTGCACTTAGTCAAGCTCAAAGAACTCGGAGTTAGCGAAATCCACCGGCATAGCTATAAGCCCATCCAATTTTTGTTAGAGACCTGAAGAGACAAGAGTCTAAATTTAAGCGAAGTGAATCTCCAACTATCACAAAATTATCCATATGGATAATTTTGTGATAGTTCATTATCTTCCGGCACTTGCTTATTTGGTACAATTAGCCTCATGACTTCAACTGATGCTGGTCGCCAGGCTGAGGCGGCCGCCAAAGTCTATTTGGAAATGCGTGGCTACAAAATAATTGAGCAAAATTATCGGCGGCCGCAATGCGAAATCGATATAGTAGCCCAGAAAGATAATGTTATGCATTTTGTGGAAGTAAAATATCGTCGTAACTCCAATCAGGGCGGCGGCCTGGACTATGTAACGAGCACCAAACTGCGGCAAATACGCCGGGCGGCCGAAACTTGGGTAGAAGAATATAAATGGAAAAGCAACTATCAACTTTCGGCTATTGAAATCACTGGCCCAAACTATGCGGTGATGAACTTTATCGAAAACGCCTTTTAATAATTATTCTTTTCCAAAGAATCAAATTGTTAAAACTTTTGCGTGGCCAAAAGTTTTACAAAAGGCCACAGGCAACGTCAAAACACTATTGCCAGCAGATACCAGTAACCTGCCGTGCGGCCAGGACTCCCTCCGGTCGGTCCCGATTGTATAATCTTCAATGAGAATCGGCACTAAGCTGGCCGCAATGACTCGGCAGACCACTGATTGCTGGCATCGGTTTTGCCGAGCCTGGCTAAACCCCCAGCCTCGTAGCTAGCCCAGGAGTCTGGAGGCCGGACTGGAGCTCAGCCCTGAGCAGATGTAGTCAGAAAGTAGCGGTCTTGGGTTCCTTCGGTTGTTTGACGAAGGTGGCTTGCCGGTGGCAGGCCACCTGAGGAGTTCCGAAGGCAAGCTACTTTATTACTATCAGATGCATCAAGGCAGAGCGTTGTCCGGTGGCTTTTTCGGTTCCTTTTTGCCACCAAAAAGGAATAATGCCGGCAGCTTCGCTGACGGAATTGATGTTTGACCAAACTAGGAGATCAGGTCTTGAAAGAACAACTAATGTTTATTCAGCCAGGTTTTGACGGCGTGTTCATTGCGCTGGCGCCAGGCAATGCGGCTCATAATTTCCTGCTCGGCTAGGGTGATATCCCGTGCCAAAGCCACGACCGACTTTTTAGGCTCGAAGAAAGCCTTAAATTTTTCTAATTCCGTAGGGTGAGAGAAGATACTGCCGCTGTAACGCGCGAAATTGCTGTAACTTTTGTCGCTGGAAAAATGTTCTTCAATCCAACCCCAGTGGCTAGTTAGCCACTGCCATGCCGCCTGGCGGCCGTAACGGTTGCGCAGTAGCCAGACAAACCAATGCATGACATCCTGGTGTCTTATTTCATCCGTGGTTAGGAGGTCAATTAACTGCTTAATCTGGTTAGCTTTTTTGACCGATGTCAGCCCGGCGGCCAACTCTTCTTTTTCATCGGCACTAGTGCTTTGGTTATGCAAAGCTAGCAATTTTTTAAAGTCGGCATCCGTACCATAACGAGCTCCAATGAAGTAAACCACCGACCGGATACTGCCGGCTAGATCAGACGGCTTCTCAAAAGCCCTAAAGCGTTTTAAGGCTTCGTCTATAACTGAGGGTACTTTTGCACCGGCCGCTATAGATAGGGCCAGGCTGCGCAAGCGCAAAGATTGACTGGAATCCTCCGGCTTATCCTCCCAGCCCAAAAGTTCAACCACCGGCATAACTATTTTCCCGACCAATATATCTAGGTGTTCTTCGCTAGGGTCACTTTCTACCAGCCGGCGCACCTCAGATAGCGCCAAGGCTAGACTCCCCCACACAGTCTCGCTGGTCTCTGAAGAGTAGGCTACCACTAGTTCCAATAGCTCAGTCGTGGCGGCCTGGCCGCCACGTTGCATCAGGTTGTAGTTATCAATTAATAGCAACCGGTCGGTGCTACTGACTTCGCCTTCTTGGATGGCTTGGACAACCTGGGAGCGGTGTTCGTTATTTTGATACTTAGGCACGAAATAACTGTGGCCGTCGTGATTTAAGAGCAAGAGGCCACTACCTTTGGTTCGAAGGCTAGCTGTTTGTTTTGTCAAAAGCTTGTCAGATAATTCCAAACTAGCGGCTAAGGGCACTTGCCAGGGCTCACTTGAAACAACTTGGGCATTCGGATCGCTCAAAAAACGTTGCTGGCTTAACTTCAACTCAATAGAGCCAGGCTGGTAGTCGGCTATTACTAACGGATAGCCGGGTCTGGAAAGCCAGCCGTCCATAAATTTAACCATGTCTTGCTTGCCGGCGGTACTTAGCGCTTCCCATAAATCTTTGGCTTCGGTATTGCCATAGGCGTGTTTTTTGAAATAAAGCTTTAGGCCAGTTCGGAAAGCTTCTTCACCGACCAGGTTCATCAGCATATACAGGACTGAACCGCCTTTGGCGTAAACGATTGAGGGGTCAAAAATGGTGCTGATCTCGTCAGGATGGTTAACCTTAACGCGGATAGCCTGTACGTCCGCCAAACTGTCCCGGCGCTTGGCGCTGGCCATTTCGATAGCTACGAACTGCTCCCAAATATGCCACTGCGGGAATAGTTCGTCCACCGCCCGGTACTCCATGAGATTAGCGAAACTTTCATTCAGCCATAAATCATCCCACCACTTCATAGTTACTAAGTTGCCAAACCATTGGTGGCTAAGTTCATGGGCAATTACCAGGGCGACTAGTTGTTTGCTCTCGATGCTGGTAGTTTTGTCGTCAGCCAGCATAGTGGTCTCACGGTAGATTACTAAGCCCCAGTTCTCCATGGCTCCGGCGCTAAAATCGGGCAGCGCCACCATATCTAATTTCTTAAGTGGATAGGCTATATCAAAATAGTCGCTAAAAAAATCCAGGGCGCGGACGGCAACATCTAAACCGTAGCGCGTGAATTTTACATTCTCCGGCGTGGCGTAGGCGCGGACCGTTACGCCGGCCTTAGTTTGGGCCTCGCTGAAACCAAGCTCCCCAAACACGAAAGCCAATAGGTAAGTGCTCATGCGCGGGGTTGTGTCGAATGTAGTCTCGACTAAGGGTTTCGGGTTTCGGGTTTCGGGTTCTGCACTCTTCGCCCCCCGTTTCCCGACACCCGACACCCGTTCCTGGGTTTTGACAGGCGTATTGGCTAATACCGTTTCACCTAGCGGCGTAGTCAAGCTTAAATCAAAAGTAGCTTTAGCTTCCGGCTCATCGACGCAAGGGAAGCCTTCTCTGGCATGGTGGCTCTCAAATTGGCTGGAAATCAACACTTTGTTTTTACCGTTATGCTTAAAATAGCTGGGGTAGATACCATGCATGGGCTTGGTAATAATGCCGCTGAATTCAATTATTACGGTGTAGAAACCGGGGTAGATCATATCTTTGGTGTGCAGACGCATCTCATCAAAGCTTTTTTGGTTATTGGTGCGTACAATTTCCAGCAGTTGATCGCCTTTTTTATAGTGTTTAACAATCTTGGCCGAATTAATTTTTAGGCCCTTTTGATGCAAAGTTATACGCTTACTTGGCCGCCCGACTTTTTTGCCCCTGATCTCTACGGTGCCGCTAAAAGTCATGCTCTCTCGGTCAGGATTAAGATGCAGTTTATAGTTTTCGGGCTGGAATTGCGCAAATAATCTGGGAACTTTTTTGCTCATATCATCTAAGTTTAGCAATAGGTTCATAGCTTGTCATATAGAATTCAGTTATTCTAAGAGTTCAATTTTCATTTTTGACTCGATCGGATCAAAAATGAAAATATCTTCTGGATTAACAAGGTGCACGTTGACTTTTGGGTGAGAGGAACCTATACTAAAGGTTAAGTCCGGCCAACGTGGTCGGCTTTTTCAATTTCAGCTGGCTGAAATTGATCCTGAGCTCGTCGAAGGATTCATCTATTAACGAAAGGACATTAAGTGGATTTAGACTTTAAACAACTAGGCGTGGCTATAAGAGCTATCGCCGAAGAAAAGAACTTACCCGAAGAAACTGTGCAAGAAGTTGTTGAGCAAGCCTTGGCCGCCGCTTACCGGCGGGATTACGGCGACCGTGAACAAGAAGTGCGGGTGACTATGAACCTAAACACCGGTGAAGTTGACGCGTATGTAACTAAAGAAATTGTTAAAGAAGTCGAGGATCCGATAGTCCAAATCTCACTGTCCGACGCTGGGGCTATGCGCAAAAATGCCAAGCTAGGCGAAACTGTAGAGGTCTACCAAAAGGTGGAAAGCTTTGGCCGGGTGGCAGCCCAAACTGCCAAACAAGTTATCTTGCAACGCTTGAGGGAAGCGGAACGCGAAATCATCATGGCCGAATACGAAGATAAAATCGGTACTGTCATCAATGCTGTAGTGGCTAGGGTAGAGGGCAACATTGTCCGTATTGACCTAGGTAAAGCCCAGGGCATTATGCCTAGAAGCGAGCAAATCCAAGGCGAACGCTATTATCCAGGCCAGCGCCTCAAAGTCTTCCTGAAAGACGTAGAGCGCGGTTTCCGTGGCCCGCAGCTGGTGGTTAGCCGGGGCAACACCCAGTTCGTAGAGTGGCTATTCCGCGGCGAAGTACCGGAAATGGAAAGCGGTGCCGTTGAAATCAAAGGCATCGCCCGCGAAGCCGGCGTCCGCTCCAAGATCGCTGTTTTTAGTAATGTGCCAGGCGTGGACCCTGTTGGTACATTTGTCGGCGGCCATGGTACGCGTGTAAATGCTGTTATGAGCGAAGTCGGCGAACAGGAAAAAATCGACATCATTGTCTGGAACGAAAATCCGACAGAATACATTACTAACGCCCTCAGCCCGACCAAAGTTTCCAAAGTCAACCTGGATGAAAAAGCAAAAAAAGCCAAAGTCCTGGTCCCCGAAGACCAGCTAAGCATAGCCATCGGCAAAAGCGGCCAAAACGTCCGCCTAGCCAGCAAACTGACTGGCTACGAGATAGACATAGAAGCCGAAAACCAACCAGTGGCAGAAAAAGAGCCGGCCGCAACCACTACCAAGCCAACTAAACCAAAGCTAAAGAAAAAAAGCGACCTGGAAAACAGCCTCCTAGAAGCCATCGAAGAACACGGCGAGTAGCAATTCAAATTGCCTAAATCTTTGACTTATATGTAAAAGCGTGTTATCATTAAGTTATGGAAGATTACAGATGGGTGGGAGAAGATCGCATAGCATTTGGATTAGATGGCGCCCGCCAAGCTAATATGTTCTTTGGTGTGATTAAAGCGCTGGAGGCCGGAGAAACGACTTTCTGTGGCGTGTCAATCGAAGGTCACTCAGTTGATGAGATGCGTCGTCGCTTTGAAAAAACAGTTGATGAAAGTGGTGCTCTTATAGGACGAGAAACCGGCACGGTTGCGACTCCAGAGGGTTTGAAATCAACAGTTAAAGTTTGAATTTATCCTGATAAGCGAAGTTAATAAGTCACAATTAGCACTCTTGACTCGTGAGTGCTAATTGGCGTATCATTAATTTTAGTAAATCATTGGTAATAGCACGAATGGTTTGCGGGTACAAGATGAGAAAGTTCACATAGCTTTTTCTAACAAGAAGGGGTAAAAATAAACTATGATGCCTAACAGCCCAGATTTTCAAGAATTTTTGAATCATTTAACCAATAACGCCGTCAACAGCTTGCGGCACGCTAACGCCATTGCCCAGAGCTTTGGCAGTTCCTATGTTGGCACCGAGCATTTGTTGCTGGGTTTACTGGCCCAAGACTCCAGTATGGGTGCCAAACTGCTGGAAGGCGTAGGTGTTACGCTGGACCGCGCCCGGCTAGCTCTGAACCTGACGCCCAAAACTCTTATCATCAGCATGGGCGCTAAAGGCTTAAGCGAAACCGCCAAATTGACCCTGAAAATGGCCTACGACATGGCCCAAGACTATGGGCAAGAATATTGCGGCACCGAGCATATTTTGTACAGTATTTTGAGCCAAAAGAACGCTCGCGCTACAATCCTACTGAGGGATATGAATGTCGATGTTGACGCGCTGACTAATGAATTGGAACAATTTTTGAACCGCCAGCAGTACGAAGAAGGCGAAAACCTGAGCGGCACCAGTTCCAGGCGCGGCAAAAAAAGCCGCAAAACTGCTATTGATTTCTTCGGTACTGACTTAACCCAGCACGCACGCGAGAGTAAGCTTGATCCGGTAGTCGGCCGTGAAGCCCAAATTCGCCGCGTTATTACCATCTTGAACCGCCGCACCAAGAATAACCCAGTACTGATCGGCGAGCCCGGTGTGGGAAAGACAGCCATTGTCGAGGGCTTGGCCCAGCGGATTGTAGCCGAAGACGTACCCGACAGTTTGCTAGATAAGCGGATTGTACTGCTAGACCTAGCCGGTATGATCGCTGGTACCAAATACCGCGGCGAATTTGAAGAGCGGCTTAAAAAAGTCATGGCCGAACTAGAAAAAGACAAAAAGACTATTGTCTTCATTGATGAAATGCACCTCTTGGTGGGAGCCGGAGCGGCCGAAGGCGCCATGGACGCTGGCAACATCCTAAAACCGGCTTTGGCGCGGGGAAAGATCCAAGTCATCGGTGCCACGACCACCAGCGAATATACAAAACATGTTGAGAAAGACGCTGCCCTGGAACGCCGTTTCCAGCCGGTCCAGGTGCCAGAAACCACGCCTAGCGAAACGCTGGCTATCCTAAAAGGCCTGCGTAAACATTATGAAAGTTTCCACGGCGTCAAAATCAGCGACGAAGTCCTGGAAGACACTGTTAACCTGGCCAAACGTTACATCAATGATCGCTATATGCCCGACAAGGCGATTGATTTAATAGATGAAACCTCCGCTCACCTCCGGATAGATAAGGGCAAAACTTCGCCGGAAGTCCGCCGGCTGCAAAAGGAATTAAAGCTAGTCAATACCCGTATCGAAGAAGCAGTTGACACTGAAGATTACGAAAAGGCCGCCCAGTACAAAACCCGCGCCAGCCAAATTAACGAAGAGCTGACCAAACTGCACGCTAATAACAAGCAGATTAAGCCCCTGACTTTAGCCAGCGAAGACGTAGCCGAAGTCGTCGCCCGCATGACCGGCGTGCCGGTTAAAAAAGTCATCCGCTCGGAAGCCAAATATTTGCTAAACCTGGAAAAGACTTTGGGCAAGTATGTGATTGGCCAAAACGAAGCTGTGGAGGCCGTAGCTAAAGCCGTGCGCCGTAACCGTAGCGGCATCGGTAGCGAAAAGCGGCCGATTGGCTCGTTCATTTTCTTAGGCCCGACCGGTGTTGGCAAAACCGAACTGGCTAGAGTGCTAGCCCGCGAATTCTTTGGCAGTGAATCGGCACTGGTCAAGATAGATATGAGCGAATTTGGCGAACACCATAACGTCTCCCGTCTAGTGGGTGCTCCGGCTGGCTATGTCGGTTATGACGATGGCGGCCAACTGACCGATAAAATCCGCCGCCAACCCTACAGCTTGGTGCTGTTCGATGAAATTGAAAAAGCCCATCCTGACGTCTTCAATATGCTACTGCAGATCTTGGAAGATGGCTACCTCACCGACGCTAAAGGCCGGCGGATCGACTTTACTAACACCATTGTCATCATGACCAGCAACGTTGGCGCCGAAAAGCTGCAAAAAGAAGCCAGCCTGGGCTTCCACGCCACCGGTGGCGATGAGCTAAAAGAACTAGACCAGCTCCACGAAGCCAACCAGACTAAGGTTCGCGATGAACTTAAGCGCATGCTACGCCCCGAATTACTCAACCGCATCGACAAAGTCATTGTCTTCCGGGCGCTGACCAAAAAGGATATTTACAAGATTATTGACTTGCAGATTGACGAACTAAAAAGCCGTTTGCAAAAACGTGGTTTGAGCGTCGAACTGACCTCGTCCGCCAAACAATACCTGATTGAACACGGTTACGATGCCCACAATGGTGTGCGCCCGCTGCGCCGCCTGATCCAAGACACCATAGAAGACCATATGGCGCTCGATTTGCTAGGCGACAAATACGTCAAAGGTAACATTGTCCAAGTAGCGGCTAGAAAAGGTGAGCTAGCCTACGCCACCGCTAACGAGTAGCAGCTAACAGTTCTATGATTTCTAAGCAATGTTAACTGTGGGATTAATGTAAAATGTGAAATGAATAATGGTAAATCAGCAGCGCGGTTCTCAAAGCTATAAACGGCCGTCTCGGACGGCTAAATCACTTGTTCTTCTTTTGATCTGGTTGGCGCTTGTAGGGCTGCTACTCGCCAACCGCCAAAATATCCTTGATTGGTGGCAATTGCGTGGCTATCAGCCACCGGCCAGTGTTGCCCAAGTCGCCGGCGCTGATGGCCTAAGCGCTTATGCGCGCAAAGTTTTTTACGTTAACCATCCTAATATTGACGAGAAAAGCAGTTTTACTAAGTTTTGTCCGAACAACGGCGGGGAGCATACCATTGTCCTCGGCTGCTACCACTCTAATCAGCGCGGCATTGACCTTTTGAGCGTGGCTGACCCGCGCCTGAATGGCGTCGAGCAGGTAACGGCGGCCCACGAAATGCTACACGCTGCTTACGACCGTTTAAGTTCTAAAGACCGTCAGTACGTGGATGGTTTGCTAAACGACTATTACCGCCATAACCTGGATGACCAACGTGTCAAAGACTTAATAGGTGTTTACCAGCGAACCGAACCCAACGACTTAGTTAATGAAATGCACTCCATCTTCGGCACCGAAATAGCTAATTTACCGCCGGCCCTAGAAGCCTACTACCAACGTTATTTTCTAAACCGGAGCCAAATAGTAGCTTTTGCCACGGCTTATAAGACTGAATTTACCAGCCGCCAGGCGGCCATCAAGCAATACGACGTCCAGCTTGCCGACTTGAAAGTCCAGATTGATGCTGATGAAACGGACTTAAGGGTTAAGCGGGCTACATTGGACGCCCAGGAGAAACAGCTTAATCAGTATAAAAATAGCGGTAATTTTGCCGCCCACGACGCCCTGGTGCCGACTTTTAATAGTCTGGCTAACAGCTTTAACACTGAAGCTGACCAGCTCAGGGCACTACTGAAGCAATACAACCAAATAGTGGCAGCCCGCAACGCGATCGTACTTGAACAAGAAGAGCTTAATAATGAAATCAGTTCCCAGGTGTCGCCAATAAATTAATAATGGTAGACTTTTAGTTAATGAGGAGATGTTTTGGCTAAGAAACCGGTTGTCAGATATGTATGTAGCAGTTGCGGAGTCACTGCCAGCACCTGGAGTGGCAAGTGTCCGCAGTGCGGGGAGTGGAACACCTTGCAAGAAACCCTAACGCCAGGAGCGGCGCTCGGCAGCTTGGCCCAGGGCAAAATTCTGGCCGCCGAGCCGGTGGATAAATCGGTATCTAAAGACCAACCTAGGCTAATAACTAGTTTAAGCGAAGTTGATGAAATTTTCGGCGGCGGCATTGTCGCCGGCAGCGTTAATTTGATTGCCGGCCAACCCGGTATTGGTAAGAGCACTTTGTTGTTGCAGCTAGCTTACGCCGTGGCGGCCAAAGTGCCAGTACTGTATGTGAGTGGTGAAGAGTCAGCCCACCAGGTTGGCTTGCGAGCCGAGCGGCTTGGTACTCTGCGGGCTGAACTTAAGCTAGCGACTAGCAGTTCAGCCGATGATATCGCGGCGACCATTGCCAGCGGCGCTTACAAGCTGGTGATAGTGGACTCTATCCAGGCCGTCAGCACGGCGGCGATCGCTTCGGCGGCCGGTACGGTATCTCAAATTACCAACAGTTCACAGCTGCTGACTTTGGCCGCCAAACAGAGCAATACGGCCGTGATTTTAGTCGGCCATGTCACCAAAGAGGGCAGCATCGCCGGCCCCAAAGTTTTGGAGCACGCTGTGGACGTAGTGTTGCAACTAGAAGGTGACCGTTACGGCGGCTTTAAGATCCTGCGGGCGGTTAAAAACCGTTTTGGCTCGACTAATGAAGCCGGCATTTTCGAAATGGTCGAAGCCGGCATGCAGCCGGTCGAAAACCCGTCGGCTGCCCTGCTAGCTGAACGGCAAGTTAGCGACGGGTCGGTAGTGCTGGCCACCCTGGAAGGCAGCCGGCCAATTTTAGTGGAAGTCCAGGCGCTAGTGAACCGCACGAGCTACGGCTACCCCAAGCGGGCGGCCAGTGGCCTTGATCTCAATCGTTTGAATTTACTAGTGGCGATGCTCGAGCGCCGGACCAAGCTAAACCTGGCCGACCAAGACATCTACATCAATATCGTTGGAGGCATTAGGATCACCGAGCCGGCTGCCGATCTGGCAGTTTGTCTGGCCATTGGTTCGGCTGCCAAAGGATTACAACTCAAACAAAACGCTGTGGTCTTTGGGGAAGTAGGTTTATCTGGCGAAGTCCGGCACGTACCAAACGTCGAAAAACGAGTGGCGGAGGCCAAGAAGCTGGGTTTTGAAGCGGCTATTGGCCCCTTGCGAAAAACCAGCAAAAAAATTAGCTTCTTGCATGGCGTCAGCGACGTGCGTTCGGCCCTCAACCAATTCCTAGAAAAAGACTAATTGCCACTAATTTACACCTATAGAAGACAGTCTTATAGGATTACTAGAAGAGGACTAATTGCCATGATCTTTTTCCTAATTAGTCACAGTAGTAGTGGCTTTTTTGCCGGTACTGTCTTGGACGTACACGGACGTGCCAGCTAGCGCCGATGCCTTAGGGACTTGGCAGGTTGTGCCACTGACGTTACTGCATAACGTAAGGTTATTGTCCGAACGGAAGACGCTATAAGGCCCAACTCCCCCAGACCAGCTGAACTTAGTGTTAGTGCCGTTTATTTTTGCTGAATCGAAGTTGAGGCTGGCCTCCACTGGCGGAGGCGTTACGGTAAAATTTACGGTGGCGCTGTCACTCCCTTGGTACAGCACGCTGTCAGTCACGGTAGCCGTCAGAGTGCCGCTACCTGAACTGGTAGGTTTATAGTTAAAGCTGAAGGTAGTTGGCGAATCGTTAACATTCACGGTTTTTATGCTTTGGCCATTCAAGGTGAAGTTGATAGTGCCCGGGAATTGCGGATAGGTCGTCGGATCGCTCAAAGCGTGAGTACCAGCTGAAACAGTGGCTGTTATGGTGCAGCCCTCACCGCCATTATCGGTATCTTTACAGTCTGCCGGGGCGGTTAGGGTGATTGATGGTGGAGAATCGTTACAGTTGTGCACATCATCGGTGGCTACTGGTTGGTTGCCGGTTGTCCCAGCGCCAGTGTTGATGCTGGTGTGGCCGCCATTGAAGATATCAACATTCCAAGAGGCGGCATTACTGTTGGTTTGTACGTCGCGAGCGAAAGGCGGCGTGCAATTGGTGGCGACTTTGCCAGAAACTTTGTCCATGGTCTGTGAAGTGTTATTGCCGCTGTTGCCGACATACCAAGAAGGGAATAGATCGTTAGATGGGCTTGGTTCAATGTCCCCAAAATGTATATGGTTACGTACCACAAAAGCTGGCAAAGACTTTAGGCCTTGCGGTTTCTCCCAGTTAACTGGCTTAAGGTTGGCGTGGGCCGCTTCCATAACCGCCCGGGTAATCGGTTCGGTTAATGTTTCCATAGCTGCGTTCGCGTAGGCGCTCAAATTTTTATTGCGCGTGTGGTTACCAACCCAGGAGACAACAGCGTACTTACTAGACCAACTGGTCATCAGGCCGTCAAAACCATTGTTGGTAGTACCGGTCTTAATGGCGAATGTCCAGCCGTTATCACGGTGGAATTTATAACCGCCCCGGGACAGGGGAGTGCAATTTGTAGCGCTACAACTACCTGGCAAGTAACTGGCGTTAGGGTCGCTAGCCATGTCATTAACTATGTAAGCCGAGTCTGGTTTGATGACCTGTTTCCCTTTAGGTTGGACGAATTGATAAACTTGCTTATTAGCGGCGTCAGTAATTTTCAGGATATAGGTTCTAGGTATGGCGTTGCCCAGGCGGGCCAGGGTAGCCAGGCCATTGACATGGTCATCAAGATGTAAGAAAGCACCGTCCCCAATAGCCGACGCTCCATAGCACTGGGTTATGTCAGCGTCGGTAGCGTTGTTGATGTCCACGCCTTGGGCGTAGCAATTGTAAGTTTTACGGTGTTTTTGCTCCAGATAGCCGTTATCCATCATGGCGCTGGCAGTGCTGATAACTTTGTTGACGGAACTTACTTTGCCATTGCTAGTGTCGTTTGGCACGGCCGACAGCATGGCTTTTACGGCCGGTACGTTACGTGAGCCTCCCATGGCGTATCTTAGTGTAAGGGGTCCGGGATAAACGAAATCGTAGTCCCAGAGGCAATTGGCGTTGTCGTCGTTCTTGGGACGGTTCTTGTTAGTACAGGGATAACCTGGTATAGGGCCTTGGGTATCGTATAAGACAGAGCCGGCACCCACGTTATTGTTGTTATCAATGAGAGTGACATAGTCATAAGGTTTGAAACTTGAGCCAGGGGGTATTAAAGACTGGGCGGCATAGTTGATCTTCCCATGGTCTGGGTCATCGAAATTAGTGCCGCCTACTAGGGCCGCAATCTGTCCTGTTTGGACGTCTTCGGCCACTGTTGCCGCTTCGTCGGCTACCCTTCCGGTAAGCCTTTGCATGCTTGAGTAGTTGTTGGCTACCGCTTGTTCGGCAGCGTTCTGCAAATTCAAATCAAGCGTGGTTATAATTTTCCAGCCACCGCGTTGTACGGTAGCCGCCCCGTATTTCTCCTCTAACTCTTGTTTGGCGGCCAGTACGAAGTAAGGGGCTTTGATGCCTTGGTATTTAGACTGCAAAGGCTGTATCTGGGCTATAATATCAACCTTTTTGGCCTCGTCGGCCTGGGCTTTACTGATCATTTTTTGCTTAACCATCTGGTCTAGAATGTAATGCTGCCGGTTGAGCAGGGCTTGCTTATTAAAGGTGTTGCCGGCGGCCGGGTTGAATTCGGTGCTGCTGTAGGGGGAGTAATAGCTCGGGGCTTGCGGCATAGCGGCCAGGGTTGCGGCCTGGGCCAGGGTCAGGCTTTTGGCATCGGTATGGAAATAGTCCCGGGCGGCGGTTTCCGCGCCATACTCAATTCCGCCATAAGGGGCGATATTGAGGTAGCCGGTTAAGATATCGTCCTTGGAATATTCCCGCTCCAACTCTACGGCTAAAATCAGCTCCTTAACTTTACGTGCAACTGTCCGGTTGGTGGTCCATTGCTCATTAAGCTTGACCAATTGCTGGGTGATGGTAGAACCACCTTGTACGCTTCCACCTCCGCCAAAAACATCGTGCAAACCGGCTCGCATGATGCCCCGGACGTCAAAAGCGCCATGCTTATAGAAATCCTTATCTTCTATAGCAATAGTGGCTTGTTTCATGTAAGGCGAGATATCTTTGCTGCTGACGCCGATGCGCTTGACAGCGTCGTAATCTTGCCAGAGCACGGTATTGCCAGACCGGTCGTAATAGGTGTTGCTGCCGCCCAGTTTCCGGCCCGCCAGGTCTTTTATCTGTGGTAGATCTTTGCGGAAATAAGCGAATAGACCGATAGTTAAGAAAAAACACAGCACTATCGCCACACCGGTAATTTTGAGGGCCATAATGGCCCCTTCGCGGCTAAACCAATAGCGGGCGATCCGGCGAGGATGCAAGCGGTAAAGCACTCGTTTCCACTTGTCTTTAGGTAGCGTACTCAAATAGGCGGCTTTGGCGGTCGCCCGATTCATCTTGCGGGTTTTCAACCGGTCACCAAAAGTCTGGTTGAGCTTTATAGTATTGCCACTTTTTGTCGTAAAACTACTGCGTGCCCGGCGCGGTTTGCGCGGACCTTTTGAAGCCATCATAATTAATTTTTCCCTCTCATGAAAATACTAGACTTAATTATAGCAAAATCTATATGTACTATTGTTATTTTACACATTATTTTTTACCAACCTAAGCAGATCTTAAATTTTTTTCTGGCAAAACTTAAGATATACTAGGCACTAAGTAAACTATTGGCTCAAAAATCATGACACTTTCAGAAGAACTAACTTGGCGCGGATTTATCAACCAAACTACTTTGAGCGATTTGGCTCTTTTAGATGACAAGCTGTGGACTTTTTACCATGGTTTCGATGCTTCGGCCGACTCGCAAACAGTTGGCAATCTGGCGGCTATGATGCTGGACCGGGCTTTTATGCGACATGGCCACAAGGCCATCATCTTGGCTGGCGGGGCGACTAGTTTGATAGGTGACCCGGGTGGCAAAGATAGTGAAAGGCCGTTGCAAAGTGAGGAAACTATCTCGCATAACGTCGCCAAAGCCGAAGAACAGCTCAAAAAAGTCTTCCACGGTTTCGAATTCAGGTTAGTTAACAACCTGGATTGGACTAAAGACTTGACCGTTATCGAATTTCTGCGAGATATCGGCAAACACTTTAGCATGACACCGCTAGTGCAGCGCGATTACATTGCCAAACGCCTGGGTGAAGGCGGCAGCGGCCTTAGCTACGCCGAATTCAGCTATACCATCTTACAGGGCATGGACTTTTTGCACCTGTTTGACAAACATGGCTGCACTTTGCAACTTGGCGGTTCGGACCAGTGGGGGAATTGTTTGAGCGGCGTTGAACTGATCCGCCGAACCCGCGGCAAAGAAGCCCATGTCATTACCTTGCCGCTGATTATTAATAAAACGACCGGTAAAAAATTTGGCAAGAGTGAAGACGGTGCTGTTTGGCTCGATCCAGCCAAAACCAGTCCCACGCAGTTCTATCAGTTCTGGATCAATTTAGCCGATGATGGCGTAGAAGATTTCCTGAAGATATATACGGAATTAGGTAAAGATGAGGTCGATAGCCTTTTAAAAGAACATAACGCTCATCCCGCGGAACGCAAGGCCCAGATTAAGCTAGCCCGGGAAGTTACTAGCTTAGTCCACGGCCAGCAAGCTATGCAGCTAGCAGAGGAAGTCACCTTTTACCTGACTGGCCACAAAAAAATCGCTGAAGCCAGCGATTCGGCTCTAGCAGAAATCCGCAAAGAAATTACGGCGTTAAAAGTACCATTAGGGGCAAATATGATTGAAGTCTTGGTCGGTGCTGGCCTGGCAACTTCCAACACCGAAGCCCGACGGTTACTGGCCGACAAAGCTGTGTTTATCAATGGCCAAAAGGTAGAGCGCGAGAAACTTGAGGCGTCTGACTTCCAAAATGGCCGTTTGCTGCTTCGCAAAGGCAAAAAATTTAAAGATTCAGCACTTATAGAGCTTAGTTAATTAAAATTTAAAAGGTATAATTTAATGACACCTATGACCAAACCAGCAAACCATTCTATTCAGAAGCGCAAAGCCGATCAGTATAATGATCCGAATCACAACTACCTCAAATACTGGCAAGGCCGGGAGTACGAACATGCCAGTGAAGAAATCGCTATCCGGCAGTTTCTGAAAGGCAAACACTTTAAAACGGCAGTTGACGTTGGCGGTGGCTACGGCCGGTTGTGTCTGCTGCTAGAAGAATTCGCCGACAAAGTGGTTCTGGCCGAACCCAGCCAGCAACAAATTGATATAGCTGGACGGTTTCTAAAGGGCCACCCAGAAATTGACCGCAAACTCATGCAGGCCGATGACCTTAAATTTACAGACGGATCAGTTGATTTAGTAACTCTGGTTAGGGTCATGCACCACCTGCCTGACCCGGCGCCGGAATTCGCTGAAATCGCCCGGGTGCTTTCCGATGAAGGTTACGCGGTGATCGAAGTGGCCAACTACAGCCACATGCGTAACCGCCTAAAACACCTTGTGAAGGCCCAGCGCTTACCAGTCAAGCCGGTTGATATCCGCTCTGCACAAAACCGCCGGGAAGATGAAATCCCATTTGTCAACCATAATCCCCACACCATTGTGCGCCAATTGGCCCACGCTGGTTTGCAGGTAAAGGCCACTCTGTCCGTCTCCAACTTGCGTAGCCCCCGACTCAAAAAACTCTTGCCACCTACAGCGATGCTTAGAATTGAAAAACTACTGCAGCGGCCACTAGCCAACTCGTACTTTGGCCCTAGCATCTTTTTCTTAGTCCGCAAAGCCCAACCTTAGAACAATGAAACTGGATAATCCCTTGACTGAGTTAGAGGGGATTGGGCCAGCCTTGGTCCGCAAATTCGCTACCTTGGGAATTAAAACTACCCAAGATTTAATAAATTATTGGCCGCGGCGTTATGATGACTATTCCGTAGTAGTCCCCACTAAACAGCTAAAGCCGGGCAATGTGACAATCAAGGCTGTCATCAAGCAAGCCAAGGGCCGTTACGTGCGGCGCGGCATGCATATTACCGAAGCGGTCGCCAGCGACGAAAGCGGCAGTGTCCGTTTGATCTGGTTCAACCAACCTTACCGCGAAGCCGCGCTCAAACGGGGCCAAGCCTATTATATTTCCGGCAAGTTTGAACTTAGCCACCAGCGGTTTAGCATTCTGAACCCCAGCGTGGAATTGGCCAGTGACTTTCCGATTAACACAGCTCGCATTGTGCCTATTTACCGCGAAACCAAGGGCTTAAATTCTCGCCAGATAAGGGCGGCGATCAAGCAGGCCGTAGCACTTATAAAAGCCCTGCCCGAAACATTACCCAACTGGCTTATTAAAAACTATGATCTGGTGCCTTATGCAGAGGCTGTTTTGGCCATGCACTTTCCCAAAAGCCCTGAGCAACTGGCCGAGGCCAAAAAACGGCTTAGTTTTGAAGAAATCCTTGGCCTAAGCCTAGCCAGTTTGCTTAATAAACAGGAAAACCAACAAGAAAAATCGCTGAAAATTGCGTTCAAGGAAGAGCTAGCCAAAGAGTTTGTCGGCCATCTGCCGTTCAAGCTGACTGACGCCCAGCGCAAGGTCATTTGGCAAATTTATCTGGATCTGCAAAAGATGCAGCCGATGAACAGGTTAGTGGAAGGGGATGTCGGTTCCGGTAAAACCGTGGTGGCGACTATGGCGGCTTTGATGGCGCTGGAACAAGGTTACCAAGTGGCCTTTATGGCACCGACTGAACTGCTGGCCCGCCAACACGCCAACACGATTTTTGCTTTGCTGGCACCGCTCGGCTTAGAAAAGCAGCTGGATTTGCTAGTGGGCGGTATGAAGCCGGCCCAAAAAACCAAAGCCCGCGCCGCCATTGCTTCCGGACAGGCCCAGTTCATCATTGGCACCCAGACCCTGATCCAAGAGCAAGTCGATATGCATAAGTTAGCTCTAGTAATTATTGATGAACAGCACCGTTTCGGGGTGGAGCAGCGCAAGACCCTCATGAGCAAAGCCGGGCACATGCCCCATGTACTTAATTTGACTGCCACACCGATCCCCCGTTCGCTCGCTTTAACGCTTTACGGCGAACTAGATATATCAGTTTTAGATGTTAAGCCGCCAGGTCGCGAACCAATCATAACTAAACTCATTTCTCCGAATTCACGTACCCAGCTCTACGAAAAGATCAATGGCCAGCTAGAAGCCGGCAGGCAAATGTTCGTAGTCTGCCCGACTATTACCGAATCAGATGCCTTAGCCGTAAATTCCGTCGAAAAAGTATATGAAGAATTTCGTAAAAAGGACTTCAAGGCCTGGCGGGTCGGTTTATTGCATGGCAAAATGAAGCCGGCCGAGAAGACAGAAATTATGGAAAAGTTTGTAGCCCATAAACTGGACATTTTAGTTTCCACGACCGTAATAGAAGTAGGCGTGGACATACCAAACGCCACAGTCATGCTGATCGAGGGGCCAGAACGCTTTGGTCTAGCCCAAATCCACCAGCTCCGTGGCCGGGTGGGCCGGGGTGGCCACCAAGGCTATTGCTACCTTATGCTGAGTGACTCAAAGCAACCCGGCCCACGGCTGCGGGCCCTGGAAACCAGCGATGACGGCTTCCGCCTGTCCGAGCTGGATTTGGAACTACGCGGCCCAGGGGCGATTTACGGTACGCTGCAGCACGGCCAACTGGATCTGCGCGTGGCCAAGCTCTCCGACAGTAAACTGATCGCCGCCGCCCGCCAGGCTGCCAGCCGATTTATCGATTCAGGCGAGAGTTTGCTAAAATATAGACAGCTAAATGAAACTGTTACTAGCTTGCGAGCTGTAACTAATTTGAATTAGAAACTAGGAAATAGGAATTAGACACCGTTTATGACAGCCAGCTATTATTCATGCGTTTTGCTAGTTCCTAGTTTCTATTTTCTAGTTCCAGGAGCGTAGCTCCATGTACGCCGTTATATTACATACCCACCAAAAGCTTGACCGGGTGGCCCGCCGGCACCTGACGCTAGTTGCCGGCCGGCTGGTAGCGTTCCCAACGGCTCGGGAAATTCTGCATTTTGAGGGCCAAAACGGCCCCGACGCTTCCAAGCTCAAAGACGCCCAAAATGTTGAACAGCCCTGGCATTTCGTGAACCCGTTCGACCTTCATGACACCCAACTGGGCCAGCAGATCCAGCGCCACTATAACTCGTTGGTTAGGGCGCTCAAACAAGGCGACAGGGTTCGCGCTGCATTCGAAGCTGCCTGGCTGGCTCACGCACTGGTGGATGGCCTAACGCCGGCCCATCACTACCCCTACGAGCAAGAGCTGGAAAATTTGCGGGGCGAAACCCGCCACACTCGTAATGGCCTGGTCGGCCGGGCCTACATCCGCGGCGAGACAGTCCTTGAATCTATGCAGCGCAGCCTGCGGCTAGTCGGGCCAAAGGGTCTGCTGACTACCCACGCCATGTTCGAAGCCGGCGCTTACATGATTATCGCCCCGCTTAGGTTAAGCAAAGCCCGCCCCAACAAACGCCAACTGCGTGAAGTGCGCGATATAGGTGTCGTACCGTATTTCCAGAAGCTCAGCAAAGAAGTCGGGGCCATGGGCCTTTATAAACGTTTCTACCAAAAGGGCTGGACGCTTAAACTCAACCGCGACATCCGCCGCGAAGTCGCGCCACGCATGGCCTTAATGATTACTCTCGCGTGGTACGCGGCGCTCTATGACGCCGGGCTGGTGGAGGGCTCAGCATGAGGATTATCGCCGGCCGGTTGAAGGGTCGGATCTTTAGCTCACCCAGTGGCCAACGCACCCACCCCATGAGCGACAAAATTCGTGGCGCGTTATTTAATGCGCTGGGCGATATCGCGGGCCTAACGGTATTGGACCCATTCGCCGGCAGCGGGGCGCTCAGTTTTGAAGCCATCAGTCGCGGCGCCAAGTCGGCGCTGGCTATAGATTCAGACCCAGCCGCCCAGCGCGCCATTGCTGAAAATATGAGGGCTCTAGGCTTAGCAGATGCCGTTAAACTTATCAATGCCAACGCCAACGCCTGGCTTAAAACTTCAAGCGAGACATTTGATCTGGTCCTCTGTGACCCGCCCTATGACAGCCTCCAGCAAGATTTGTTAGAAAAACTAGCCGAACGGGCTAAAATAGGCGGCCTGATTATCTATTCACTCCCACCAAAAGCGAATTTTGCCCTACCTACTAACTACCAACCACTATCCACTAAATCGTACGGCGACGCCCAACTAGTTTTTTACCGAAGGACTAGTGTAAAATAACTGCAGCCTTAAAAAAATTGCAATCCAAAGAGCCTTCCGGGCTACTGAATGCAATTTTTAGAGGAGGAGCATAGCTAGAGGTCGAAGTTTTTGCCGATTTAGGCAAAACGAGACAAGAGCGTAGGTTCCTACGAGCGCGGGTGGTGAAATGGTAGACACGCTAGCCTTAGGAGCTAGTGCCGCAAGGCATGGAGGTTCAAGTCCTCTCCCGCGCACCAATATTTATTATGAAACACCATGTTATTTACGTGCCGGGTCTTGGAGACTATCGCCCATATCACCAGGATTTAGCTATTAAATTTTGGAGAATCTACGGACTTATTCCGCATTATCACGCTGTAATTTGGCGGGAAGGCGACTCATTTAAGCCTAAATTGGATAAATTGTTAGTTGAAATTGACACCTATCTAAATGCCGGCGATAAAGTCTCATTAATCAGCTTCAGCGCTGGCGCCAGCGCGGTTTTGAATGCCTTTGCCGCCCGTAAGGATAAAATTAACGCCGTGGTTTGCATCAGCGGCAAAATCAACCACCCGGAAAATGTCAGCCAGCACACTAATGCTGAAAATCCGGCCTTCAAAGAATCGCTTGAGTTATTGCAGAAAAACTTAAGGACTTTTAGTAATGCCGATCGCCAGCACCTACTAACGATTTACCCTTTTCGTGATCAGACGGTTCATCATGAAGATGCCGTAATCGAAGGTGTGCAGGAAAAACGTATTCCGGCCTGGAGTCATCTAACGAGCGTAGCCTACAGTCTAACTATTGGTGCTTTTGGTATGACTCATTTCTTGAAAAATCAGCCAAGCAGATAGTTTATACTTAAGAATAATATGACTTTATCAACCCAACCCTATAAAGGCGCGCGGGATTTTTACCCCCAGGACAAGCGCCTGCAGAAGTATATGTTTGGCAAATGGCGCGAAGTTGTCGAGCATTTTGGCTATGAAGAATATGACGCGCCGATTCTGGAGCCGTTAGAAATTTACTTGGCCAAAAGCGGCGAAGAAATCGTCAACGAGCAGACTTATAGTTTCGAGGACCGTGGTGGCCGCAAGGTGGCTATCCGGCCGGAAATGACGCCGACAGTCAGCCGGATGGTGGCCGCCAAGCGCCAAGAACTAGCTTATCCGTTGCGCTGGTATAGCATTCCTAATTTATGGCGCTACGAACGGCCGCAAAAAGGCCGCCTGCGCGAACACTGGCAGTTGAACGTTGATATTTTCGGTGTCAAAGAGACTGGCGCGGAACTGGAAATGATCATGCTCGTCAACGAGGTTTTTAAGGCTTTCGACGCCAAACCCGACATGTACGAAATCCGTCTTAACCACCGCAGCCTGGTTGACTATTCATTGGCTGATTATCTGGAGCTTGACGCGAAAACCCGGCAAGCCGTCGGCAAACTGATTGACCGGATGCATAAGATGAGTCGGCCTGATTTTATCTCCAAAGTGGATGAAATTTTGCCGGCCGCCCAAAAGGCAGCAGGAACAACAGAAAAGCTTCTAGACTTACTTGATGCCAAAAAACTGGCCGATTTGCCGGCTGAAGTCCAAAAACAACCAGCTGCCCAAGAACTGAAAAACTTGCTGGATAACCTAAAATCCCTGGGTATCAACCACGCCACTTTTGACGTCACGCTGATGCGCGGCCTGGACTACTACACCGGCATCGTTTTCGAGGTTTTTGATACCGACCCGGAAAACAACCGCTCCATGCTGGGCGGCGGCCGCTACGACGGACTGGTAGGGCTGTTCGGTGTGGCGCCAGTGCCAACCGTCGGCTTTGGTTGGGGCGACGTAACATTGGCTAACTTTTTGAAAATCCACCATCTTTTACCTCAACTACCTGCGGAAACGGATGTTTGGGTGGCCTTAGTCGGCGATGTGCTTGAACAATCCCAACCGATTATCACTGCCTTGAGGCATGAAGGCCTGAACGTAGCCGTCGACCTATCCGGCCGCAAACTAGGAGACCAGTTTAAAACCGCCGACAAAAAAGGTATCGAACAGGTTTTGATCATAGGTGAAACTGAGCTACAAAAACAACTTTTCACACTTAAAAACCTCGAAACCGGCAAAGAGAAGAAACAAAATCTGAATGATGTTGTTAGTAATATAAAAACTCATAGAAGCATCAAATAATGCTATTCACAGCCGAAAAACTTTCATCAATCGAGGACTCTAGGCTGGATGATATCGGCTGTCAATTAGTGCATGGTTTAAAATTGCCGGCGAATGCTGATTTAGCTATTGATTTTCCTGCCGTTGTTGGCGCCTACAGCAAGAATCCTGTGGCAGAATCAAGGCTTAAAAAAAGTAAGGGCCTATGCATTCCTGGCCGAAGCGAGCAGTTCATAATTTGGGCAGGAGATGTAGTAGCTGGCATGTCCACGATCGTCCGTTTCAATTCTGTACCGTCAAATGTTCCGCCGGATACTCCTAGCTCGTCTGGTTTTGTTTTTAACCCTTGGCGCCGCAAAGGGGCAGGTCTATTTACATTAGAAGTACACTTAGACGAGTCAGCAGCCAATTTTAATGGTGGGATTTGGACAGCGGTTCGAAAAACTAATTCAGCCTCGCAGGGCTTAAGTGCTAAAGCCGGCTTCGTTCCTGTTGATGAAAATTGGAGTGTATTTGAAGAGGGAGATAGTATTGCTTTTTATTGCCCACCAGAGGGAAATCGACCGTGACGGCCATTAACCATGCTTTGACTGGGGCTTTTATAGGTTTTGCCGTAAGTAATCCGGCAGTGGCCGCGCCAGCCGCCTTTTTGTCGCACTTCGTGTGTGACGCTATCCCGCATTACGATGTGACAGGGAGTACGGACGCTAAAAGAATTGGCTCTAGGATGTTCCTTTACATCCAAATAGTCGGCGGAGCAGTACTTTGTGTCATGTTGGTGCTTGGGTTGGCCATACTACAGCCCAGGCATTGGCTAATTGCTGCCGTTTGCGCTTTTTTGGCAGCCAGCCCAGACTTGCTGTATATTCCGCGTTTCATTAATGTTAAACGAACCGGTAAAGACAACGTGGAACAATATTGGTTTTGGCGCTTCCACAATAAAATCCAGTGGTTCCAGAAACCAATTGGTGGCGTAGTTGAAATAGCTTGGTTTATTGGCATATTGATGTTAGTCCGCCCATTCCTGCATTAATGTCTGGAAATTTACTAAACAATCTGTTAGAGTAGGGACTTATGCAAGTCACAAAGGACAAATTAGCGCCAACGACTTTCAAGCTGTCGATTACTGCCGACCAAGCTTTGCTAGACGATGCCAAACAGCGGGTTCTGAGCAAGCTCGGCCAAAAGGTCAAACTCGGTGGCTTCCGCGAGGGCAAAGCGCCAGCCCAGCTGGTTGAAAAAAACGTTGATCAGGCTGTGCTGCAATCTGAATTCCTAGAAGAAGCCATTAACCGGCTGTATGTGGCAGCCGTCCAGGAACAGGAATTACGTCCTGTCGAGCAGCCTAGAGTCAGTGTCGGCAAGTTCGTGCCGTTTACCACTTTGGAAATTACCGTGGAAGTTGAAGCCATCGGCGATATTGAGTTGGGTGACTATAAGAAGATCAAGATGACCAGGCAACCAGTCTCGGTAAAGGAAAAAGATGTCGAGGCTGTTATTGAAGACCTAAAAATCCGCGCCGCCGATAAGAAAGAAGTCCAGCGGGCCGCCAAAGAGGGCGATGAAGTTTGGATAGATTTTACTGGCCGAGATGCTAAGGCGAACGAGCCTATCCAGGGCGCTGACGGCAAAGATTATCCGCTAATTTTAGGCAGTAACAGCTTCATTCCCGGCTTCGAAGACAATTTGGTAGGGCTTAAAGCTGGTGAGGACAAGGAGTTTAGCGTCACTTTCCCGAAAGATTACGGAGTTAAAACCCTACAAAACCGCGAAGTCACTTTTAAGGTTAATGTTAAAAAAGTCCAGGAGGTCACTGCACCCAAACTGGACAACGCTTTTGCCGCTAAAATCGGCCCGTTCAAGGACCTGGCTGAACTGCGCGCCGACATTAAGCGCCAGCTAGAAAATGAACGGCAATTCCAAGCCGAGCGGGCTTTGGAAAACGAACTACTAGAACAAATTGCCGAAAAGTCGAAAGCCGATATACCTAAAAGCCTTATCGACGAAGAGATCGACCGCCTGGAATCCGAAGAGCGCCAAAACCTGGCTTACCGCGGCCAAACCTGGCAAGAACACTTGGCCGAAGAAGGCCTGGACGAGCAAGGCCACCGCGCCAAAAACCGCGAACCGGCCGAAAAACGCGTCAAGGCCGGGTTGATATTGGGTGAGATTGCACGCGAGGAAAAAATAGACGTCACCTCCGAAGAACTCGAATTACAGCTCCAACAACTCAAAGCACGCTATAAAGATAAAGCTATGCAAGCCGAACTGGATAAGCCTGAAAATATCCGTGATATTGCTTCAAGATTACTTACCGAAAAAACCTTAGCCAAACTTAAAGAATATTCCCTAGCAGGTTAAAAATATTATGTCTGAAGTGCGCCACGGTCAAACAAGGGGTTATATTGACGACATCACCAAAATTAGACTCCTACGGACCGAACCAATGACCAGTCCTTATAGCCTGAACCCACTGGACGGTGCTTGCTACGAAATGACCTTAATGTTGGACGGTATAGCCAACGCTGCTCTATGCAGGACAGCAGCTAAGGCCGAAGTGGGGAAAAGGCAACCTTTCTCGCCTAATGTAACAATTGTCGGCAATCCAACCAAATTTCTACAGAGAGCAGAAGGCTTTGAGCTTTTTGTCGACCTACATCGCGCTCGGATAATGGGCTATGAATAAATTTACAGACGATATTTCGCTAAAAGCCTAAACTGT
This sequence comes from Saccharimonadales bacterium (SeqCode), assembly GCA_035478435.1. GTDB lineage: Bacteria > Patescibacteriota > Saccharimonadia > Saccharimonadales > UBA4665 > DATLRC01. The sequence goes on along the minus strand of DATIJT010000009.1, from coordinate 202,304 downwards.
AATTATGAGACTCATACCCGAATGGTTATATATAAATCCTTCTGTTGCTAAACCAGCAGAAACTAACCGTGACTTGTCAGAAAGAGAATTGAAATTTTGGGTTACGCTACCTCAAACTGCGCCGGCTCGTTACGGAGGGCATTTAGTTTTAGAGGCTATGGATGCGGTTCTTGACCCTAAAGATATTGTTGGCAGCCGCACCAGACGTGCTAGCTAGTATTCTTGGCTGTAGTAAGGGTCTGATTTGCCTGGTCATACCCGATTAATAGGGCAAGTTTATAGCCAAACAGCTAATGCTTGCAAATTGCCAGGCTGAGTGTAGACTTGACTTGGTAAAGGAGAGATTTAATGAAGTTTGATCACATTGAAAGATCCCCGACTGGTACCAGAGCTTGGCTAAGGCCCAAATATGAAGGCGCTACATATAAGGTTTCTTACTTAGGAAAAGAAGTAGGTGGATCATTGCTGGCGGCCACGGTAACGCTGGATGAAGCCGAGAGGCTTGAAGGCGGTGATTTTGAAGTGATTGAATCTTCCGTCCGGGCAGAACCGGATGATGCAAATTCTTATACTGTAGTTGACAGCCGTAACTTCAGCCTTGACCCGGGAGAAGACTTGCCAATACTTAACGGAATTAGGGCGTTCAGAGAGGTTGCACCGGATCCATTATCAGCCGAAAGCGTCTGAGGCAGCTTTAAAAATTAACTAGGGATCAATGTTAGCACTCTTGACCGAGCCAACAGTCCTAACACCAGTTTGCCGCCTGGCTCGCTTGCCTTAACAGCAAATTTTTCCATTTTCTTCTGCAGTCCAGCTGCACAGTAGCTAGGCTACCGCTTGCTCAGGGCTTCGAAGAGAAATGAAAATCTTTGCTTATCAAACGGACCAGACAACAAACTGGATTAGCACTCTTGACTCGTGAGTGCTAATTATTTATTATGGAACCATGAATAAAATTAGTAGTTCTGTTTTAGTCCCTACGGTTATCGAAAGCGAAGGCCGCTACGAGCGGGCTTACGATATTTACTCCAGGCTTTTAAAAGACCGGATTGTTTTTCTAGGCAGCGACGTCAACGAAGCCACAGCTAATTTGATCGTCGCCCAATTATTATTCCTGCAGTCCGAAGACGCCCAAAAGGACATCTACCTCTACATCAATAGCCCCGGTGGCAGCGTTTACGATGCCCTGGCCATTTACGACACCATGCAATATGTCAGCAACGATATCCAAACTGTTGGCATCGGCGTGCAGGCTTCGGCCGCCGCTTTTCTGCTCAGTAGCGGCGCCAAAGGCAAACGCTTTATTTTGCCAAATGCTACGGTTATGATCCACCAACCGTCGAGCGGCACCCGCGGCAAAGTGACCGATATGGAGATTGACCTTAAGGAATCGCTGCGCATTAAACACCGTTTGAATGAGATCATGGCCAAAAACACCGGCCAAACGGTCAAGAAAATCCAGGAAGACATGGAACGCGACAAATGGATGACGGCCGCCGAAGCCAAAACTTATGGCATAATCGACGAAGTCATCACCAGCACCAAAGCCCTTTCTCGCTAGCAAAAATTAGCAAACTATTCTATAATACCCCTCATAAATGAAATTAGATGCATATTTAGACAGGGTTTCACTACCAAAATCGCCTAAGCAAGCTTGGGATGTAAAGTGGCTTGTTGAAGTGGAAAGATACTGGCTCAAAAAAGATTTCCCGGAAACTGTTGAGAGGTATCGTGATCTTCCGCATAGTCTCTATAATCTAGCTCGTTTAGCAACTCATGAAGGCCTCAGGGCTTATATAATTCGGCGACGCTCTGATAAGTTAGCTGCAGGCATGGCTACCATTATTTGCGACCAGATAGTAACTCATCCTGTAGGGGGTGAAATTCGTGGCAATGATCTGGATTACTGGCTAGGCCCAGATTTTCCAATGAGCATGCATGACGCTACAGCTGAAGCCCTTTTGGCTGAAAGCAGAAAACTGACCTTGGCGCTTAGGGGGGAATATTGCGTAGGTGCCATGGGGGCTGAAATGGACAGACGTTTTGTAGACCACGCTTGCTTTACCACTGTGCGCGAAGACCAAGTCCATTATCCTGCTGGATTAACTAGACGGTTGGGACGTGAGGGTACTGAAAGGGTGGCTGTTCTCACTACTCCCTATGGTGGAGATCCTTTTGGGGTTACAAAGGGTGGTGTACCTCTGCAGCTTTATCATGGCAGCCGGTTAGTTAGCGATTAACTCTTTGTGCCCATAATTTAAATTGAGTTATCTATGAGTAAACGAGGGGTTGACAATTTAATTTGTATCCCTCACACTATATTCCAAGAAGTAGTGTAAGTGAGGCAGTGCTGTGGTTACGGCACCTCAAACCCTTCGCTTAGGATCCTTCGGCCGAACCAATAATAAAAACCTTTCAGCAAACGAAGCCGCTGGCTTTGTATTGCTATAAAAGTTTAGCGGTGCCGTAAGTAAATTGCTAGCCGCTAACAGCTGTCAGCTAATAACTAACTTTACAGGGGGCGTCGAATAGCAAATATGACTAAAACTACTGCTAAGAAATCGTCGGCTCGAGTCTACTTTACTCGTGACGACAACGCTTTAGATCTACCAAGTTTAGTAGACCATCAGAACAAATCTTTCCAATGGTTCGTTACCGAAGGCTTGGGCGAACTGCTGGCCGAAATCAGCCCTATCGATGATTATACCGGCGCTAAATTATCACTCAGTTTTAAAGATTATCATTTTGACAAGCCGAAATTATCCGAAACCGAAGCCCGGGAAAACAATGTTTCCTATGAGGCGCCGCTTAAAGCCAATGTAGAACTGGTTAACAAAGTCACCGGCGAAGTTAAAGAACAGGAGATCTATCTCGGCGATTACCCCTGGATGACCAGCCGCGGCACCTTCGTCATCAACGGCGCGGAAAGAGTAGTCGTGTCACAGCTGATTCGTTCGGCCGGCGTGTTTTTCACTTCCGACCAACACGGTTCAACTAATCTCTATGGTGCCAAAGTCATCCCTGGCCGCGGCGCTTGGCTGGAGTTTGAAACAGCTGTAAGCGGCGCTATTTTCGTTAAGATTGACCGTAAACGCAAAATCGCTGTCACGACCCTGCTACGGGCGCTCGGTGTTACCGAAACCCAAATGCGCGACAACCTCAAGCATGTCGACAGCGGCAAACTTAGCTACCTTGAAGCTACTTTAGAAAAAGACCCGACCCGCGGCCAAAACGAAGCTTTGATCGAAGTTTACCGCCGCCTGCGCCCCGGCGATTTAGCCACAGTCGATAACGCCCGTTCATTAATCGAAAATATGTTCTATAACTTCAAGCGCTTCGATTTCTCCCGCGTCGGCCGCTACAAGATCAATAAGCGCCTGGACCTCAAAGTACCAAACACCATGGAGAACCGTGTGCTTCGGCTCGAAGACCTGGAAGCCATTGTAACCGAGATTATCCGTTTGAATAATACCCAAGAACCGGCGGACGACATCGATAGCTTGGCTAACCGCCGCGTTAAGCTGGTGGGGGAACTAGTCCAACGCCAATTCCGGATTGGGCTGCTACGCATGGAGCGTAACACCAAAGACAGGATGTCAATGTCCGAAATTGAGACTGTGCAGCCGAGTCAACTCATTAACGCCCGCCCAGTAGTCGCCGCCGTCCGCGAATTCTTCGCCAGTTCCCAGCTGAGCCAGTTCATGGACCAGATTAACCCTCTTTCCGAACTGGCCCACAAACGTCGCTTGAGCTCTATGGGCCCTGGCGGTCTATCCAGAGAGCGCGCTGGTTTTGAAGTCCGTGACGCCCACGCCACCCACTACGGCCGGATTTGCGCTGTGGAAACCCCGGAAGGCGCCAACATTGGTTTAGTGCTGAACTTGGCTAATTACGCCCGGGTAAACGACTACGGCTTTATTGAAACCCCTTACCGCAAAGTCCTTAATGCCGTTACTGCCAAGCAGGCCGTCAGTCACATCGCCGCCGCTGATCTGGAAAACGAAAAAGGCAAAGCGATCGTCAAAAAAGGCGCCAAAATCACTGCCGCCGATGCCGCTAAACTGGCTAAAGTCAGCTCCCAGGTGACCTGGCCGGTCAAAGCTAAAGTCACGAACGAGATTGTTTACCTCGATGCCTACGCCGAAGAATCGGCTGTCATAGCCGGTGGTGGTAACGCTCTGCATGAAAACGGCTACTTTGTCAGCGACCGTGTCAGCGCCCGGCTTAACTTAAAATCCGGAGAAGTGGACGCCAACGACATCAACTATATGGATGCCGCCCGCAACCAGATTATCGGCAGTAGCGCCGGCTTGATCCCTTTCATCGAAAAGAACTACGTTTACCGCTCGCTAATGGGTAGTAACCAGCAACGCCAGGCCGTGCCGCTAATCCGTCCTGAGGCACCAATTGTTGGCACCGGGCTCGAGAAAATGGCCGCCCACAACACCGGCCAGGTAATTTTAGCCGAAGATAGTGGTGAAGTCCTAAAAGCGACTGCCCAAGAAGTTGTAGTGCAGTATAAAAAAGGCAAAGTGACTTACGAGCCGCAACATTTTGTACGTTCTAACGAAGGTACTTCTATCAACCAAAAAGTCGTGGTTAGTACTGGCGATAAAGTCAAGGCTGGTGATGTGCTGGTCGAAGGCATGTCTATAGCCGACGGTGAATTGTCGCTTGGCAAGGACCTGGTAGTCGCCTTCATGCCCTGGGCTGGCTATAACTTCGAAGACGCCATCATCATTTCACGCAAATTAGTTGAGGACGACTCTTTAACCAGCGTGCATATTGTCGACTTCATGATTGAAGTCCGCGAAACCAAGCTGGGGCCGGAAATCGTCACCCGTGACATCCCGAACGTCAGTGAGGAAACCTTACGTCACCTCGACGAAGACGGCATTGTTCGCATCGGCGCCGAAGTCCACCCCGGAGACATCCTGGTCGGTAAAATTACGCCTAAAGGCGAACAGGAACTGTCTAGCGAAGAGCGTTTGCTGCGGGCCATCTTTGGTGAAAAAGCCAAAGAAGTCCGTGATACTTCCCAGCGTATGTCTAACGGCAAGCACGGTAAAGTCGTCGGCGTGAAGATTTTCAGCCGCGAAAACGGTCATGAGCTAAAAGCCGGCGTAATTATGCAGATTCAGGTCTTTGTAGCCCAAATGCGCAAGATTGCCGTCGGCGATAAGCTGGGTGGCCGCCATGGTAACAAGGGCGTCATCGCCCGGATTTTGCCGGCCGAAGACATGCCATTTATGGGAAATGGCCGACCTGTAGATATCGTTTTGAACCCTCTGGGCGTGCCGTCGCGTATGAACGTCGGGCAGCTGTTTGAGACTCACTTGGGTATGGCCGCCCGGGCGCTTGGTATGCGCGTCGCCAGCCCGTCATTCAACGGCGTATCGGAAGAAAAAATCCGCGAGCTACTCAAAGAAGCTGGCCTGCCAGAAGATGGTAAGCAACAGCTTTACGACGGTCGCACCGGCGAAGCTTTCCTCGAGCGCACCACCGTGGGCAGCATGTACATGATCAAGCTCAACCACATGGTGGCCGATAAGATCCACGCCCGTTCCACCGGCCCGTACACCATGGTCACCCAACAGCCCCTGGGCGGTAAAGCCCAAAATGGTGGCCAGCGCTTCGGCGAGATGGAAGTTTGGGCACTGGAAGCTTACGGGGCCGCCAACACCCTGCAAGAAATGCTGACTATTAAATCAGATGATGTCTATGGTCGGTCTAAGGCCTATGAATCGATCATCAAACGGACCGAAATTGTCGGACCGAAGGTTCCAGAAAGCTTCAACGTCCTGGTCAAAGAATTGCAAGGTCTAGGCCTAAAGGTTGACCTAGTCCAATCCAACAAGGTCATAGACGCCGAAGACGTCCTAGCCACTAACATCCACGAAGAAGCCACTCACCCTGCCGAAGTAGAAGTACCCGAAGCCCAGGCCTCCGACGTTGACGTCACCGAAGAAGTCGTGGCCGATGAATTCGCCATCATGGGGCTGGACGACGGTTTAAGTGCCGACGGAGCAGATAACAGCAATGATGATACTACCGATGATACCGCCCTAGTGGCCAATGAAGACAACGAAGAGGAGGTTGCTTAAATGAGTCCAGTACGCTATTCACCTAATGGTACAGATATCGCCGATTTCGACGCTGTCCGTTTAGCTGTGGCTAGTCCAGATGATATTTTGGACTGGAGTTACGGCGAAGTCACTAAACCAGAAACTATCAACTACCGTACCCAAAAGCCGGAACGCGACGGCCTGTTTTGCGAGCGCATTTTCGGTCCGGTAAAAGATATCAACCCCCACGACGCCAAATACAAGGGCGTCCGTTCCCGCGAAGCTGCTGTCGATAAAAACGGCGAGCTGGTAACCCGTAGTATAGTTCGACGTGAACGCATGGGACACATTTCCTTAGCCGTACCGGTAGCCCACATTTGGTTTTTGCGCGGCACACCAAGCGCCATTGGTCTATTGCTTGGTATGACAGTTAAGAACCTAGAACGAGTGGCTTACTTTGCTAGCTACATCATTAAGACTGTGGACACACCGAAGCGCGACAAATTACTAGCCGACAAAGAAGCTGAGTTCGCCGCGGCCAAAGAAGCCATAAAACTGCGCTACGAAAAAGAGGCTAAAAAAGAAGACGCCAATGTTAACCCGGCCTCCGGTAACGGAAGCCGGGTTAAGGCTCTAGCCGAAATGCAAACGAAAGAAGCTGAGGAAGTTACTAAAGAATTTGAAATGCTTAGTGAACAGCTCAAAGCGATTGAAAAACTCAACCTGATTAACGAGACCGATTACCGCAATTTGCCAGATGAAATCCGCGGCCTGATTACGGTTGGTATGGGCGGAGCGGCCTTGAAAGAGTTGCTGACCGAGATTGATCTGCGACAGCTAATCAAAGATTTGACGGCTGAGGCTGAAGAGGCCAAAGGCCAGCGCCGCAAACGGATCATGAAGCGCCTACGATTACTTGAAAGCATGGACCGCGCTGGCATCAAACCCAGCTCGATGTGCGTCAGTGTCTTGCCGGTGATTCCGCCAGATCTGCGACCAATGGTCCAGCTAACCGGTGGCCGGTTTGCTACCAGTGACCTGAACGACCTTTACCGCCGGGTCATCAACCGCAATAATCGCTTGAAAAAGCTAATCGATCTAAACGCCCCCGAAGTTATCCGCCGTAACGAACAGCGGATGCTCCAAGAGGCGGTTGACGCTTTGATTGATAATAACAACGCTAGAAGCGGTCGAGCGGTAGCTGCTACTGGCCAACGCCGCCGCCTAAAATCGCTGAGCGACATGCTAAAAGGCAAGCAAGGCCGTTTCCGCCAGAACTTGCTAGGTAAGCGGGTTGACTACTCTGGCCGTTCAGTAATTGTAGCTGGCCCGGAACTAAAGATTAACGAGTGTGGCCTGCCTAAAATGATGGCCCTGGAGCTATTTAAACCGTTTGTGATCGGTGAGTTGATCGCCCGCGAACAGGCCCACAACATCCGTAGCGCTTCACGCTTGATCGAACTAGGTGAAACTATGGTCTGGGACGCCCTGGACGAAGTCATTAAGGGCAAATACGTGCTGCTTAACCGGGCGCCCAGCTTGCACCGCCTGAGCATCCAGGCCTTCCAGCCAGTGCTCATAGAAGGTCGGGCTATCCAGCTGCATCCTTTGGTTTGTAAGGGCTTTAACGCCGACTTCGACGGTGACCAAATGGCCGTCCACCTGCCGCTGAGTGACGCAGCCCAAGAAGAAGCACGCGACATTATGGCCGCTAACCGCAACTTGTTGAAGCCGGCTGATGGTTCGCCGATTCTGCACATCGAGCAAGACATCGTGCTCGGTTGCTACTACCTGACTTACGAGCGGCCAAGCATGAGCAAAGACAAAGTCATGGCTTTCGCCGACGTCGCCGAAGCCCTGATGTCGCTTGACAAGGGCAAAGTCAAACTACAATCTTACGTCCACTTGCCTTTCAGGGGTGAAGTTCGTGAGACTACGCTGGGCCGGATTTTGTTCAACGAAACTTTCCCGGCCGACTTTCCTTTTCAGAACGAAACTATGACCAAAAAACGTTTGCAACGGGTAATGGCCGCTGTCTACGCCCAATACGGCCAGGAAAAGACCGCCGAAATCGCCGACAACCTCAAAGACCTAGGCTTCCAATACGCCACTGAATCCGGTCTGAGCATGGGCATGGACGATTTCGGCCACATTGAAGGCATGCAAGTTTTGTTAGACGGAGCTGAAAAAAGGGCAGCAGCCATTTCCGAACAATACGAACAAGGCTTCATCACTGAAGACGAGCGCTACCGTCTAACGGTTGAAAACTGGACAAAAATCGACACCCAAGTCCAGGACCTGCTAGCTAAACAAATGGTCGGTCAAGATTCGTCTATGGCCATCGCCATTACTTCCGGGGCTAGGGGTAACATTTCGCAGATGAAAATGTGTGTCGGTATGCTGGGCGTCTTCTCGGACGCCTCCGGTAACGCCATCGAGCTGCCGATTAAATCTGGTTACATTCACGGCCTGGACCCGCTGGAATACTTTACCGGTACCCGTGGTACTCGTAAGGCGCTGATTGACATCGCCCTTAAAACGGCTGATGCTGGTTACTTAACCCGCCGTCTGGTAGATGTTGCCCAAGATGTGTTTACTATCGAGGATGATGGTGTCGTGGCTGACCCTGGTTTTGCCATGTTGCGCCAAGATGCCGCTGAGATTGGTGTTTCCTACGCCGCGCGCTTGGAAGGTCGCTACCTCGCCGAAAAAGTCACCGGCCACGCCAAGCAAGGCGAGCTAATCAGCAAAGCCTTAGCCGAAAAGATTGACGCCAATGAAAAACTGGATGGCGTCAAGATCATGAGTGGCCTTAGCTCTACCTCAGTCAAAGGTGTGCCTCAAAAATCTTATGGTTTAGATCCGGCCACCGGCGAAACCGTGGTGGACCATCACCCGATTGGGGTCATCGCTGCCCAGAGTATAGGTGAACCAGGTACCCAGCTTTCGCTGGACTCCAAGCACCGTTCCGGTGCCGTGGTGGCTGACGACACCGCTCAAGGGTTAAGCCGTGTCGAAGAGTTATTTGAAGTCCGCACGCCAAAAGGCCAGGCCTACTTGACCGACATCTCCGGAGAAGCCAACGCCTGGGAAGAAGGCGACCACTACATTGTCCAAGTTACGGCCGATCGCAAAGAAACCGTCAAACTGAAGCTTGGTGAACGCAAACCTCACTTGGCAAGTGGTTCGGATGTGGCGATTGGCGATGTGATTGCCGCTTTGGAAGATGGCTCGGAGCCTCTGGTCGCGCCTTTGGCTGGCAAAGTCGAGCTAACTGATAAAACGGCTGTCATTGTGCCTACCAAGCAAAGTGTCTTACGCTACGAGATCCCTGGCTTCAAGCAGCTACGGGTCAAAGACGGCGATAAAGTTGTGGCCGGGCAACGCCTGACTAACGGTTCCATTAACTTGCAGGACTTAATGCGTTTGCAAGGCGTCGAAGCTACCCAGCGCTACATCATGAACGAAATCCTGAGAATCTTTGTCGGCCAGGGCCAGAACATCGCCGACAAGCATTTGGAGATAATTGTCCGCCAGATGTTCAGTCGGGTCCAGATTGAAGAAGCCGGTGATAGCGAGTTCGTAACCGGCGACATCGTCAGCAAATTAGCCGTAGCTGAAGCCAACGAACAACTGGTGGCCGCTGGCAAGCAACCCGCCAAATTCGTCCAGCTACTACTGGGTATAACCAAAGCCTCGCTGTCGACCGATTCCTTCCTAAGTGCCGCTTCGTTCCAAGACACCACTCGTGTGCTGATAGCCGCCGCCACAAGCGGTAAGGTAGATAAGTTGTATGGCCTCAAGGAAAACGTCATCTTGGGCCGTAAGATCCCGGTCGGTACCGGCTATAAGAAGGAAGCAGACAAAGTAGAAGCCGAGGACGAGTTAGTTGAGGCAGAAGCTTAAAGGTGTTAAAATAGTTATATTAAAATTTAAGCAATCCGAGCCGGGGAGTAGGCATGCTTCCACGCAGCAGTAGATTGCCAAGATCAAGGAGACTAAATGCCAACTATTAACCAATTAATTCGTAAGCCCAGGAGCCGGGTGACCAGCAAAAGCAAGTCGCCAGCTTTGCAGCGGGTAACGAACAATCTCAAAACCAGAAACTATGAAAAACCTGGTCCACTAAAGCGCGGTGTTTGCGTTAAGGTGACCACTAAAACGCCTAAAAAGCCAAACTCGGCTTTACGCAAAGTAGCCCGGGTGCGTTTAACTAATGGCTACGAAGTTTGGGCTTACATAGGCGGCGAAGGCCACAACTTGCAGGAGCACGCCGTAGTATTGGTCCGTGGTGGCCGGGTGAAGGACTTGCCTGGCGTGCGCTACCACATTGTCCGTGGCAGTTTGGACCTCCAAGGTGTCAGCGGCCGCAAAAAGGGCCGTTCTAAATACGGCACCAAAAAGGAAAGCAAATAATGAGCGTCTTTGAGCTACTCGAAGGCAACGTATTAGAAACTGGCCATAGACGAGCATGCCCACCCCAAATAGGAGACCAAACCCTGGCTGTTTCTGGAGTAGAAACAGATGTCACAGACGAGATCTGCGGCCGTGAAGTTGCGGCTACCGACCTGACTGACACCTCTCGGCCTATTGAATCTGCAACTACTTGGATAGGAGATAAATAATTATGCCTCGTAAAGTTACCAAATCTTTAGTCCGCGATATCCAGCCAGACCGTCTGTACCAGAGTGTACCAGTCCAGCGGCTGATTAACCGAGTTATGCTAAACGGCAAAAAGCAGCTCGCCGAGCGCCTGGTTTACGGCGGTATGCAAAAAGCCGCCGACAAGTTGAAAGTCCAAAACCCCTTGGAAGTCTTCGAACAAGCTATGAAGAACATCCAGCCGCACATGGAAACCCGCTCCCGCCGTGTTGGTGGCGCTAACTACCAAATCCCCTTTGAAGTCAAAGGCCAACGCCAAAACCATTTAACGACTATGTGGTTCGTGGCTGCCGCCCGGGCCCGCAAAGGCATGAGCATGGAAGACCGTCTGGCTGCCGAGCTGATGGACGCCTATAACAACCAAGGCACTGCTGTTAAAAAGCGTGAAGACACTCACAAAATGGCCGACGCCAACCGTGCATTTGCACATTTCGCAAGGTAGTGTTACAATATATGATAGTTATGTACATGGGAGATTAGAGTATGGCTAGGGGACGACCTCAAGAACAAAGAGATACATTTGGATTGCCGGAGGAAGAGCGCACTCCGTTGATAGTTAAAACTAGCGCGGCCTACGCAAGGGCTGTTGAAGCGCAAATAAAGCGTGAACTCTCTGACAAAGGGGCTTTTGATAGAAAGCCTTTACGACGGCTAATGGTGTTTTTGGGTCTTGAAGTTATGCCAGATGTGAATGCCGACGCGGCGGACGCAAGGGTTCTGTTAGAAGAAGCAATAGCCCATCAAATTGGCGGATTAGCAATCCATGAGAGGACAGAATCTCTAACAGCAAACCATACCATTCCTCAAAGGCACGATTTGAGAACGCTAGGGCATTAAATTAATGTGGCTTTTAAGTGTAAACTACTTCTTAGTTACCGACATTACTTTTGCTGATAACTCGCTCAGGAGTTAAGCTAGTGGGGAAAAAGGAAAGAATTGAGGCAGCTTCAGCCTCTGATGTCGCCACATTAGTTAGATTGATCGATATATCAACTGGTAGGCCAAGTCAAGGAAGGCGTACATGGAGGCATGACGGGCTGCCGTTTACGCATTCTTTTAATTTCTTGCTTGACGATCCTGGGCTAAAAAGAGGTAAAGCAAGAGAAGTTTTAACTAAAATCTTTGGTCAGGTATACACCCTACCTTTCGGCCTAAGATTACAGTATCCATTAGCAGGTGTGGAAGTGCCTGTCAAAAAGGGTTTACTTTCGGAGGAGAGTTTGCCGGTAATTGTTAGTTTGAAAGGTGAGGATCCTGGATTAATAGCTGACGAACAAGAATTTTGTACGCTGGCTATTGCTACTGCTGTCTATAATACTGCTCAGGGTATAGGAGACCCCACAGTCCAGAGGCTAATCGGTGCTTTGCAAGGACAAAAATAGGATTTCACACAATGGCCAACGGGATTGAGTTTTGTCCGGCAAAAATCTGTAAAAAATCGGCTGCTTTTGCCGAGACAGGTACCGAACCGACCAGCATTAGGGTAGAGCCAAGAAATATCAGATGCCCCAGGTCTTGGTTAAGCAGTCAAAATACTGTAGTATTATTTCTAGATGAAAATGGAGTCACTCAGGCTCGTATGGTTGTGTCAGCGGAAGCAGCCGATGCACCGGGTAGAGTCAAGGAGGCAATCACTGGTTGCCAGGGTCCCTACGACAATATGTGTGGTGCCGAAGCAATATTGAATGAAGGCTATGGCAAACCGAAAGATACTGAATTTAATTAAAAGGTAAAAGCATTTAGGAAGATTATGGCTGACAAGAAATATACATTGGACAAGATTCGTAATATTGGCATCATTGCCCACATTGACGCTGGCAAGACTACTACTACCGAAGGCATTTTGTACCGCACGGGGCTAAAGCACAAAATCGGCGCCGTGCATGAGGGCGAAACCACTACCGACTGGATGGCCCAGGAGCGTGAACGCGGCATTACCATTGTCTCGGCGGCCGTCACTTGCTACTGGAAAGGCCACCAGATCAACATTATCGACACTCCAGGCCACATTGACTTTACTGTCGAAGTAGAGCGGTCTTTGCGTGTACTTGACGGTGCCGTTGTGGTGTTTGACGGCAAGATGGGCGTCGAAAGTCAGTCCGAAACTGTTTGGCGCCAGGCCGACAAATACGGCGTGCCGCGCATTTGTTTCATCAACAAAATCAACCAAACCGGCGGCGATTTCTACAAGAGCCTCGATTCTATCCATCACCGCCTGAGCAAACGGGCTTTCCCCATTCATCTGCCAATCGGCTTCGAACAATCCATCAACGGCATTGTGGATTTGGTAAGCATGAAAGCCTACACTTACAAAGACTTTACGGACCACGAATTGGTTGAGGCTGAAATCCCGGCCGACATGCTGGAGAAGGTCAAGAAATACCGTTCGCTGCTGGTTGAAAACGCCGTTGCTGAAGATGAAAAAATGCTCGAAAAGTACTTCGAAGTCGGCGAAGAAGGTTTAAGCAACGAAGAAATCCAGCAAGCTATCCGTACCGCCGTGCTGACCGGTAAATTCTTTGCCGTCACCGGAGGCGATGGCCGCGGCGTAATCGTTGAAAAGGTGCTGGATGCGGTGACCGAACTGCTGCCCAGCCCGCTGGAACGCGGCTCGACTTGGGGCACTCACCCCAAAACCGGTGACGAGATTGAGCGCAAGCCGGAAGAATCGCAGCCTTTTGCCAGTTTAGCTTTCAAGATCGCCACCGACCCGTTCGTCGGTAAACTGGCTTACTTCCGTGTTTATTCAGGCAAATTGCAGTCCGGCTCTTATGTTCTAAATAGTTCCACTGGCGAAAAAGAGCGTGTCGGCCGGATTGTCCGCATGCAAGCCGACAAGCGCGAAGACGTATCTGAAGTCGGGGCCGGCGACATTGCCGCCATTGTCGGGTTAAAGGGCACGACTACTGGCAATACCTTGACTGACCCCAACAACCCGATTGTGCTCGAAAGCATCACTTTCCCTGAGCCGCCGGTTTCGATCGCCATTGAACCTAAGACCAAAGCCGACCAGGAAAAAATGGGCATCGCCCTGCAGCGCCTGGCCGAGGAAGACCCGACTTTCCGTATTCGGGTTGATGAAGAGACCGGCCAGACTATCATCTCCGGCATGGGCGAGTTACACCTGGAGATCATTGTCGACCGCATGAAGCGCGAATTCAGCGTTGAAGCCAACATCGGCCAGCCGCAAGTGGCTTACCGCGAAACGATCCGCAAAGACGGCGTGGAAGTCCAAGGCAAGTTTATCCGCCAAAGTGGTGGCCGTGGCCAGTACGGTGACGTCTGGTTGCGCCTGAGCCAAAATGAAGCCGGCAAAGGCTTTGAATTCATCAACTCCATCAAGGGCGGTGTTGTTCCCAGCGAATACATCAAACCCGTAGAAGAAGGCATCAAAGAAGCCATGGCCAACGGCGTACTGGCCGGTTACCCGGTAGTCGACATCAAGACCGAGCTGTACGACGGTAGTTACCACGAAGTTGACTCCTCTGAAATGGCCTTCAAAATCGCCGGTTCCATGGCCTTGCAAGACGGTGTTCGTAAGGCCGCTCCAGTTCTGCTTGAACCTATCATGAAGGTTGTGGTCGTTACGCCGGAAGACTTCATGGGCGACGTAATTGGTGACCTGAACAGTAAGCGTGGCCGGATTGAGAGCATGGAAGACCTGACCGCTGGCATCAAGGAAATTACCGCTTTCGTGCCTTTAGGCGAAATGTTCGGCTACACCACCAACTTGCGTTCCATGACCCAGGGCCGCGCCAGTTCCAGCATGGAACTAGACCACTACGCCGACGTCCCGAACAACGTCGCCGAAGCTATCATTGCCAAGAACAGCAAATAATTCTATAATTATAAATCAATGAACGAGGTAGTCGATTTAGCAGAGGCTAAAAGAGCTAGAGAAGAAGCTCAACTTGATAGCGGCACCGTGGAAACGACTACTGCGCTCCCGGATCTAGGCGAATTAGTGGACATGGGGCAAGCCAAAAGGTCCAAAGAAGAAGCCGAACGAGCCAGGAAAGCAGCGGAAGCAGCTAGCAAATTACCTACACTTTTACCGATGGTACTATTGGTAGACGAGGTCCGCCCGTTTAATGATCTAGCCACCACCGAGGGCTATGATGTCCACCGTGCCGAAGTTTTGGATTGGCTAACTAGCCTAATGGTGGGCAGAAAGAAAGACATGACTAGCCTGTCAGGAAAGTTGGTGGAATTTAAACAGAGGTATGGTTTTCTTATGGCAGACGGGACAGCACCCGTTCGTATCTCTCAAAATCGAAGACCCGAAATTGAACTGCAAAGAGATCATCTTGGTTCTGTCGTAATGAGTCCTAGCCTAAGCACTTTCCAAAAAATTGATCTTTTAACGTTGGGCGTAGACGCTATGTATTATGGGGCTAGTCCTGTTGATGGCCATGCTATTGCCAGACGAGTGGTTAATCATTCTATAAGAAGAATTGCTCGAGAGGGCAAAGGAGTCCGCGGTGGCCATAGTCGGCGATGTGTAGATGAGCTCGCAGCTCATCTGCAAGATATTAAAGAATTTGTTTTGCCAGCTTTACAAAGAATGAGTAGAAGTGATTACTATAGGCATGTAGCTTCTCAGGCTACGGGCGAAAGGGTTACCAATCGGTTTAAGGCATTTGGTATCGTAATGGCCATTTCTGAAATGCCGACACCAGATCAAGTAGCAGAGATGAGAGCGCGGCGTCGCCAAGATCTCATCAGAAAACGAGACAAGCATCTAGAAGCTTCACTGGCTGCCAGTAGGGAATTAACCAGAGACAGTTTTCTGGACGGACATTAGTCAGTGATTGCCAAGAATAGCAAATAGTGATATAATATCGGCATGTCTGAGTTGCTGGTTGCTGCTGGCGGAGGCGACCTATCTCCCCGAATTATTCAAGCCAAGGCCATAGGAGTTTATCTAAGCGCTCTTTGTCTTAGTAGGTTCATAGATGAGCCTGGGCATCCAAAAGAAGAAACCGTAGACCTGCTAGGTCAACGAAAAAGTGAGGTAGATGCGGCGCTAGGCAATTCTGACCCCGAACCTGATTTTGACCCTGCAGGCTCCCTATTTCGCGATAAAATTTTAGAGGTTAAAAATTCCTATGAAAAGGAGAGAAGGCTCTGGGTGAACACATTATGGGAGACTTTCCCCTTTGTTGAGCCGACTCTTAGTATATTAAGACCCCCTACAAAAGCTGAGGATTTGCATCGCAGGTTGCTAGCGCAAGCTCTAATAGATGCAGTTTGGGGGATTGTGAGAGGGGCCGAAGTTGCCGATAATAATGTGCGACCACTTGTAGGAGAAGTTTCCGAGTTTAGGCTGCCCAAGGGTTCAAAGATTAATCCACATCCAAAGCGCATCGTCAAGCAAAGTTTAGAAAGAGGTTTTCGGATTGAATTAAGAAGGACTAGGGCCGTTGTAATAAGACATGGAGTTGAGGCCTCTCAGCGCCAGCCCTTTTATGATGGCATAAGAAGGATCATGGACGCTTATTGGGGTGCAGCTGGTCGTAAAAATGAGCAATATAGAATAATGGAAGACCAAGCTATTCTTGAGGGCGTAAGATTCTAGGCAATACGCAGTAGCCTAACAAATTGCTAAAAACAACAATAAGTGATAGAATAAAGACAATATAAACTTTAACTTTAAGTTTATGCCTAGAAAGCCTGTCAACCGAATAATGCGCATTGCCGAAGCCGTGGCTCCAGCAGTCAATAGCTTTGTAGCTGGACAGGAGCTGGATGGCGAAAGCTTGTTAGGAGTTTTGCCCGAAGGCTTAAGGCCCCCGGAAGTCGCTAGTTTGGCTGGCCTGGTACAAGGCTACTCAACACCTGCGCATGAGCATTCACTGCCACACCCTGTACCGGCGGAAAATGCTCGCTTTGCTTTTTTGTTCAAGTTAGGTAAAGCAGCAGTCAAATTAGGCGACCCGGTCACGGCCGAAAGCTCGCTCAGGTTATTAGAGGAGAGACATCGCGAGCCTATTTCACGGCGAACTGCCCTTCTACTTAGGCGTTGTATAGCTAGAGGCGCCCTCGAACTTAAGACTAGCCAGCGGCTGAATTTGAATCCTCCCCGCCAAGCAAAAGTAAGAGTCCAGTAAACAACTAACATACCTCTTTACAAACTGTTAGCGTTTCTCTATAATTGTCCGGTAACTTGTGTGAGTTCTAATATCCTCATGCAAACAATTAATTAACAAATTCACGATATCTAAGGAGTAAAAATAATATGGCAGACAATTTTGACCGTTCTAAGCCTCACGTTAACGTCGGTACTATGGGTCACGTCGACCACGGCAAAACTACTTTAACCGCCGCGATTACAGCTGTACTGGCTAAAAAACTACCCAGCTCTATTAACAAACCGGTTAAATACGACGAAATTGACAATGCCCCTGAAGAAAAAGCTCGTGGTATAACCATCGCCACAAGCCACCAGGAATACGAAAGCGAAAAGCGCCACTACGCCCACGTTGACATGCCAGGTCACGCCGACTACGTTAAGAACATGATTACCGGTGCCGCTCAGATCGACGGTGCCATCCTTGTTGTATCTGCTGCCGACGGCCCCATGCCCCAAACCCGCGAACACGTGCTGTTGGCCCGCCAGGTTGGCGTACCGAAGATCTTGGTCTTCATGAACAAGATGGACCTAGCTGACCAAGAATTGGTTGACCTAGTTGAAGAAGAAATCCGTGACTTGCTGGCCAAATACGAATTTGACCGTGACTGCCCGATCATCCGCGGCTCGGCCACCAAAGCTCTGGAAGGCGACGCTGCTAACGAAGATGCCGTTATGGAACTGGTCAAAGCTATGGACGACTACATCCCAGAGCCTAAGCGCGACCTCGACAAGCCTTTCCTAATGCCCATTGAAGACGTTTTCTCCATTAAGGGTCGTGGCACCGTAGCTACTGGCCGGGTTGAGTTAGGTGTTGTGAAAGTAAACGAAGAAGTCGAAATTGTCGGCATCCGTCCTACCAAGAAAGTTGTAGTCACCGGCGTTGAGATGTTCAAAAAGAACCTTGACCAAGGCCAGGCCGGCGACAACGTCGGTGTCTTGCTGCGCGGCATTGAGCGCGAAGACATCGAGCGCGGCCAGGTGCTAGCTAAACCAGGCACTATTACCCCGCACACCGAATTCGACAGCGAAGTTTATATCCTGACCAAAGAAGAGGGTGGTCGCCACACCCCATTCTTCAAGGGCTACAAACAACAGTTTTACTTCAGCACCACTGACGTAACCGGTGAAGTTGAACTGCCCGCTGACAAAGAAATGGTCATGCCAGGCGACACTGTAACTTTCAAAGTTAAGCTACTCGCTCCGATTGCTATGGACCAAGGTTTGCGCTTCGCTATCCGCGAAGGTGGCCGCACCGTCGGCGCCGGCGTCGTAACCAAGATCGTCAAGTAATTTAAACTTCAAGATCTAAAAGAGCGTCGCTTATTCGGCGCTCTTTTATCATGTAAGATTTGTGTTATTATACCTTATATGACTGAATTATCCGGTGAAGATAGAGGCAAGCCTGATGATACGTCCGAGGAAGAGGCAAGATCTCTAGTCAGAAGGGTTTTTGGTGCGACTGAGGTGCCTCCTGCTCGTGAAGGATTTATGGATGATGTAATGGAGCGTGTTAGAAACACTCCACAGGATCCCCCTAAAGCAGAAGATGTCGGGCTAGCTCCTGCAGAAGACCCCAATCCATAATAGGTATTGTTACATTTATATTAACTTTTGTTGTAGAATAATTTTACAAATTAATCGTGGTGACTAAAAGTTGCTTTGTCACTCTCTAGAGCAGCCAAAGGATATTAAGCTAGCAAGGACATGATATGGCGGAAGCCCTTCGCGACGACACAAGGACAAGTTTTGAAACAGGCCTTGTAGGTGTAATTGAAGGGAATATGGATGGGCACAGGTGGATCGATGAAGAAAATAGACCTGTGCATTGGTACTTTTGCCCGGCCGGTACTCAACTGCCCGAGACTGCTCAACCCGATCCGGAACGTAACTTAGTTTATTTCGGTAAAATACCTCTTGACCAAGCGGCCGCTTTACTTGCTGTAGCCGAACAGGCGCGGGCTGACTTAGCTAGCTAGATGTGACCTCTAGTCGATAGTCTGGATTCAAGCATTTCATTATTATCCCTTTTGTTGTAAAATACCTCAGTAAATTAATGGTGATGACTAAAAGTCGTTGGGCGCCGCTCTCTATAGCGGTTCAAAGATGTTACATCACATAAGGAGTTGTTAAATATGGCTGAAGCAAAAAAGGCCGCTGCCCCGGAAATTAAACAAAAAATCCGTATCCGCTTAAAGGCCTATGACCATAAGGTCATCGACCAAGCTGCTAAGCAGATTATTGATACGGCTTTGCGCACTGGCGCTTCACTGGCCGGGCCGATCCCGCTGCCCACCCGCCGCAGTACTTTTACTGTCATCAAAAGCCCGCATGTTTACAAAAAAGGCCGCGAGCAGTTTGAAATGCGCGTCCATAAGCGCCTAATCGACGTTTTTGAGCCAACCCCCAAGACCATCGACAGCCTGATGAACCTGTCCCTTCCGGCCGGCTGCGACGTCGAAATCAAGATGTAGCTCGGCATAACCAAAATGAATTATTTAGGTTCACCGTATAGATTACGTCCAGTTGAACCAGATGCCTTCAGAGAAAAGGCAACTCAGTTCTTCAGGCTTCAGCACGAGCAAGGATTAACCGAAGCATTAAGAAGGTCAGCCGGTGACTACGACCTACTCTCAGAGGCTATTGTTACCTACGGAGAAGTCCTGCAGGAGTTATACCGAGAGGGCGGTGGCTTATATGGGCTGGCGCTTGGGGCCGGACTGACCGCTTTGCGGGCCGTTAATCCCACACCAGATACCCCGCTCATTAAGCCCAGGGACTGGGAGACTACAATTGACAGGGAAAGAGAGTTAACTCGGAGACCAAGATTGGGGACGGTAGAAGCCATAAGCGGCGTAGGTCTTCTTGAGTTAATGGGAGTTAATCCAGGGTACGTGGACGGCTACCAAACGACTTTTGATAGGCCTAGACTAAATCATTTAAGAGGATTTAGTGGTTTGGGTGTTTTGCACGCTCATGATTTGATGCACTTTGCCTCCGCACGAGCTTAATCTTTGCTTATGCTTGCAAATCCTTATGTGGATGCAGTCAACGACGCCCCTTATCACCTACGGATTAGCCATGACGTACTGTTTATGCTTAAATATTGCTAGATGCCAAAACTTAAACAAAAACACTCTAAAAAACCAAAAACTGAGCTAGACACAGTTTATATCTTAAAACTTGTACTTTACTTGCTTGTTGGGGCCCAGTGGATTCGGGTGGTTGACGGCGCCGGGACTTTCCAATTGCCAATCCCAATCGGCCTAATAGTAGGTTTGCTGCTAGCTAGGCACGAACGCTTCCAAATTGACCGTAAAATTGAATATGCAGTACTGCTCATAGCCATGTTCGTAGGCTTTTGGAGCCAAGTCGGGCTATATCTAAGAGCTTAAAGGACTAATCATGCCAAACTTCCGTTTCATAAAACACAACTTCACTACTCCGAATGATCCCCTGCAGAGGATTTATAACCAACAGAACCGAATCATGGCCTGGCGGTTCAAGTTCTTCATAGTCAAGTTAGGAATTGTAGCGTTTATGATTTTGTTGCTAGTTGTTTATTTCCTAGCTTCTTCTAAATAGTTACAGCATACAGCGTAACAAAACGAAGTAGAATTTGCAACACATTGACAGTGGTAAGTTAACTGTGTTAATCTGTTACTAGTGTCTTTGAAGGACGAGTACTTGGTGTGCTCGGTAGGTCTACGAAAACAGAGGTAGAAACCACCAGCCACCAAGCATTTTTATGTCTAACTCAAGGATAAGGCCAACTAATAAGCAAGGTTTTATGAAAGTACTTATAACCCGAAAACTCGGCATGACATCCGCCATCAACGAAGACGGCGCTACTGAGGCTATTACCTTACTTTCGGTTGGCGAGCATACGGTGACGCACCACAAGAATGAAGAAAAAGACGGCTACACGGCTGTCCAGGTAGGTGCTGAGAAGGCTAAAAAGCTAGGCAAAAGTTTGGCTGGCCACCTTAAAACTGCCAAGGTGATGCCAAAAATCATTCGCGAATTCCGCATTAGCGAAATCCCAGAAGACCTAAACGTCGGCGCCAAAATTACCGCCGACGTTTTTAGTGTGGGCGACAGCGTACACGTTACTGGCACAAGTAAAGGCAAGGGTTGGGCGGGCACCATAAAGCGGCACAATTTTCACCGTGGCCGCAAAACCCACGGCGGCCAAAGTTACCGCCGGCCTGGCTCTATCGGTTCTATGTATCCGCAGCACATCTTGAAAGGTAAAAAGATGGCCGGCCGGATGGGCCACGACCAAGTTACGGTGCGTAATCTTAAAGTAGCTATTGTCGACATGGACCACAATGTCATAGGTGTTACAGGCGCCGTACCAGGCCCACGCAAAAGTGTCGTTATTCTCAAGGGGGCTAAGTAATGCCGGTAACTACCTATACTAAAGCCGGTACCAAATCGACTACCCCAGCTAAACTCAGCAAGGCTGTTTTTGGCGTAATTCCGACCAACCACGCCTTATTGCAGGAAGCTTATGTGGCTTACCTGGCTAATGGCCGACTAAACTTGGCAGTCACCAAAACCCGCGGGCTAGTCAGTGGCGGCGGCAAGAAGCCTTGGCGCCAAAAAGGCACCGGCCGGGCCCGTTTCGGTTCATCCCGAGTTCCGATTTGGCGCGGCGGTGGCATTACTTTTGGCCCTACTGGCGAAGAAAACTACTCTAAGCAATTGAACGTTAAGGCCAAGCGCCAAGCTATCCGCCAGGCTCTCAGCCTGAGCGCCGAAGCCGGCAAAGTGATAATTATTGAAGATGTAGAAAGCAAAACAGGCAAGACTGCTGAACTCGCTAAATTCTTAGAAAAAATTGGTGCCAATAGCAGTGTTCTATTGATCGTAGATCAAAAAGCAACTGAACTAATCCGTGCGGCCAGTAATTTGTCTGGGCTAAAAGTTATCTCGGCGCTTTACGTCAATGTGTTCGACGCCTTGAATGCTGATAAGATTGTGATAACTGAAAAAGCCTTAGCAGCTATTGAAGAATGGCTAGGTACTTCGACCGGCTCAACATCTAAGGAAGACAAATAATGGATAAGCAGATAGTCTTAAAGCCTCGCCTAAGTGAAAAGACTTATGCCCAAAGTGCTGGCCGTGTCTATACTTTTGACGTAGCTGGTAATGTTAACAAGCACTCAGTGGCCCACGCGGTCGAAGCCCAGTTTGACGTCCAAGTTATGAAGGTCAATATTGCCAACATCCCCGGTAAGGCTAAGCGCAGTGTGTCCAAAAAAGGCCGTTTAGTAGCCCGCGGACGCGAAAGTGACTTGAAGAAAGCTTATGTGACTTTAGTTGAAGGCCAAAGTTTGCCGTTCTTTGCAGCGGCCGAAGAAGCCGAAGCGAAAGAAGCTAAGCAAGCCGAGAAAGCTGCCAAAAAAGCCGCTAAGGAGACCAAGTAATGTCTATCAGAACTTACAACCCGACAACTCCCGGTCGGCGCGGCATGAGTACGCAAGACTTTAGTGAAATTACCACCCGTAAGCCTTTGCGCTCACTGCTGGCTGTCAAACGCCGTGGCAGTGGCCGCAACAACCAAGGCCGGATTACCACTCGCCACAAGGGCGGCGGAGCCCGCAAATTCTACCGGACTGTCAACTTCGGCCTGGCGGATGGCATTACAGCTACAATCGAACAGATTGAATACGACCCTAACCGTTCAGCCCACATTGCCCGCATCAAGCAAGCGGACGGCACTTACCATTACGTTTTAGCAGTTCAGGGTATGAAAGTCGGCCAAAAGCTGCACAGCGGCGAAGAAGTGCCTATCGAAGCCGGCAACCGTTTGCCGATCAAGAACATCCCTATCGGCAGCACCTTGCACGCTATAGAGTTGCAGCCAGGCCGTGGCGCCCAGCTAGTCCGTAGCGCCGGCAACAGCGCCCAGCTGATGGGCCGTGATGCTGGTTTCGCCCAAATCCGTTTACCGAGCGGTGAAGTTCGCCTGATTAATGAAAACTGCACTGCATCCCTAGGGGTTATTGGTAATGTTCAACATCAGAACGTCAAGATCGGCAAAGCCGGTCGTAACCGACATAAAGGTATCCGTCCTTCGGTGCGTGGAGTTGTCATGAACGCTGTCGACCACCCTCACGGTGGTGGTGACGGCGGCCGCCACAACATGGGCCGCGCGCCTGTTACGCCTTGGGGCCAGAAAACCCTGGGCTACAAGACCCGCCGCCGCAAGAGCACTAGCCAATTTATCGTAAAAAGCCGCCACGCGGCCAAGAGGAAATAATTTATGGGAATTGTAGATATTTTTAATGAAATTAGCGGCCAACGACTCATTCCTAATAAAAATTGGAACAGGCTGCTGAATCGCCTTCGTGAAGTAGATCCTATAGATGCGACCAGAGCACTGGGTCATTACGTCGCTAGTGTGAGTTTAGAAAATGTTGGTGGTGAGCATTTTTATGAAACAGCTGAGACATTCGTTGCTGCTGCTGAGCCGCCGATGACAGAAGAAGAAAAAGCTAGCTTTATGGGAGCTTTCATGATTCAAGAATCTATAGATGTCGCTTCTAAGTTAGTGTACGGAGAGTTGTACCAACAACGTGAACCTGAAGGAGCGAAGCAATGAGTCGTTCACTGAAAAAGGGACCGTTTATAGATTTCAAGCTGGCCAAGAAGGTCGCTGCTCTGGGCTCCGAGGACCGCACGATTATCAAAACTTGGGCGCGGGCTAGTACTATTTCGCCGGATTTTGTGGGCCGGACCATAGCCGTCCACAACGGTAAAGTCCACGTGCCTGTCTTCGTTACTGAAAATATGGTTGGCCACAAGCTCGGCGAATTCGCGCCCACCCGTAAGTTCCGCCGCCACGGCGGTAAGTTAGCGAAAGGTAGCGAATAATGTCTGTTAAAGCTGCTGCTAAAGGTGTTAGGATGAGCCCCCGCAAAGTCGGCGTAGTAGCTGCTTTAGTGCGTGGCCGCAGTGTCGCCGACGCCTTGGTTATTCTGGAACATACTCCCCGTCGCAGTGCTGTAGCCGTTCGTAAGGTTATTGAAAGTGCGCGGGCCAATGCCGACCACAACCATGGTTTGAAGCCAGACAGCCTCCAGATTACAGAAATTAGTGTCACGCCCGGTTCTCGTTTGAAGCGTTTTCGTCCGATCTCCCATGGCCGGGCCCACCCTTTCCAACGCCAGACTTCGCACATTTACGTAACAGTCGACGGCGATAAGCGCGAAATTAAAAAACCCATTCGACAAGCTCAGGATAAACCGGCTAGCAAAGTTGCTGCCAAGAAGGAGAACGCATAATGGGCCAAAAAGTTAATCCTATAAGCATGCGCCTTCAAGTCAACAAAGACTGGCGTAGCAAATGGTTCGCCGATAAGCGCGATTACGCTAAATTCCTAAAAGACGATTTAGCCGTTCGTCGGTTGATCCAGACTAAATTAGGTTCCCGCGCGGCTATTAATAAAGTTGAGATTGCCCGTACGCCAAACCTGGTAACGGTAACTATTAATACGGCTAAAGCCGGTGTCGTAATCGGCCGCGGTGGTACCGGTGCCCAAGAGCTGAAAGAAGGTATTGAAAAGATTTACGGCGTGCCGACCCGGGTTAACATCGAAGAAATCAAGAAACCCGACCTCTATGCCAAGTTGGTAGCCGAAAATATTGCTCATCAGCTGGAGCGTCGCATTAGCTTCCGCCGAGCTACTAAATCCGCGGCTGCCACGGCTATGCGTTCCGGCGCTAAAGGAGTGCGTGTTGAGGTGGCCGGCCGGCTAAACGGGGCGGAAATGTCTAGACGGGAAAAAGAAGTAGCCGGTTCGGTGCCGTTGCACACGCTGCGGGCCGATATAGATTATGCCCAAGTAGACGCTCAAACTCCTGCCGGTACCATCGGCGTTAAAGTCTGGATTTATAAGGGAGAGGTAGTCTAACAATGTTAATCCCGAGTCGCACTAAACACCGCAAGGTCCGTAAGGGCCGGATTCGAGGTGTGGCTACCAGTGGCGATTACATCGCTTATGGCGATTATGCCTTGCAGGCCCAGGACAACGAACGGATTACCTCACGCCAGATCGAGTCTGCCCGTCAAGCTATGACCCGCTACATTAAGCGTGGCGGTAAAATCTGGATCCGCATTTTTCCGCACACGCCAGTCACTCGTAAACCGCAAGACGTAAAAATGGGTAGCGGCAAAGGCAACCCGGAATTTTTCGTAGCCAAAGTTCGCCCTGGGACTATTTTGTTTGAGATGCAAGGCGTCACTGAAGAAACTGCCCGCGAAGCTATGCGCTTGGCCGCCCACAAATTGCCCATCAAGACCAAGTTTCTAAGTCGGGAGGAGGCATAGCTGTGAAAATTGCTGAAATCCGTAAGCTTTCTACCACGGACCTAACGACTGAAAGCACGAAACTGCGTGAAGAGATTAGCGAACTTCGCCGTCGCTTACACCTGGGCGAAGTTCAAAATGTCCGCCTGATCCGGCATAAACGCAAAGATTTAGCGCGCATCTTAACCGTTCTGAGTGAACAACTGACTAAGGAGGCCTTGTAATGGCTAAAACAATTATCGGTATCGTATCTTCTGCTAAGCCGGACAAGACTATTGTGGTGACAGTCCAAACTCGTAAAACTCATCCCCTCTACCGCAAGCAGTACACAATGAGCAAAAAATTCATGGCCCATGATGAGAAGAATGAAGCCCAAGTCGGCGACAAGGTGGCGATTGTCGAAACCAAGCCGCTTAGTGCCCGCAAACGTCATGTACTTAGCCAGATCATAGAAAAGCCGGTCTTGCGCGAAGACGTTTTGGCGATCACCAAAGACGAGACTGAAGAAGAAACTCGCAAACAGCGAGATGAGAAAACTGAAAAAGCCGAGGAAATTGAGGAGAGCGGCGAATGATCCAGCAAGAAACCAGGCTAAATGTTTGCGACAACAGCGGCGCCAAAGAAATCCTGTGCATTCGTGTATTGGGTGGTACCCGTCGCCGTTATGCCCGGGTAGGCGATGTCATTGTGGCTACTGTTAAAGACGCTAACCCGAGCGGTAATGTTAAGAAGAAATCGGTTGTCAGGGCCGTGGTAGTTCGTACCCGCAACCAAATTCGCCGCAAAGATGGGTCGACAATTCGTTTTGATGACAACGCAGCCGTCATTATTGGCGATGATAAACTGCCGCGAGCCACCCGTATTTTCGGTCCCGTACCGCGCGAACTGCGCGACCAAGGTTATGCCAAAATAATTTCACTGGCTCCAGAGGTACTATAAGATGGATAAACTTTATAAAATTCGACTTAAAAAGGGCGACACCGTAGTAGTCCGCTCCGGTAAGTACAAGGGTCGCACCGGCAAAATTGTGTCTACTCACCCAAGCGAAAATAAAGTTACGGTGGAAGGCATCAATATAGTTAAGAAGCATCAAAAACCCAATCGCGAACATCCGCAGGGTGGCATTATCGAACTTACCAAGCCGATCTGGGTGAGTAAAGTCGGGATTGTCGAACCAGGCACTAAAAAGCCTAGCCGAATTGGCTATAAGCTAGATGCTAAAGGCAATAAGACACGGATTTATAGCTCAACCGGCAAGGAGATAAAGTCATGACTTCGTCATTCCAATTCACAATTAGCAATGAGCAATTAGCAATGAATTACCAATTACCAATTGCCAATGAAAATACTCTGAACGCGCAGCGTTCTCCTTCATTGTTAATTGCTAACTGTGAATTGCTAACTGAAGCGACCGGAAGGAGCGTGTGATGGCTACTTCTACCGTTAGTACCAAACCTCGCCTGCAGCAAGAGTATATCGGCAAATGGGTTAAGGACCTTCAAAAAGAATTAGGTTTAAAGAATATCCACCAAGCACCAAAGCTGGAGAAAGTAGTTCTGAATGTGGGGCTGGGCAAAGCCAAAGATGAGCGCAAACTTATGGACGCGGCAACTAATACTTTGCGCAAAATTACTGGCCAACAACCTGTTGAGACGGCTGCGAAAAAATCAATTGCCAGCTTCAAGCTGCGTGAAGGTAACAAAATCGGCCTAAAAGTGACTTTGCGTGGTGAGCGGATGTACGAATTTGTCGACCGATTGATTAACATTGTCTTGCCTAGGCTGCGTGATTTTCATGGAGTACCGGTTAAAGCTTTTGACCGCCAGGGCAATTATTCTCTAGGTTTAACTGACCAGTCGGTATTCCCCGAGTTAAGCTTTGATGAGACTACGACGGTTCACGGTTTGCAAGTAATATTTGTCATCAAGACCGAAGATAAGGCACATGCCCGAGCGCTACTAGAAAAACTCGGCCTGCCATTTGAGAAGGAGAACAAGTAATGATGTTTATTAAGGAAAAGAGCAGCCAGAGTTTGGATTCATTCCAAACTCTGCGCGATGAGAAAAACGTAGTTTGTCTCATAAGCCGGAGGCGCAAATAATGGCTAAGAAGTCTATTGTAGTACGCGATGAAAAACGCAAGCGCATGATTATTAAATACGCGGCTAAGCGGGCCGAATTGAAAGAGTTGGGTGACCAAGAAGGCTTGGCTAAACTACCTCGTAACTCCAGCCGTACTCGCCTGACAAACCGTTGCATTGAAACGGGCCGGCCGCGCGGCTATATGCGCCAATTTGGCTTATCGCGCATTTCATTTCGTGAGCATGCAAGCAAGGGAGAAATCCCTGGTGTAACTAAGTCGAGTTGGTAGGAGGTAAGATGAGTATAACTTCAACTGATCCTATCGCCGACATGCTAGCCCGAATCCGTAATGCCATCGCGGTGCGCAAGCACGAAATCAGCCTGCCGCATTCGCAAGTTAAAGAGGCAGTTGCCCGCTTGCTTAAAGACGGCAACTTCATAGACGATGTTAAGGTCAGTGACGCCACTGTAGGCAAAACGCTGGTCTTAATCTTGAACGACGAATCGAGCAACGCTCGTATTACGGAAATCGTCCGCGTCAGCAAACCTGGTAAGCGACATTTTGTGCGAGCTCAAGAAATTCCGGTAGTCAAACGTGGCCGCGGCGTGGTGATTGTTTCAACTTCAAAAGGCATGATGACCGGCGATGAAGCTAAGAAACAGCGCGTTGGCGGCGAATTAATCTGCAAGGTTTATTAGTCATGACTGCGTCATTCCAATTCACAGTTAACGATGATCAATTAGCAATGAATTACCAATTACCAATTGCCAATGAAAAAAATATAATAAATGCGCAGCACTTGCCATCATTGAAAATTGTAAATTGTAAATTGCTAATTGAAGCGACTGAAAGGAGCGACTCGTGAGTCGAATAGGCAAATCTCCCATTACCATCCCCAGCGGCGTGACAATCGTGACCGAGCCTCATGAGATTACAGTCAATGGCACGAAAGGCAGTCTGAAGCAATTCACGATGGCCCAGATAACCGTTAAGCAAGAGGGCGAGGAGCTAATCGTAACCCGAGCCAATGACGAGCCTAAAGTCCGCGGCAAGCATGGCCTGATGCGCTCATTACTGAGCAATATGATCGAAGGCGTTAGCCAAGGCTTTAGCAAAAAGCTAGAAATCAATGGCGTGGGTTACCGTGTAGCTATGCAAGGCTCTGACTTAAAATTAAATCTGGGATTCTCGCACGACGTAATTTATAAACTACCAAGTGGGGTAAATGCTAACGTAGAGCAAAACACCATAACCATAAGCGGTGTAGATAAGCAACAAGTAGGCCAGGTCGCCGCCGAAATCCGTGCTCTTAAGAAACCAGAACCTTATAAGGGCAAAGGCATTAAATACGAAGGTGAGCGCATAATCCGTAAAAGTGGTAAATCTGGTAAGGAAAAGGCATAAGAGATATGAATAGACTTGTTAAGAAAATGCAAAACCGGGCTCTGCGTGCTAACCGAGTCCGTAAATTGGCTCGTGGCAGCGCCGAGCGGCCTCGCTTGAGCGTGCATATTAGTCTGAATCATATTTCGGCCCAAATTATAGATGATTCAACAGGAAGAACCTTAGCAGCGGCTAGCACCATCGGTCAAAAATCATCGGGGAGCATGACTGAAAAAGCTGCCTTAGTCGGCGCGGATATTGCAGCCAAAGCCAAGACCGCCAAAATTAAACAGGTTGTATTTGACCGTGGCGGCAAGCTTTACCATGGTCGAGTTGCCGCTTTAGCTGACGGAGCCCGTCAAGCAGGATTGGAGTTTTAAGCATGGCTAACAACAGAGGACAAACTAACGACCGCCGACCTCGCCGCGGCGAACTGCCCCAAGAAGAAAAACAATACGATGAGCGGACTTTGCACATTGATAGAGTCGCGCGTGTAGTCAAGGGTGGTCGCCGTTTTCGTTTCCGCGCTCTAGTAGTAGTTGGCGACCGTAAGAGTAAGGTTGGCATTGGGATTGCCAAGGGTTCTGACGTTACCGCGGCCGTTACCAAAGCCACAGAAGTTGCCAAAAAGCATGTAGTGACCATTTCGCTTTATAAAGGCACTTTGCCGCACGACACAGAAGCACGTGTTGGCGGAGCCAAGATCTTGCTCATGCCCGCTAGCGCTGGTACTGGCCTGATCGCCGGTGGTGTGGTGCGGACCATTTTGGAAGTAACCGGCGTTAGTAACGTCCTTAGCAAATCGCTTGGTTCGTCTAACAAAGCTAATACTGCCTATGCCACAGTGGCTGCCTTGCAAGAATTGACTCCGGCCAATAAATGGATTACAGCTAAGGCACCCGTAAAAGTTACAGAACCTAAATCTAGAGCTACGCCTAAAGCAAAAGTTGCGGTTAAGGAATAACGCATTATGAAGTACCACGAACTACAAGTTAAAAAATCTAGAAGTCCCAAGCGGGTTGGCCGCGGGATTGCCGCTGGCCAGGGTAAAACCGCCGGGCGTGGCACAAAAGGCCAAAAATCCCGCACCGGCTACAGTAAACGCCCGGGCTTTGAAGGCGGCCAAAACCCATTAATGCAGCGATTGCCAAAATTGCCCGGCTTCCGTAGCCTGCGCACTCCCGCTGAAAATGTTTATACCGATCAACTTGACCAATTTGCCAATAAAATTGTTGACTCTGGTGTACTAGCTGAAGCTAAATTAGTCAGCAGCCCTTATGCCGCAGTCAAACTGCTGAGCCGCGGTAAAGTTACCAAGAAAATAGTCGTTAAGCTCCAAGCTGCTTCAGAGTCAGCTATTGCCGCCATCCAAGAAGCCGGCGGCTCTTTCGAAAAAACAGCTCGCTTGGCTCGCACTAAGACTACCCAAAAAAATAAATCTTTATCTTAGACGTTTCTGTTTTTTGTAGATACCGTCCGCTTAAAGTAATATTTAAGGTATGCCTGTATCTGAAATTCAGCGAGATAAGCATGTTAGCCGCGAAGTTCACAAACTATACTGGCGGGCTATGTGGCAGTCTAAAGGCCATCTTTTAACTACCGTTCTATTGCACCCCATAGTGTTTTTCATAACCAATGTTTATATCTCATTGATTGTGGCTTACGGCATTGAAGCGGTCATTACCAAGCATTTTGAGAGAGTACCTGGCTATGCCTTACAGGTAGTAATTCTAGCGCTGGTAGCTAACGTCCTACTGAGTATTGCTACTTGGGCCTTTAATCGTAATGGTACGGCCGGCGGTGTTTTCGTTCAGCGCGAAATTTTCTCGAACTACCTAAGCAAAGATTACGATTTTTATAGCAATACTTACATTGGTGCGCTGGGCGCTCAAGCCGCGAGACTGCGGGATGCCTTTGTTGATTATCAATATCTAGTCCATTTCGCTATACCGAAGACTGCCGTGATCATTATCTTCAGCCTGGTCATCCTGGCGTTCAAGTCGGTTGTTTTGGCACTGATTGCTTTGGTTTGCATGCTACTAGTCTTAAGCTTTACTATCGCCGTGGCGGGCTATCGTCTCAAATACCGCCGCTTACTGAGCGAAGCCAGCAGCCAACTAGCCGGGGTGTTGGGCGACGCGTTGTCTCACGCCACGGCCGTCAAGAGTTTTGCCAATGAACGTTATGAAAGCAAAAGGTTAAGCGGTGCACTCAAAAAATGGTATCACGCCCAGCTAAAATCTTGGGATTTATTTATCCCTTCCAACTTTGGTAGGAGCATGTTGCTGGCGATCATAACTGCTATTTTATTGGTAGTATCGGCCCGGCTTTATAAAAATGGCGCCATTAGCATAGCTATCGTCGCCCTAGTGCAGTTTTATGTGCTGAGGCTTATCAATACCACGATTGAAATCGGCGATATGATTAAAGACTATGAGAAGGTCATGAGCATGGCCTATCAGCCGGTAGCTACTATGCTGATTCCGGCTACAGTTGTTGACAAGCCTGAGGCCATAGCTTTGCCGACCAAGCAAGATCTAACCCTAAACTTTCAAGCTGTCAGCTACCACTATCCAGAAGCTGCCGACGGGAACGATGCCGTCAGCGACTTTACACTGGAAGTTAAAAGTGGCCAGAAAATAGGCCTCGTCGGTTATTCAGGTAGCGGCAAGACCACTTTAACCAAGCTTTTACTGCGCTTTATAGACACCACCCAGGGCAGTATTAGCATCAATGGCCACGACCTAAGGGACATAGCCCAGACCGATCTGCGCTCGCTGATTGCCTACGTGCCGCAAGAACCGCTACTTTTCCACCGCAGTATTGCTGAAAACATCGCCTATGCCAAGCCAGGAGCTTCATTGAAAGAGATCGAGCAGGCAGCGGGATTGGCCTATGTGAGTGAATTTGTTAAGGAATTACCTAAAGGCTTTGAGGCGCTGGTTGGCGAGCGCGGCGTCAAACTCTCCGGTGGCCAGAGGCAAAGAGTGGCCATTGCTAGAGCTTTACTAAAGGACGCGCCGATTTTAGTACTGGATGAGGCCACCAGTGCCCTGGACAGTGAGAGCGAAAAATACATTCAAAGCGCTATCTGGGAACTGATGAAAAATCGCACGGCGATTGTTATCGCTCACCGCCTGAGCACTATCCAGAAAATGGATAGCATAGTAGTTATGGATAAAGGTAAAATTGTCGAGATCGGAAGGCATGACCAGCTGCTCAAAAACAAGCGCGGTATTTACGCCAAGCTGTGGACCCGGCAAAGCGGCGGTTACTTGGGTGAAGATAAAGCCTTTACCGATGAGCGGTAAATCTTGTATACTATTTTGAGATTTGAGGCAGATTAGAAAAATATGAACTGGAAGATTATTTGGCGTTCGCTCGGCAATAATGATATGCGTAAGCGTATCTTCGCGGTACTGGGCATACTGCTGGTTTTTCGCGTCCTGGCCCACATACCCGTACCACTAAGCAATCCCCAAACTCTGAAGCAAGTTCTCGAAAATCTGTTTAATTCAGCGAACACTCCGCAACTCCTGAGCTTTATAAACGTTCTGTCCGGTGGCGCCCTGGCTAACTTCTCGATCATGATTGCCGGATTAGGCCCCTACATTAATGCCTCCATCATCATGCAACTACTCACTAAAGCCATTCCCCGGCTCGAGGCGCTACATAAAGAGGGCGAATTCGGCCAGAAGAAGATCAACCAGTACACCCGTATCCTAACGTTCCCGCTGGCGATTATTCAATCCGTTGGTTCGATTTATCTAATCCGGCAGTCGGCCCAAAGTATTGGCGGTATTGGCGACATAACAGCCCATACTTCTTTGGCGCAGTGGGTGTTAATGGTCGGAGCGCTGACTGGCGGCTCGATGCTACTGATGTGGCTGGGTGAACTCGTAACCGAGCAGGGAGTAGGCAATGGTATATCGCTGCTTATTACAGTCGGTATTGTTAGTCGATTGCCGGCCACCATTGCCCAAATTATCGGTTCAGTTTTAGGGGATAGTGGGCGCTGGCATTTATTTGGCCATACATTACCGATTAACCAGAAGGCCTTTATTTATAGCTTAGTTATTCTAGTAGTGGTACTACTTGTAACATGGGCCGTAGTGATGCTCAACGAAGCCTCCCGCAACCTGACTGTCAATTACGCTAAACGGGTTCAAGGCAACCGGGCCTACGGCGGCGTGACCACCGTCCTGCCGGTCAAGTTAATCACGGCCGGGGTGGTGCCGATTATCTTTGCGGTGGCTTTCCTTAGTGTGCCGGGTTTTGCCGGCCAGTTGATGGCCGGGGCGCATAGCCCGCACTTACAGCACATAGGCGCTAATCTGCTTAGTTGGTTTCAGCCGCCATCATCCAGAACCTTCGCCGCCGGTGGTTGGCAACCCTTTATCTATCCCGTTACTTACTTCACCTTAGTGTTTGTGTTCACGTTCTTTTACACCAGTATCACCTTCAACTCCAAAGAGATTGCCGAAAATCTGCAAAAACAAGGCGGTTTCCTGGAGGGTGTACGCTCTGGGCAGCAAACCGAACGTCACTTGGCCAAAGTAGTGAATCGCTTGACCTTATTTGGTGCCCTTAGCTTAGGCTTTTTGGCGATCTTGCCAATCATAGCCCAGATATACGTTAGCCAGAACATCACTATTGGCGGCACCAGCGTGCTTATCTTAGTATCAGTTGCCTTACAAACCCTGCGGGCTGTTGAGTCACGGGCCTTAATGGTCACTTATGACCAGTATGCTCAGCCAGATTTCTTTTATGAACCGGCCACAGCGGTCGAAGCAGCTAGCGCGGCTAGGAGGCTTCGCTTCTTACCACGATTAAGGCGTAAAAAACCTGGCAAAGACTAACTGGCATGTGCTATTATGGATACTGAAAACAGCCTCAAAGGCATGAGGGCAGTGGGTTAGTATAAAAACTCTTTACAAACAGATAATTTAACTGATATAATTGAGTACTGTTATATTTATGGCGGCCAACAAAGAAGTAATCGAGTTAACCGGGACAATAGTGGAAACGCTGCCTGGGACGCAATTTCGCGTTGAACTCGAAAATGGCCACCAGATTATAGCTCATGTCGCCGGCAAAATGCGCAAGCATTTCATTCGCATAGTTCCCGGTGACAGCGTAACGGTTGAATTGACACCTTACGATCTTACGAAGGGTCGGATAACCTACCGCAAATCATAATAATTAAGCAGTGTGTCATTGACCACTTTAAGGAGCAATGATCCGCATGAAAGTGCGTGCATCCGTCAAAAAAATCAGCCCCGATGACAAAATTGTCCGCCGCAAAGGCAGGCTGTATGTTATTAACAAGTTAAAGCCCAAGCACAAGCAGAGGCAAGGTTAGCCGATGGCTCGTATTTCCGGAGTTACAATCCCAAATGAGAAACAGGTAGGAATAGCATTG
Source organism: Saccharimonadales bacterium (SeqCode) (assembly GCA_035478435.1). Lineage (GTDB taxonomy): Bacteria > Patescibacteriota > Saccharimonadia > Saccharimonadales > UBA4665 > DATLRC01. The sequence continues at coordinate 168,244 of DATIJT010000009.1, read as the reverse complement.
ACTTATGTTTACGGTATTGGACCCAAAAGCGCCCAAGATATTTTGAAAGTTGCCAAAGTCGAATCAACTGTGAGGGTCAAAAACTTGACAGATGCTGAAATCGGCCGCATCCAAGAGGCTATTAACGCCAGTTATACCGTTGAAGGTGAGTTGCAGCGAATTGTCAGTGGCAACATCAAACGCCTGAAAGATATCAAGGCTTACCGTGGCCTAAGGCACGCCGCTAATTTGCCGTCACGCGGCCAGCAAACCCGTACTAACGCCCGCACCCGCCGGGGCAAGAAAATAACCGTAGGTGGTACAGCTAAGAAGGCTGTATCGAAGACCTAAGGCCGCTTAAAGGAATATTTGAAATGCCAGAAACTAGCGACACTACCACCCAGACTAAACCAACTGAAGAGCTTCCTAAGCCAGCTGCCAAGCGCAAGAAAGCTAAACGCAATGTCCCTAGTGGGCAAATGCACGTCCTAGCTACTTTCAATAACACGGTCATCAGTTTTACAGACGGCAAAGGCAATGTACTAACTACTTCCAGTGCTGGAACCTGTGGTTTCAGAGGTTCTAAAAAGGGTACGGCCTATGCAGCTCAGGTCGCAGCCGAGCGAGCTGGCCAAGCCGCCAAACAACAATATGGCGTAGCTAAGGTTGATGTCTTCGTTAAGGGTATAGGCCTAGGCCGCGATGCCGCTATTAGGTCGCTGGCACCACTCAATATCCATGTCGAGAGCATCAAAGACGTAACTGGCGTGCCACATGGTGGCGTCCGCCCACGGAAAGCCAGGAGAGTCTAGTCATGACTTCGTCATTCCAATTCACAATTAGCAATGAGCAATTAGCAATGAATTACCAATTACCAATTAGCAATGAAAATACTCTGAACGCGAAGCGTTCTCCTTCATTGAAAATTGCTAACTGTGAATTGCTAACTGAAGCGACCGGAGGGCGCGCCTGATGGCTAGAGATTTAGGATCAATTGTTAAAATGAGCCGACGCGAAGGCTACGCTTTGCACCCTAAAGCCCATAAAGCTTTGGTTAAGCGGTCAGCGCCACCCGGCCAGCATGGGCTAAACGTTCGCACCAAGAGCAGCCAGTATTCACTGCAGCTGCGTGAGAAGCAGAAGGTTAAGCGGCTTTATGGTTTGCTGGAGCGCCAGTTTAGTAAATTGATGCAAGAAGCTAGCCAGCGCCAGGGCCAAACCGGCACTATTTTACTTCAATATCTAGAGCGCCGTTTGGATAACGCCGTTTACCGAGCTGGTTTTGCCCCTTCCCGTCGGGCTGCCCGGCAATTGGTTAGCCATGGGCACTTTTTGCTAAATGGCGTCAGAGTGGATATCCCCTCACTACGATTGCAAGTTGGCGATGCTATTAGCCTACGGCCTCATGGCCACACCACCGAGTACTTTAAGAAGCTAGATGACGTTAGTCCGGCGCCAGCCGACACCCCAACTTGGATTAAAGTTAATCGTAAAAAAGTGGAGTTGAACGTTAGTGGCTTGCCCACTCGCGAAGATGCTGAACCAGAAATCAATGAGCAATTAATAGTAGAGTATTACTCACGTTAAGGGAGGAAAAGTAGAAGTATGTCAAATGTCATTCACACACCAGGAGTTGTTAACGTCGACGACCACAGTGCCACCAGCGCGACGTTTATGGTTGAGCCTTTGCATAGCGGTTATGGCATGACTCTAGGCAATTCGTTGCGCCGAGTACTACTGTCTAGTATTTCCGGCTCGGCGGTTACAGCCTTTAAGATCGAGGGTATTACCCATGAATTTACTACTGTGCCAGGCATCAAAGAAGATGTGGTAGATATCATGATTAACCTTAAAAGTGTCCGCTTCCGCGTCTATGGCGAGGAGCTGCAGAATCTACGCATAGTCAAACAAGGCAAAGGCGTAGTGACTGCTAAAGACATTCAAACTAACGCCGATGTTGAAATCGTCAACCCCGATCAAGTAATTGCCACGATTGATGACGCCAAAGGTAAATTAACTATTGATTTGGTAGTAGAGGTTGGGCGCGGTTATCGCACTATTGAGGAAGCCGCCGCCAAAAAAGCCAGCGACATGGTAGCTTTAGACGCCATCTTCAGCCCGGTTTTACGAGTCCGCTACAAGGTAGAGAACACTCGCGTTGGCCAGATGACCGACCTGGACAAGTTGCTGATTACCATTGATACTGACGGTTCCATCACGCCTAGCGACGCCTTTGAAGAGGCTGCCGCCATTTTAGTCAATCAATACACAGCCTTAGCTGGTAAGACCCGGGTGGCTATGAGCCCAGTGGCTACCGAAAGCGGTACGGCTGAAAGCAGTACTACCATGGATGTTAATGGCGACGAACCATCGGTGCTTAACACTTCCATCGAGGACCTTAATCTCTCTGCTCGTACAACCAATGCCCTCATAAATAACGAAATCCACACCATTAAGGACTTGTTCGCGCTGAACGAAGCCGAACTGCGTGATCTAAAAGGTTTTGGTAGCAAAGCCCTAGATGAAGTCAAGGAAAAACTAGCGGAGTTGGAGCTTTAAAGAATGCATAGGCACGGCTATCAAGGTAAAAAATTCCACCGCGAAACAGGACCGCGCACGGCCTTGATCAAAGGCCTGGCTGATTCGCTAGTCAAGTATGAAGCTATTGAAACTACGCTGCCAAAAGCTAAAGAAATCGTGCCTTATATGGAGAAGTTAATCACCAAAGCTAAAAAAGGCGATTTGCACAATCGCCGACAAATTATAGCAGGTCTTCAGACTGTAGCCAGCGCCCATAAGTTGATTGACGAAATCGCGCCTAAGCTCACAGGCCGTTCCAGTGGCCACCTCAGGATTGAAAAGTTATCTAACCGCAGGGGCGATAACGCCGAACTAGCCCGCGTTACCTTCGTGGATGACCTCAAGGAAACGCCAGTAGCTAAAGCTGCGCCTAAACCCAAGACGTCCGCTAAGCCTTCTGGTAAAAAGCCAGCTGCTGCTAAGGAGCCAAATTCATGAAAACTTATAGCGCTAAGCCAACCGATGTCACTAGAAAGTGGTATGTTATTGACGCTAGCGAAGCTCCATTGGGTCGGATAGCTACTAAAATCGCCACCTTGCTGACGGGCAAGGGCAAGCCGCAGTTTAGCCATCATATTGATTGCGGAGATTACGTTATTGTTATCAATGCCAAAGACCTAAAAGTGACTGGCAATAAACTGGATAAGAAAACCTACTACCGCCACAGCGGCTACCCAGGTGGCCTGACGGAAACGAGCCTAAACGAGCAAATGCAAAAAGATCCCGCAACTGTTATTCTTAAGGCCATTCGCGGCATGTTGCCGGTTAATAAGTTACGCGCCGCCCGTCTCGAACGGCTCAAAATCTACGTCGATGACCAGCACCAACACGAAGCCCAAAAACCAACCGTAATCTCAGTAAAGGACCATAAATAATGGTCTCCTCTTCTTTCTCATTGAAAATTGTAAATTGTAAATTGATAATTGCTTCTGGAGGAAGCTTGTAATGCCCCAGAAAAATACTTACTTTTATGCTCTAGGTCGTCGCAAAAGCGCCACAGCTCGTGTTCGCTTGCAAGGCGGTAAAGGTGTGATGACGATTAACGGTAAGTCAGCTAGTGAATTTTTGGCTGACAGCAAGTACTTGCTTGCTAAATTGCAGCAGCCGTTTACCGTCCTTGACCAAAATAACAAATACGATATAAGTGTTGTTGTTTCTGGTGGCGGCCATGACGGCCAAGTCGAAGCCATTCGCCTAGGGATTTCTAAGGCATTGGTAACCATGAACGAAGAATTTAAGAGTACTTTAAAGCGAGCCGACCTGATGTCCCGGGATCCGCGCGAAAAAGAACGCAAGAAGTTCGGCCTCAAAGGCGCCCGCAAACAACGCCAGTTCACAAAGCGTTAGAAGTTCCTTCTATGTCAGAGACTCTTCTAAATCAGCGCAGGAATCGTTTTATAAGTTGGGGACTTGGCTTTACGGTTTTGGCTCTTAGTGTAGGGTGCACGCATAAAAGTATCAATCCAAACAACGAAAACAGACCAAAACCAGTAAATACGTCAGCGTCTCCTAGTTCTTTGCCCTCGGCTCAAATCAGTTCAGAGCCTGCCCCATTTAGTACGGCAGAGATCCAGGATTTTAAAAATACTCTTGTAGAGACCATTAAAAGATGGATCAGAGAAGACTCTAACGCAGCTGTCGACAAAGGTTCGTATTTCATTGTAGAAGACTGTGAAGATTCAAGACAATCTATCAAAGTATTTAAAGATGCGGAACTGGTTGATGCTTATATAAGGGGTTACCACGTTGGAGCCCTTGTATCTCCTCGTCGATCCCTTGCCAGAGAATCCCATCTTAGCCCAGACGACTTTGCCGCAGAGCTATTATTGACCAAAAAGGTGCAAATCTTGGCAGAAGATCCTAAAGGCAGGTCAATCAAGATGATGCCTTTTAGAGAATTCGCAGTTCATGCGCCGCCTATGGAATATTTAGAAGGTATTACAGCCGAGGAATATGTTCGGAGGCACCATTTAATGGTTCCAGAAGGCCTTCTTGATACTTACCACGATAACCGAGCTTTCCTTTGCGAATAAATATATAGTTAGTCCAGACAGTAACATCATTTAAAGATACGGTGATGTATAATATTTGATGAAGTATGACTAAACCGGTGATTTTAACGGGGCTGAGGGCCAATAACGACTTGCATATTGGCAACTATTTTGGCGCTTTGCTGCCTATAGTCGACATGGCCAAAAAACGTGCTGGCGATTACCAAATCAACCTCTTCGTGCCAGACTTGCATAGTTTCACAACACCTATAGATCACACCCAACTTTATAGCCAGACTTTAAATAATTTAAAGCTATTCGTAGCCGCTGGACTTGATTTAACCAACCCCGACCTTTACATCTATCGCCAGAGCTATATTCCAGCGCACAGCGAACTTACTTGGATTCTGGATTGTTTTACGGGGGTTGGCGAAGTGAGTCGGATGACGCAGTTTAAAGACAAGTTTAATCAACTGTATGAATTGTATGAGCGAGCATCACCCCCAAATAATATGGGCGCTGTCAATAGAGATGACCCAAGGGATAGGGCAAGAGTTGAAAGTTTTGTCAGGCTTCCGCATGTTTCTGTAGGGTTATTTAATTACCCTGTACTGATGGCGGCTGATATTCTACTTTACGGAACTACTTATGTGCCTGTGGGAGATGATCAAACCCAGCACCTGGAGTTTGCCCGTGATATTGCTGAACGCATGAACGCTAAGTTTGGCGACTTGTTTACTGTGCCTAAACCGGCCAAGGAACAGCATGAATTTTTTGGCAAAGACCAAGGTTTGCGTATTAAAGACTTGGCGGACCCGGCTAAAAAGATGAGCAAAAGTGATAATACGGGCAAAGGCATAATATTCTTAGGCGATAATCCGGATGAAGCGGCGCGTAAAGTCATGAGTGCTACCACCGATTCGCTTGCCTCGATTCATCTGGATTTTGACAAGCAGCCAGGTATCAGCAACTTACTGCAAATCTTAGCGCTATTGCAGGGACGGGAAGTGAGCGAAGTAGCCAAGGAGTGGGAAGGCAAGAGTAGTTACGGCGAACTTAAAAGCGCGGTGGCTGAGGCCATAAAGCAATTCTTGGTAGATTTCCAAAGCAAACTGGCTAAGGTAGACGAGGCTGCTTTAAAGCAGAAACTCGAAGCTTCCGAACAAGCCATGAACGAAATTGCCAACACGGCTCTTGCTAAGGTACAAAAGGCTGTCGGTCTACGTCCGTAATGGATAGTTTAGATGCCCAGCGCTTAGACCTTAAAGTGGTGGAACTTTTGCCGCAGCTAAGCCGCTCATCGGCAGAGAAGTTGATCGAAACAGGCAAGGTAGAAGTGAACGGTAGGGTCGTTGACAAGAGCAGTTATAAAATCCGGCCGACTGATAAAGTTAAGGTAGATTATGATTTTGGCGCTTTGAAGAAAATTCCTGCCATTAAACTAAAAGTTCTCTATGAAGATGAAGATTGTGTTGTAGTTAGCAAACCAGTGGGCGTGCTAACCCACAGTAAGGGCGCTTTTAACCCGGAAGCCACGGTGGCTACTTGGTTGGCGGCCCGCGTCAAAGACCTCAGCGGTGAGCGAGCGGGTATTGTACACCGCTTAGACCGGGCAACTTCAGGAGTGATGATTTGCGCTAAGACGCCCGAAGCGCTTGCTTGGCTGCAAAAGCAGTTTTCTTCGCGTAAAGTTAAAAAAATCTACGTGGCTATCATCGAAGGGCAGTTGAAAGAAGAGCGCGCCATTATCGATATGCCAATCGAGCGAAACCCCAAACGTCCCCAGACTTTTAGGGTAGGCGCTAATGGCAAATCGGCGATTACGCAGTACGAAGTTTCCCGTAGCAATGGCAAATTAAGTTTAGTTGAGCTTTCACCCCAGACTGGTCGGACTCATCAGCTGCGTGTCCATTTAGCCCAGCTAGGTCACCCGATCGTTGGCGACAATCTGTACGGCGGCAAACCGGCTGAGCGGCTGTTTTTACACGCCCTAAGCTTGGAGACTACTTTGCCGAACAGGGAACGTAAAATTTTCCGGACCACTCTACCTCTAGAATTTGGCCGTAAAATGAGAGAATTATGACTAGCTTGGTTTTGCAGCTTGATACCAGAAAACAAGTAGAGGCTTTTTTAAGTAGTCCCAGCCACGCACTGCTTTTAACTGGGCCTGCAGGGGTAGGCAAAACGGCTCTGGCGCGCCACATTGCCGCCTCGCTGTTACAAATCCCTGGCCCTAAATTGCAATCTTATCCCTATTTCCAAGTCATTAAGACGGTGGACAATAAAGCCGTCGGCATCGATGCCATCCGCGCGCTTGACCATTTTCTGTTGCTTAAAATATCAAGCGCTAAGCCTCTGGCCCGACTGGCTTTAATAGAAGACGCCCACACCATGACTGTGGAGGCGCAAAACGCTTTGCTTAAACTGCTTGAAGAACCGCCGGCTAACACAGTTATCGTGCTGAGCGCTGCCCATGAGCAATCCCTTTTGCCAACCATCCGCTCGCGCGTCCAGAAAATTAGCGTTAAACGCCCAAATGTCGCTGAACTTACAGGTTTTTTCAATCAAGCTGGCTTTAGTTCGGCCAAAATCGCCCAAGCCTTAGCCATGAGTGGCAGCCTGCCGGGCCTAACTTATGCCTTGCTGAACGAGGACCAGACTCATCCGATGGTAGAGGCTGCCGGGCTGGCGCGCCAGCTTTTGCAATTCTCGGCCTATGAGCGTTTGCTGGTTGCCGACAAGCTCACTAAAGACCGGGGTATGAGCTTAGATCTGTGCTATATACTTGGCCAAATGGCGCACATGGCCTTGCGAAAAGCGGCCGGTAACAGCGCGGAACGCTGGCGCGGAATCCTGACTGCCTCCTACAAGGCAACTGAGCAGTTACTGGCTAACGCCCAGCCCAAACTCACTCTGACCAATCTCCTATTAAATCTATAGCGGTGTTGCTATAATATAAGGATATGCTGGAACTCTTGATCGTGGGCGGATTTGGATTATTGGCCTACTACAATGCCCGGATTCATGACGATGAACTGAGCAATGTCTCGCACAAAGTTGGCGAGCGGCTAGGCAAACTCTGGGATATTGCCCATCAGGGCATGCGTGAAAACCGTTTCTTAAGGGCCGAGAAGGCCTTGCTAACTATTTTGAAAATAGACGAGAAAAACGCTGCTGCCTATAACCGTTTAGGCATCCTGTACGCAAAACAGAAAGAATATCGCGACGCCATTGACTGTTTCGAAATTGCTTCCAGCATCGAAGCCACGCCGTCCAGTCTTCATAACTTAGGCTTGATCTATTATGAGACTGAAAACTACGAGAAAGCGGCCATTGCCTTTGAGCAAGCCTTAAAAATGGAAGACACCCTGGCCGCCAGGCATGTGGCCAACGCCAAGGTTCAGGAAAAACTGGGCAACATCAAGCTAATGCTCCAAGAATTGGAAAAGGCCGCCGAACTAGAGCCTAATAAGGAAACTTACACTTTGTTATTTAAGGCCTATCAAAGCCATGGCATGCAGGCCGAGGCTGATTTAATCGAAGACAAACTAAAGAAAATGGTCCCAGCCCACCGCGCCAAACGCATCCTCCGCCCCCGCCGGGTAGTTGTGTAGATTAGTATTGCGGAAAAACGCCATTTACTACTTGCCAATATAGACTATTCATAGTATAATATAGAGAGTAATGGTAGGATTCAATTCAAATTTTGAAGTACCTATTAGTAGGTCACCAGACGACAAGATGCCTAATTTATTAAGACTATTGGGCTCTGTAGTCTTGGCTGCTAGTGTCTCAGGAAAAATTTATTCTGGGGAGTTAGAAATCCCGCAAATAGAGCCCAATTACCCTAGCCCCGACCTTTTACTCAAAGAATACGATAATTATTATTACAAACCAAAACCAACTAGGCCTATTGGGAGTGTCAGTGAAAACCCTATGCGACGTATATTAAAAAATTATGATTTTACTGGATTATTACCTCCCAAGATTGGAGCGACAGACTCTACCTTAGCTGACGTCAAGCCGGACAAGGCCATTCAGGTTGCCGCTCACCGTTACCGCTCGGCTAGGCTCCGCAGCGAAGCCTTTAGCGACTTTTGGTCGGCACTGTCGGCCACCCATGCGGCAGCCGAATTACCTGAAGTTATTCGGGCAGCTCGGGTTGTCCGTTCTAATACGGCTAGCCCCGGTGAGCAGCACCGAGCCCTGGCGCCATTCTTGGCAGCCATCTTGACCGATCCGGAAAGGCGGCCAGCTTTTATGGCTGCTCTCGATGCCGCGGCCACTGAGACTTCAGCGGCCTTGCGCCGAGAGGCAGCAGACAATGGCGGCAAATTAAGTGCCGACGTTGTAATTGTAGGAGCCGGCATTCAGGGCACGGCTATGGCGGCCGAGTTAAGGGCGCAAATGCCTGGCGCTCGTATCATCATGGTTGATTCAAGTGATAAACTTGGCGGTCAGTTTAGAAGCTACGGCTCTAAGCCGGTCTTCTACATCAATAGCCGCAATCACCGGCCGGAAGATATAGCCGCCGCTGCCTTGCCTGGTAGCAGTGGTAACCTTAACACCTTAGGTCGACATGCCCCACTACAAGTAACTGACTATAGTTTTGAAACTTACCCAACCAATGTTGACTTAGGAGTGGCTGCAGCTGCCAACGCTTTTCTGTCCGCCGAGCCGTTTTTGGAAGCCGACCTAGAGCTGGTAGAAGAAAGCGGCCAGAACTTCATGGTCACCATTCAAGATCAACAAGATGGCAGCCAGAAGCGCATTAAGGCCAAGCAGGTAGTTATAGCTAGCGGGCTCGGTAAACGTGAGTCTGTGCTGGAGAGCAACGGTTCTACTGTCTTGACTGCCGAAGAGTTCCTAAGTATTTTCGGCGATGCCGACAACAACCTACCAATGCAGCGCTTTAAAGACAAAACTATCGCTATAGTCGGCGGCGGCGATACCGGCCGAGTGTGCGCTGAACTATTAACTCGACTTGGACCACCAGAAGCCTATGGTCGTTCTTCGGTTCAGATGGGCGGGCCCAAGCAAATCCTATGGTTCGGCGTGGATTTTGCTGACCGGAAGGAATTCTGCGCTAAAAATCGTTCCCGGTATCAACGTTTGCAGCCGTTTATATCTTCTGAAGCCACTAGTAACTCTGAGGCTGGACTGTCAATAGTTCCGGTACCAGAGAAGGTGGAAAGCGTGCGCGAACTTGATAAAGAAGTACAAATTGTCATTGCTAACCAAACTCGTTACAACGGCTCGATGGTCTTTTATGCTGATATTGTTATTGACACCACGCAGCTGACTAACCGCGATACTATCGAGAAGTTGAGCACAAAACTTGGCAATCCGTTAGATGTACTAGACATAATCAAAGTTAACGGCCGTAGCGAAGCCGCGACGGTAGCTAGACAATTTGCAGGTGGGGTGTTCTTGGTTGGACCCGCCGGCAGCGCGCCTTTGACTAGGGCCGAGCTTGCCACCTATCCTAGCGGCATCAAGGAAAATACCGCTTCAATCTGGGCCAATACTACACGGACAGTAGCAGTGGCAGAAATGATCGCCCGTAAGCTACGCACAGTTTCCCCCACAGATTACTGATAATTTCTGGTGCAACATATTAGACGAAGTTAGAACTATTTTCCTGGGTTAGGCTTTACTTTTTCGGCGATTGGGATTTCAGTCGTCACCCAAACGTCATCATCTTTGCACTCATAGGTAACTTTATCGTACTCTTTGTAAAATTCCGCCATTTTAAAATTATTGGATATTTCCCAACGAACTTTCTTCATCTCTTGCTTGCAAACAGGACATTTCATGCTTTTATTGTATCAAATAAGTCTCTGGAGTCGTCAATGGTTCAGGGTTATAAACAAAGCTAGAGTTTATTTACAGTTTTACAGTCTGTAAAAAGTGCTTTCGAACCAGTTTTATCATAGTAAGTAATACAGCTTTGTCGATGTTCGTATGTTTGTCGAATATACAGCCCTAAGCTAACAATCAATATTGTTATGGCAAGTATGACTAATAACTTTTTATTGGACATATAATCCTCTTTTCTGTGGTGCAGGGAGAGGGATTCGAACCCCCGTAGGCATAAGCCGCCTGATTTACAGTCAGGTACGATTGGCCACTCCGTCATCCCTGCACGTGGAGCCATCTTCGGGATTTGAACCCGAGACCCCTTCCTTACCCTGGAAGTGCTCTACCCCTGAGCTAAGATGGCATAGATAAAAGGTGCTAGGGCTCAGATTCTTAATTTTAAGTGGGAATAACTAACCAATAGTAGCAAATCCTATCTGTTTTTGCTACACTTTAGAACTGTAACTGCTGCCGGCGTAGCTCAGTGGCCAGAGCGGCTGTTTTGTAAACAGCGGGTCGTGGGTTCGACTCCCTCCGCCGGCTCCAAAAAATCAAGTGGTTTTGTAAAAATAATCACGGACAGTTAAGTTTTATTGTTGTTTAATTAGTATGGTGCTTAGGCTTTAAGCCCCAAATGGAAAATTGTAAGCACTAAATCCCGCCTTCTTAGGCGGGATTTCAAATACCAAAGAACCTGAATCTCAAAACCTAGTCATTCTCGCGCAGGCGGGAATCTAGTCAATAATGAATTTTCTCTTTAATAGTACTGGATCCCAGCCTACGCTGGGATGACAGGATGGGAGTTTTGAGAGCCAGATTAAAGACTGTTTACATAAGTAACCTGATCTGTTAGAATCTACAGGATATGGCTAAAAAAGGCGACAAACGTAAAATCATCGGTATGGTCAGCGAAGAGTCCGGCGAACGGATTTACTACACTACCAAAAATACTATGAACACGCCTGACAAACTGTCTTTACGTAAGTACAGCCCCAAACTCCGCAAACACGTGGTTTTTGTAGAAACCAAGAAAAGCCTCGGCCGCAACGAAGCACCTAAACGTTAAAGTCTATTGCCGGTTTTTGAGATAATGAAAATAGTTTCACCCACTCCTGAAATCGTGGGCAAGCTCGATCAACTGTGGGCGGAAGATATTAGGCCAAACACTTATTTGACCGTTTACGCGGAGTTTTCAGAAACTGGCGCGGAACCTAAAATAATAAGCGTCACAGATGAATTATGCAGGACAGTCTGGGAATCGCTGACTACGAAAGGTCTACCGCGTGCTCAGCTTGAAGTTCCGCACTTCGAATTTGATTTGCTTCGTTTTGTAGACGCCAATTATCGTTGCTTAAGAGGCCTTGAGAGTTCTCAAACCACCCAACATAGCTTAGAAGTTAGGAGCGGTAATGGTAATATCACAAATGGCCGGCAATTTTGGGGATTACATTGGACAGATTTTTTCCGTAGAACTCTAAGCCCCGGGTTGGTACATTTTGACGGTATAAACAGAACTGACTATCAGAGCCATGATCCTGTAACATATACCGCCACCCGTGGCGGTGCAACAGTTTGGTGGGAAGGCGAATTCGATTTGCCTGGCCAAGCCAAAGGGCTTTCTTCGAATCAGCATCCAAGGTACTTGGCTTGGCGGCTGTCAAGACAAGCTCGTAAGCGGCCGCCTCTTGTTTTCGAAGATGATGTTATCGTCAGATCTATAAGACCAGCAGTGCACCAAGCACCGGAAATTTCTCAGACTCCTGAGAATCCGCGCCTATTTGTGCGCGATATTGTACGGACAACATAAAATATAAGCAACCAAATAGCAGTTTAATTCTTTTGCTTCAGCAGCTCGTAGCAGCCGAAGATGACGGCTTCGGCTGGGCGGCGGGCTGGCAATATGGCTTTAGGCTGCCTGACTACCGGATGCAAGTGCTGAGTCAAGAAATCTTTCACAAAGTTTCCAAATTTGTCGGCATGAGCGCCTACGCTACCCCCTAAAACAACAACTTCTGGCTGAAGAACCGAGCATACGGCAGCCAGGCCGTAGGCAATGTTATCGGCTACTTTATGCCAAGTTTCCGGATCTTCTATGTCAGCTGCCTTTTTACCAAATTGTTCCACCACTGCCCGTCCACTAGCGAACTTTTCCCAGTACACAAACCCGTCCCCATGCCATAAGGGCATTAAACCCATTTCCATGTCCCGTAGGGCGTTAACTATTTGACCGTCTTCAATTAAAGCCCCACCAATGCCGGTGCTAATGGTCAAAAACAAAACGCTTTTATACTGGTCCTTTATAAGTTGGGCTTCCGAAAGTCCGGCTAAGCGGGCATCGTTCTCGATAATTACTTTTTTACCACTTATTAAGTCAGAAACGTCGTCGCGAATAGGCTTGTCGCGCCAAGGCAGGTTCCCTAGAGCGAATACGACGCCTTTTTCTCTGTCTATATGGCCCGGGATGCCTATGCAGCAAGCCTTGGCGTCAGTAACCTCTAGCTCTTGCAGGTTAGACGTTAACTCGTGCAAGAATTCTTCATAGCTTTGGGGCGTAGGAAAGTGCCGGCTTTGGAGAATGTGGCCGTCTTCCGACAAAGTTGCTAGCAGAGTTTTGGTACCGCCAATGTCGATTCCTAAGAACCTATCCATATTAGGAGTTTACCATAGGTTTTTTCGGAGCGGCCATATCGAGCAGGGTATTGATGTATTCGGCGTGGCTCCAAACTAGCGGCGTGACACCGATGGCGAAGCCGTTTTCCGGGTCATATTGCTCACTAAAAGCCCCGCTCTGAGCGCGCCGCTGCAAGCCCCAATCAAGCAGCGATTTGGCTTTGTCGTTCTCGCCGATGCAGAAGAAGTATTGTGCTAGCCACATAGTGCAAACAAACCAGGGGTTGCCTTTATACTGGCGCTTATCTAGGAAGTAATCGTCATTTTCAAACCGGACTACGCCGCCAATCGGGCTGGAATTGAACAGCCGGTCCGTAACTTGCTGGGCGGTACTGGCCAGCCTGGCGTCGTCGAGCGGCAAGCGGGCAAACATAAAAGGCCCGTAAAAGCTGGAGGCATCCAGAGTATCGTCATAAGCCAAACTGCCATCCTGCTGCAGCAGGAAGCCTTTACGGAAGTAGCCGTCAGGATGGTAAAGTTTGTCTAGGTTGCCGCGAATATTACCGGCCATGCGCCGCCAGCGCACGGCATTATCGGGGTAATCAACCGCCTCAGCCAGTTCGGCGGCAGTTTCTAGCCCGGCGATGACAGTGCAGACTGTATAAGTAGAAGTTAAGAATTTCTGTTCCCACAGGTCGTAGCTGGCGTGGGGTAAGCCGGTCGTGGTGTCGATAAATTCAGCTAAAAAGTTGGCGCAAGGGTCAATAAAGGTGTCAAAAAAGTTATGTATCAGGGTGCGGTCTTTGCTGGCTTTGTAGTACTCACCGAGCATGTAAATGACACTGGCCGTTTCGTCTTCTTGGATAGCTAACTCTTTAAAGCGGCCATGCACTAGTGGGTGCCAAGTACTGCCTATCGCCCGGTCGGGTTGGTATTTGTGCGCTAGGTAGCCATCACGGTGCATGGTGTCGCGCGTAAACTCAAAAAACTTCTTAGCTTCGTCGTAGTGGCCAAGGCGGATCAGCGGCCAAATGGCATACGCGGCGTCCCTCGGCCAGCAGTAACAGTAGTAATCACGGCCGTAATTAAAGATGCTGGAATCACCACTGGCCAGGACAGAGCCACGCTCGTCGCAGTGGGCCTTGATGATCAACAGGCTTTTTTTAGCTTCAATGGCTTGTTCGTCCGTGAAATTAGACAGCTGGTTGCTAGTGTCGCCAAGCCATTCCTGCCAGTAGGCTTTAGCGTCGGCCAGTCGCTTGTCCATAGAGTAATATTTCAGGCGGGCATGAATGACTTGGGCGTCAGACTGGCTGTCGGCGGCCACGATCCAATAATCAAATTCACTGGAAGCATCGCCCTTGATCGTTTTCTGGAAGCGCAAAACGCTGTCCACGCCGCCATGTTCGACCAAGTTGCCGGATAGTTCGCCGTCTTCGGCGTCTTTGTAGGTGCCGACTTTGGCTTCAATGCCGTAATTGCCGACGGCGAATTGGTCAAAGTCCGTGCCGTCCATGAACTTGCCGGCAATCAGCAAACAGCAACGGCCCTTGTAATCCAATATGTAGTGGTCATCGGGCACGTACAGCGCTGTGTCTGCCCGGCCGGCCCGGCCAATTTGAAAGACTTGGTGCATGAAGACTCTTATGTCGCGCTCTTGCTTGCTGTGGTTGGTCACTTTAACTCGCCGAATCAGGGCGTTATAAAGCGGGTCAACAAAATCCTGAAATTCCAGCAGGATTTTAAGGTCTGGCTGTCGCATCTGAATGTTACTTATTAAGGCGTCGGCCTCAAAATCGACTTTGACATCCCAGCTGCCATCGTTTACCCAGTGGAAAATGCCGTCTACCCAGACGCCAATTTTATGCTGTGAACTCCTGGCATTGGTCAGGTTATCCAGGCCGACATAAGGGTAGTAAAAGTCATGCACCAGGCCGCTTTCGTCCAGCCCGACGAAGAGCTGGCCGTTACTGAGCACTACCGGCCTACCCATCAGTAATCCCTGGCCGTATTGGCCGACTTAGCGGCAGAGCCCCTAACTCTGCCAATACTTTTGGCACCCTGCTGCGTCAAAAGCTCCGCTGCTCGCTCTCCGTATTGCATATACGTTTCGCTCCGCTGCTCACTTTTTCCTTGCATGGCACTCAAACTAGGAATTACTGAAAATTTTGTCATACTTCGATGCCTTCCTCAGTTAGGCGGTAACGTAAGTCGTGGTAAGCGTTCATAAAGTTAGTGAAGGCTTCGTAAGGCGTTTCGTAGGGGCTAAAATAGGCATGGATGTCGCCGTCGTTAAACCACTTGGTACACATGTAGTAGAAATGGTCGGAAGTTTGCAGTCGCCGCCAATCATCAATTAGAGCTAGATTACCCGTGGAAATAATCTGATCTTGCAGATCATAGAGGGCTTTCAGGGCTTCTTGCTGCATATCGTTGCCCAGCCAAGCCGACAAATCCCGCTCAGTATCGGCCCAAGTGATGGTGTGCGGCACGTCCACAGTGTCTACCGGATCGTGGGCGTCGGCAATTTCCGATAGCGTGGCAAAGGAATTGCCGCCAGTTTTTAACCATTCGTTAGGCAAGTGGTTGAGGAAGTCAAAAATGCCGGAATCTTCCCACTGGTGCTCACCAAAAGTTTCGTAGTCCATGAATAAGTTAAAATTAGTGGCGTTTTTATCAGCGTTCAGCCAGTCCACGAACTTTTCAACCGTTAGCGGCCATTCACTCCACGCTTTATCGCCAAAACGAAAGGCAATATCGTCGCTCAGTTTGTAATTTTTCATCAGTAAGCGGATATTTTCGGTGTAAGTTGGGCGGTAAACGTAGTTAGCATTACGCCAGCCTAATACTGGCGGCCAGCCTTCCGCCAAAATAGCTTTGTAGCCGGCTTTGTCGGCCCAGTAAGCCAGGTCGTTGTTGTAAGCCAATTCGGTATTGCGAAATACTTGAGGCGTTTGGTCGAACAGAGCCTGTACTTTTTCGCGGTGCATTTTAACTTGCATCTCAAACTCTGGCTTGGAGTAGAAAAACGCTAGGCTGTGATGGTAAGTTTCGCCAACAATTTCCACCCGCCCCGTGCGGACAAGCTCTTGAAAGGAGTGCAGCACTTCGGGCGCCCACTTTTCTAATTGCTCCAGCACCACTCCAGTAATCGATAGACTTAATTTAAATTCAGGATGTTGTTCTAGCAATTTCAGGAGTCGTTGGTTGGTAGGCAAGTAAGACTTCTGGGCTACCTTTTCTAAAATCCGTTGGTTATTGCCTGGAGCCTCGCTGTCGGCCGAAAAATAATCATGCTTTTGGCCAGCGTCGAAGATGGTGTAGTGCCGCAAGCGATAGGGCTGGTGGACGTGTAAGTAAAGGACTATCGAGCGGCTCATACGGGCACCTTTTCCTTTAAGGTATCCTCATAGATAGCCAACATTTTATCGGCTGCCTGGGCCCAGGACTGGCTGGCAACTTCGGCCAGGGCATTTTGCTGCAGGCTTTGGCGTAGCGCCGGGCTGCGGATGACGGCGGTTATTTGGTTGGCCATTTCGCTAATGTCCCAAAAATCAACTTTTAAGCAACTGCGCAAGACCTCGCTAACGCCGGATTGGCGGCTGACCAGGGCGGGCGTACCGTAGCCGATGGCTTCCAGGGGTGTCAAGCCAAACGGTTCAGACACTGAGGGCAAGACGAACAAATCGCCGACAGCAAAAGCATCACGCCAGGGTTTACCGCGCTGAAAGCCCGCGAAAAATACCTGACGGGCGATGCCTAAAGAAGCCGCCTCTTCAATTAGCTCATAATATTGGTCGCCACTGCCAACAATTAGTAAAAATGTTTTTGGTTCGCGGCCAACTACTTCTTTAAAAGCCCTTAATAGATTCGTCAGCCCTTTTTGGATGGTTAAACGGCCGACACTAACTACAACGCGGTAACCCCTAGAGCGCACAGCGGTTAGGTAGTGGTAAACATTTTGGTCGTCAAGTGGTGAAAGCTCATCTAAATCCAGACTGTTATGGACGACTTGGATTTTACTAGCCGGTACGCCATAATCGCGGACTATCAAATCTTTGGTGTAGCCACTAACCGCTACTATTTGGTCCGCTAAATGCAGCGCTACATCCTCTATTTCGTGGACCAAGGGGTTGCCGTGGTTGCCACCCGCCCGGTCAGATTCAACGGAATGGACATGCATGACAACCGGCCAGCCATATTCCTCTTTGAGTCGCAGTGCGGCCCGGAAGGTCAGCCAATCATGGGCATGGACGATATCAAACTCTTTTTCGGCGACTACTTTGAGGATATTATTTTCATAAACTCTTTGTTGGCTAAAGATATCCTGGTAGGCAGCATACAATTCTTCGTTGCTATATTTGTAGCTGTGGTAAGCGCTGGCCCCGGCCTGCAACGCCTTGGCGCTGTGGTTTAACGCTGGAGTAACCGCCATAAAATCAACCTCATGCTGATCGGAATAGGGAACTATAAACTCAATATCTATGTCGGATTTAGTAAGGGCCTTACAAAGGTTATAGCAAGCTACACCCAAACCACCACTGTTATGGGGAGGCAGCTCCCACCCGAGCATCAGTATTTTCATCACCCTCTGTTTCACTGTTTGTTAATTTCGCTCTAATTTTAGATGAAAAACAGATCAAGCACAACCATTTTATTGTTGCTGGCCCCAGGGTGACAATTTAAGCATTTTGGCTTATTATTAATCAGATCGAAGGGGCATATTACAACGGTTAGTATAGCGGTCTCCAAAACCGCAGATCGTGGTTCGATTCCACGTGCCCCTGCCAAAGCTTTTCGAACATTTTACAGATTGCATCGTAGACTTTCTGACAACTAATAAGTTCTGTTATACGCTCACTCCTGTACTTAGGGGGAATTTATAGCCTTAGTTCGCCGATAAGTATGTTGTGAACGGTTGTTTCGTAGATACTGCTATGGCCGCCTTCGGTTGGGATGAACTTAACCCAATCCCGGGAGGTTGCACGCTCGGAACAATCAGCAAACGAAATCATCTCGTCCTCCTTAGCGTGCATTACTGTGACGTCTACATCCTCAAACTCAAGCTTATCGATATTACTCCAAGTATCAGTCTTCTGGAGGTCACGCCTACGTTCTTCATTCGTTCTTCGCAGGTGAGCCATTGTGTAGACGGTACTCCCCAGGGCGCTCAGCATAGCCTCCGCCAGATCTGCTCTTGTATGAACTAGCTCCTTTGCTCGGTTTTTATTTGATCTTACAAGCCTGGCTATTCCGTTTGAACTATCTCCTGTACCCGCACCGTTTACTACTATGAGTTTCTTTACTTCGTCGGGCCGAGCGACTGTAGCCAATGTGGCTATGCTTCCACCTTTAGAATGGCCAATATATGATCTTTCGCCAACCTCTAGTCGGTCTAAGACGTCCAGAAGTGTCGTAGGTTGTCTGTACAGCCAGCGGTTATCTGCTCGTGAAGTAACATCAAAGTCTGGATTATTTGAGCCTACCCGCCAGGATTGCTGGATTAGGTTTTTGCGAGGTTGCCGCCGATCCGAATACGCCCATCTCGTGTCAACGCCGAGAGCTAAAATGCCTTCCGCGAGAATCCTGCCCATTAACCGCCTATAACGTTCTGGGGCTTTGCCCCAACCACCGACTAGCACCGCAATACTGTCATAATCTTGAGGTATATTATGCCGAATATCGACTGGGCTTACGATTCTTGCAGACCATCGATCGGTTGGCAGTACTCGTTCGTAAAGTCCTCTTTTCATGACCTTATCCTACCAGAGACAGTGATGTTGTAACTAGCTAACTTCGTCTTTAGAAAAGCTCTGTGCTCCGACACGAACTCCTGCCATTGACAACTTACATAAATTATAGTATTTTATACTTGATTAATGGAGTTGTGCAATGTCAATAAACGAAGACGGTATGATGGAGCTGGCAGAAGCTGTCAGAAAGCTAGAAAGAGAACAGCCAACACCTGAAGCGCAGCTACTCAAAGAAGATGCCCGGTCATTAAGTAGAAAAATCAAAAATAAGCTACCTGGGTTAGAGCCGTATGAAGGTAGATTTGAGGATATTGGGGAAAGGGCTGGTCGTGAAGTTGTTCATAATGATGGTAGGTTAGTGCTAACAAAAAGGCGTAGAGTACTACTTGAAGGCGGAGTGTGGGATCCTTACCCCGATTCATATTATGAAATCGAGCTTTTTGGCTGTGGCGAGGGTGAGATAACAGAAGACACAAAACCGGAGGTAAGAGTACTATACAATCCTCGCCAATCTCCTATCTCAATGGATACTATTGGCATTTGCTGGGTGCTATCAGGAGATTATCTTTATAGCGTAATGGGCCAAATAACCTGGAGTGAGCCATACATAGATATTCACAGCAAAGTGGTTGTTCTGAGTGACTTTTTGGATAAAATTGAAACCCAGTAGTATTTTCCTTAGGTTATTTAACTACGTGATAATTATTAAGTTAAGTTCTATGCTCCGACACGAACTCCTGCCACATGAGGGTAGTTATACCATCAGAATTGGCTATTGCATATAGCTTCAATTTATGTTAGTGTTTTGTGATGAAAAGAGAATTATTAGGTCTTGGTTTAGCGGCAACTGTCGCCTTAACAGGTTGTGAGGGCGGTAATCAGGAGAGCAAAACTCCATTGCCTAGAGTCACTGGCGGAATAGTAGTCAAAAATATTTTAAATGTGCCTTTGCTGTTGAGCGATAATCCGGACACATACAACAGCAAAACTAAGAAAGGTAAGATTGAGGCTGGCGGAACTGCTTTTGCCGGTTGCATAGTCTACAGAAAAGATTACCCTAAAAATAGCCAGCTGCTTGTCAGCCACGGAAAAGATACGGGGTACGTAGGAGTCTACACGGCAGGGAGCAAAACTACAGAACCCAAACCACAAATTGAACCAGGCCTTGACGCGCTCAGGACTCAATTGCCAGATTGCGATGCTAATGGTAGCGCTAAACCTACACCCGAAATTACTCCTAAAGTCGCTTCCCAAAAATGTCAGGCCGACAAGCCTGAAGCCTGGACAGGAGTACCATCTAACTTGAATGAAGAAAGAGTGGCACAAAATTTAAATGTAGATGTGTCTCGTGTAAGGGCTGGTAGATTCGGTGCCGCAATTTGCAATATTGGTATAAAAGTCAAAGATATGAACAGCACAGTAATTGGAGTAGAAGGCATCGGATCTCCTTGTGTGATTGTGGGAGTTTCGGGTGGAGACCGTCCTCCTCAGAGCGGCGAAGAAATTCTCCGCAATGTGTTAGCCGTTTGTGTTGTACCACCACCAACAGTTTAAGGGGCGCACTTTACTAAAAATTCGCGCTGGCTTTTCAACGGGCGGAAAATCTGCTATACCATTATGTAGTAATGGCAAAAATCGTACCCACCAAACCCTTTTTACTACTACTTTATGGCTTCCCGGGGGCCGGCAAAACCTTCTTCGCGCGGCAGTTATGCGAACGGCTGCAAGCCGCCCACGTCCAGGGTGACCGCATACGGGCCGAGCTGTTTGAAAAGCCGCGCTATGACAAGCAGGAAGATGACATCGTAACCCAGCTTATGAACTACATGACCAGTGAGTTTATGAATACTGGCACCAGCGTGGTTTACGACACCAATGTCACTCGGCTAAGGCAACGCCGGGCTCTGCGAGACCTGGCCCGCCAGGCACATGCCGAACCTCTACTAATATGGATGCAGATTGATCCCGAAAGCGCCTTGGCCCGAGAACAAAAACGCGACCGCCGGCGGGCCGATGACAAATACGCCGCCGAGCTTGAACAGAGCGACTTTAACGGCATTGCCGGGCACATGCAAAACCCTGGCCTGACCGAAGATTACGTGGTCATTAGCGGCAAACATTCATTCGCCAGCCAGTACAATGCCGTCATTAGGAAAATGCGCGAACTTGGGCTTTTGAACCTGTCTGACGCCGATGCTCATATGGCTAAACCAGGACTGGTTAATCTGGTACCTAAAACTGTCGCCGGACGGGTAGATATGAGCCGCCGCAACATTGTAATCCGCTAGGAGCAGAGGCTGGAGCATAGGGGGTCAGAGTTCAGAATTTACTGTCTTGACTCTAGCTTCTAATCTCTTAACTCTTTACCAAAATGGCGTTTAAAGAATTCCAATTAGATGGGTCAAAGCTCATTAAGATTTATAAGCGGAAAGGCAACCGCTCCATGCGTTTGAGCGTGGCGGCTAACGGCGAAGTCCGCTTGAGCATTCCGCCTTGGTTGCCCTATGACGCCGGCCTGAAGTTCGCTGAGTCCCGGGCTTCCTGGATCCAAGCGCAGCAAACTGCCCGCCCGAACCTGAAGCTGAAGCCCGGCCAAGCAATCGGCAAAGCCCATCACTTACTTTTAATTCCCCACCAAGCTTTATCCAAACCAGTAGCCAAAATAAAAGCCAATCAGATTTTAGTAAACTACCCAGAAGCTATGGACTTAGAAGACGAATTGGTGCAGAAAGCCGCTCATAAAGCTTGTTTGCGCGCCTTAAGAGTCCAATCCGAGCAGTTGCTACCCCACCGTCTGCGGAATTTAGCCGCCGTCCACGGCTTTGACTATAAAAGCGTTAAGATTAAACAGCTAAAAAGCCGCTGGGGCAGCTGCGACCACCAGCAAAACATCGTCCTTAATCTATTTTTGATGCAACTGCCTTGGGATTGCATCGACTACGTGCTGTTGCACGAACTAGTACACACCAAGGTTCTGAAACATGGGCCGGCATTTTGGACAGAGCTGGAGCGTGTGCTACCGACTGCCAAAAGCCTTAGAAAAATTATCAGAAGTCATCAACCAGCACTTTACTAAGATGCCTTAACAGCTTTAACTGTTTATTGTTTGTAGCCGATTAGTTATTATGGTGGGTATGCCGCTTAAGTTAAAAAGGCCAAAGGCCACTATCGACGAACAGCTCGAACACAGCCGCTTAACCAGCCTGATCAATAGCATGGCTGACGCCGTGATCGCTGTTGACGAAGACGCCCGGGTAGTGCTGTATAACGGCGCCACCCTCAACACCCTGGACGTTAACAACATAAAAGCTGGTGATAGATTATCGAAGATATTCGCGCCGATTGACAAAGACAACCAGCCAGTACCGATTACCCAAGTTATAGCCCAAACAAAATTACCAACGACCAACCGGGACCTTAGGCTCAAATACAGCGACGGCAGCGTTATAAACCTTTATACCAGCATCGCCCCGGTCCATTTGGGCTACGGCAAGGGTGGCCAACGCGGTTATGTCATTCTGCTGCGCGATATTACCCGCGAAAAGTCACTGGAAGAAGAACGGGACGAATTCATTAGCGTGGTCAGTCACGAACTGCGCACGCCGATCGCCATCGCCGAAGGCAACATCAGCAATGCCCAGTTCACTGTCGGTAACAGCGGCAATATCGAGCAAATCAAACAGGCGCTGGGCCAAGCCCACGACCAAGTTATGTTTTTGGCCGATATGATCAATGACCTGTCCACTTTATCGAGAGCCGAGAGGGGCAAGTTAAATGTCGAAATCGAAGCCATCAACGTCCATGATCTAGTTCAAGAATTAGCTAACAGTTATACCCCTGAAGCCCAGACTAGAGGACTAGAACTAAAAATCGAACTGGACCCAGCGCTCGAACTGCTTTACTCCAGCAAACTCTACGTCCATGAAATATTGCAAAACTTCATTACCAACGCGCTCAAATATACCCAGCGAGGCCACGTGACGCTAGGCGCTAAAGCCTACGATAAGGGGGTGCAGTTCTATGTCAGCGACAGCGGCATCGGCATTAGCAAAAGCGATCAGGAACGGGTGTTCGACAAATTCTTTAGAAGCGAAGATTACCGTACCCGCCAAAGTAACGGCACTGGGCTGGGGCTGTACGTGACTATGAAACTGGCGCGGCTTGTCCACGCCGAAATCAGCATGGAAAGCGAGCTGAACAAAGGCTCTACCTTCACAGTGCTAGTTCCTAACCTGA
Source organism: Saccharimonadales bacterium (SeqCode) (assembly GCA_035478435.1). Lineage (GTDB taxonomy): Bacteria > Patescibacteriota > Saccharimonadia > Saccharimonadales > UBA4665 > DATLRC01. Next base: position 145,236 of record DATIJT010000009.1, on the reverse strand, counting down.
AGTAGGCAACTATACTACTTAAGTCACATTAGAATTAGTGTAATCTAGCAATATTTTTTGTCTATCTTTTGTGGCTTTCAAGCGGCGCGTGAATTTCGCGAGGTCCCTATCGGCATCAGTACTACTTACAGTATATATAATATTAGCCACTACATTAGCGACGACTAAGCCGATGCCTGTTGCTTTAAGGAGTGGATGGGAATCTTGAGCATGAGCGTAGTTGGCATAAGCGATACCTGTAACTGCGCCTCCGAATGCTCCACCAACCATCATAGCTCCAACATAATGCAATTTACGACGTGTCCATTCTAAGGCGCTTTTATAATCCTCCTCTCTCTCAATTGCTTCTGCAGTCAGTGTAAACGCCACTTCATTTAAGTCTTCAGCGGTTGGATCGATAACCCCACGTTTATAATCCGCCCCATTATTTAACGTATATTTAGCGTCATCGCCAAAAACAAATGTACGTTCTAGACTCGCACACTCTTCTACACGTAATTGGCTCATAGACATAGTGAACAATAGGACCTACTAAAAATCAAGTTCAACCTTATAATTTTGGCAAATTAGGGATCACTCGCATCACCGGTATGCAGACGTTGCGGTCTTTCCAGATGACTTCGCTGAATTCGTATTTCCACATAGAATAATGCAAAAGGGCAATATCAACCAAAAGGGCAACTGGCAAGGCTACCAAGCTTTGGATTAAAAACTTTTGATAGGTCATATAACTCACCACGCCATAAGCGGTTGTTAGCAACAGGCATGACAGGCCGCTGATCAGCGAAAACAGCCACAGCTGGTTTAGCGTTGAAATTACGAAGACAGCAAAAGGTGAGAATAAGCCGATGAACTCAGCTAAAGCTACTAAAGCTACCATTTCCGGCCGGCGGTGTAGCTGAGGGTAACGCATCCGAATAGCCGTGGCTTTTTGTTCGGCAAAGGATTTATGGCTGCTGACCGCATTGCTGCGAACAAAACTGTAACCATCATCTGCCGCCGACATACGGGCAAAGTAACTTTCAGGCGTGATTGAACGGCTGACCGCTTTAAAGCCGCCAGAACTTTGGAGTAAAGATTCTTTGATCAGCCAGCAGGTACTTAGAACCGGTGGGCGGCGGAATAATCTGCGCGGCAATGCCAGTTCCCAGGCGTAGCGCATTGGCTGTATAAGCGCTAGCGGCCCCTGTACAACATTGCGCGGCATGATGCTGAGCATGGTTTTCTGCTTCTCTAAAAGCGTGCTGATTAGTTTTCGCAAGCTGTCTGCCTCAAAGCGGATGTCAACTCCGCAAAACAAAATCAGTTCGCCATTTGCCTCGTCACTCAATTTTTGATATCCCCAATTTTTAGCTAGCCAATTGGCTTCGGGTTCGCTGCCAGCTACAAACCGGACTCCCGCGTGAGCGTAGGAACGGATAATTTCTGAAGTTTTAGCGTTTTGTGAACAGTCATCTAGCACCAGGATCTCCAGTTTAGGATAGTCATTGACCAGCAGGGTTTCCAGGCACGCCCTTAACTCATCAGTTTCATTCCTAGCCGGAATAGCAACCGTTAGGTTGGGCAGGTCACGATCGGCGTAAGCTTGGCTAATTTTGGGCTCACGAGTGGTCCGCAAATGGCGCAGCGTGGACAGCATAAGCGCTAAATCAAGAACGAGTTGTGCCAACAGCAGACTTACCATTTGCCAATGGGCAGGCAAATTCCAGTACGTCGTTATCCACCAGGCTGAAATAACCACTGACTGGCAAGCTATCAATACTAAACTGGTTTTAAGAGTTACGTGGTACAAGTATTTAAGTTGCATTCTGCCCTTGTTCAAGCGTAGAAGATCAAAAATACGGTAAAAACTAAAGGCAATTACTAGAAGTGTCCACGGCGTAGAATAAGCTGCTAGCAAGATACCACTTGAAGCGACCAGGCTTAAAATAGTTAGGCTGCTAAGGTAAATCTTAGCCCACCAAAAACCGGGTAGCCAAATCAGAAGTTCCGTAGCGCTAGCGATCGCCAAAATAATTAGTGATAAGCCCATTAGCAATAACTATAGCAAACTGCTTGACGCTAGAGTTCAAGCTTGCTATGCTTGACTTAGTTGACCTACAAAAAATGTAGGTTTTTTAATTTCAAGGAGATTTCGTGGCCGAAGACGAGCCCACCAAACAAGCCAAGCGCAAGCTGCGCGAGCCGGAAACCCTGCGTGAACGCTCCGAAAAGGCCCAGGCCGAAGCCATCAAGCCTGCCCGACAGTCGGTAGTCAAAAGCAGCGCCCGAAAAGTCTCCAGGCCGTTTAAGGCCGCGGGCGGGCTTTTTGCCTACCAGCCTTTTAAACTTATAGGCAAGATTTTACGTTTTGTAGGCCTAGTCATCTTCCCGCGCTATTTTCGCAATAGCTGGCGGGAGCTTCGCCTAGTCAGTTGGCCCAGCCGCAGGGAGAGCCGCGACCTGACTTTCGCGGTACTGATCTTCGCGGTTGTGTTTGGAGCGCTCATAACCCTAGTGGACTACGGGTTGGATAAAGTATTTAAACACGTCTTAATAAAGTAAAGGTATGAATTACATGCTTGGCACATTTTGGGCAAAAATCTCCAGTCCGCGCTCACCCCGACGTAGCGTCGGGGCTCGCTTACGGGCTTCGTTTTTTACTCCAAACTGCACTCAAACACGTAATTCCTAGAGAAGAGGACACATATTATGATAGGCCAAAAGCGCTACGACACTTCCAAACAATGGTACGCCATCCACACTTACAGCGGCTACGAAGAAAAGGTAGCCGAATCAATCCGCCAACGTGCCGAATCGCTAGATATGAAGGACAAGATTTTCGAGGTGCTGGTGCCCAAAGAAAAGATGATCGAGATCAAAAACGGCAAACGCCGGGTGGTCGAAAAGCGTATTTTCCAGGGCTATGTCTTAGTCAGCATGAAAATGAGCGAGGATGCCTGGTACATCGTGCGTAACACGCCCAGTGTCACCGGTTTCGTGGGCAGCGGCAGCGATCCAACGCCCATCGGCCAAGACGAGATCGAAAAGATCCAGAAACGCATGGGCCTAGAACAGCCGAAACACAAGATCGACTACAATGTCGGCGAGGTCGTTAGCATCACCGACGGGCCGTTCAAAGGCTTTGACGGCAGCATTAACGAAATCGATGCCCAAAAAGGTAAGCTTAAAGTCCTGGTCAACATGTTCGGCCGCGAAACTCCCGTTGAATTAGATAGCTTGCAGGTCAAACGAGTCTAATCGTGGCTGGGGAGGGTGAAACATTAGCGGGCCATAGATCTTTAACGGTTATGGCTATTATACCCAGTGGCCGACCACAGGAATTTGTTGTTCAAAACGGTGATTTCCCTCAGCTGCCGTGCCTTCCAGAGCATGATACAACTGAAGGTACGCTTTTGCTGCTTGGCAGGCGAGTTGTAGGCATGGCGACTGGACCCGATTACGCCCTTCGCTTTAGGCCTAATCTTTTAATGTACCTGACTAAACCTGTTGACCCGGCAAATGCTAGATTGGCTGAAAACGCTCGTTGGGCAACCTTTCCTGATGATGAACGCCTAGCCGCTTTTGCAAATCGCTTTAAAGTGTTAGAACGCAGGCTCTTAGCCAGATAACTGTTGAACTCAAAGGCTGAAGGTATTCAGCTCTTGACATGTTGTAAAAAGAGCGTATACCAAAATGTATAAGCTTTAATTCTCAAAGGAAACAAAAATGACAACTATAGCTGTTGAAAGCCGCATAACCGACGGCAATGTTATAAGTCAAAATCTCAGAGAAATATGGGATAGACTAGGTGGAGCTGCCACTGGAGAAGGTAATGATTTGGAAGCAACAATGAGGGCCATCCGGCTGGCTTCAATGTCAACTGTCGACCCTCATGAGGTAACCCTCGAACAATTAACCCGCTCACACCCTATCAACTAGGCAACCTCTATAAATTATAAATAGTCGATTTGCTTATTCTACCTCTGTAGGTTATAATCCATCTGTTACGCACAGCAGCAAGGCTGCAGAAACTTGAAACTAGTAATTAGTAAAAGCTTCTTATTAGCTAATTCCTATTTTCTAGTTCCTAAATACTAAATTACGGAGTAATTTCTATGGCTGAGAAAGTCGTTAAAGCTAATTTAAAGATGAAGATTCCGGGCGGGCGGGCCAGTGCCGCGCCACCAGTCGGTAGCACTCTGGGCCAGTATGGGGTCAACATGATGGATTTCATCAACCCGTTCAACGAACAGACTAAAGACATGCAGGGCCAAACTGTTACCGCCCATATAACCATTTACGAAGACCGCACTATGAGTTTTCGAGTGGTCAGTGCCCCGGCGGATGATCTCATTCGCGCCAAGCTAGGTATCGATAAAGGTTCTGGACGCCCAAATAACGAAAAGGTCGGTAAAAAATTGAGCCAATCAGCTTTAACTGAAATTGCTGAAGCCAAGGCTAAAGATATGAACACCGACGACATTGAGGCTGTAAAGAAAATGATCGCCGGCACCGCCCGCAGCATGGGCGTGGAAATAGAATCGTAATTTAAATAGATAATAAGGAGAAGTTTTATGTCTATAACTATGGAGAACGTATGGCTGGGACTTGGACAGCCACTAGAGCACGAAGGATTTGGCGTGTCAGATGAACCAGGTCAAGATTCTACGCCCCTTGCAGGAGAAGGTATCATTTTAGACGAATTGCACCCTGTTGCCGATATAAGGCTCGCAGCCGATGGGTTGGGGAAAGTAATAGAGTAAAAAATGACGGTTGAAGGCTTAGCTAATATATATCCAGTAGGCCTTGTGCCTTTGTATCCGGGTGCAACCGATCATTTCCTAACAGATATCCCTGTAGTCGATACTTTTAATAGCGTAGGAGAAATCGTCAAACAACCGGCCGCTCTAGGCCAAAGACTAGAAAGGGCACTGGAAGCATTCCGGACTATTGAAACTAGTCGCCAGCTCATTGCATATCAAGGATCAACTTGTCTAAGACTTGTGCAAGAGCACCCGGGTATTGTAGCCAATTTGCCGGCTGACGTAAGAGCGCAAGTAGAAGAATTAGCAAGCCGAATGAAGGCCGATTAAATAATTTAATTTTGTGGGACCCGGCCACCTGCCCGCCTGTCTTTCCGACAGGACGGACAGGCAAGGCAGGCGGGGTTTGCACCACGAAGGAGTCATGATGGCAGAAAAAGCCAAACCAGCCGCCAAAGCGGCAAAATTAGACAAAACTAATGCTAAAATCAGCAAAGAAAAAGACCTAAAAGAGGCCGAACTAATAATTGAGGCCGCTCCAAGTGAGGAGACTCAAGAAATCGAAGCGGCTGCTAGTGAATCCGGGGCTAGTTCTGAGCCCAAAACCACTGCCAAAGCTGGCAAAAGGAGCTCTAAAGCCTTAAAAGAAACGGCCGAAAAAGAGGCTAAAGAGGAACGCAAAGCAGAGGCAATGCAGTCCAACTCCGACGCTACGGTCGGAGCGCCGACCCGAAAGGCGTCGGCGAAACCAGCTCGCTCGCGCCTAGAGCGCAGCGGCAAGAAATTCCGTAAAGTTGCCGAACTACTCGAGAAGGGTAAACTCTATAGTCTAGAGGAAGCAGTCGCTTTAGCCGTCAAAACCAGCCCAGTTAAGTTTGACGCCACGGTTGAGATGCACGTTAACTTATACGTCGATCCTAAACAGTCCGACCAAAATATCCGCGACAATTTAGTCCTGCCGGCCGGCAGCGGCAAGTCAGTAAGAATTGCTGTGTTGGCTGAAGCCGATGATGCCGCAGCCGCCAAAAAAGCCGGCGCTGAAATTGCCGGCAATGAAGATTTGCTAGCTGAACTCGAGAAGGGCAACCTTAACTTCGACATTTTAATCGCCACACCGGCCATGATGCCTAAACTTGGCAAGTACGCCCGCACCCTTGGTCCGAAAGGCCTAATGCCTAACCCCAAAAGCGGCACGGTGACAACAGACGTGGCCAAAGCAGTTAACGAAGCCAAGGCCGGGCGAGTAGAGTACCGCGTAGATAGCACCGGCATTGTTCACTTGGGCGTCGGCAAAGCTAGCTTCACGCCTGCACAATTGCTCCAAAATGCCCAGGCTGTGCTAACTAGCATCAAAGCCAATAAGCCGTCGAGCGTTAAAGGCACCTATTTGAAATCTGTTTACCTGACTACAACTATGGGGCCGAGTATTTCTGTTGATTTGGCCACTATCAACTAATTAATTTGTGGCATAATGGTCGCATGAATAGGCTTAAGCGTGGGTTTGTCATTATGTTCGATGGTCCGGACGGCGTGGGCAAAAGTACCCAGCTGGAATTGGCCGCCGATGCTCTAAAGCGACAAGGCTACAAAGTTGAGTGCCTGCACGTACTTGGTGGCACGGACATCAATGAGGCTTTGCGGAGAGTCCTGTTTTCGAACTACCCGCGGCCGGCCGAAACCGACGCCTATATAGCCCTGGCAATGCACTATTCGCTGGCCGAAAGACTTAAAAAACTAGTGAGCGAGGGCGTAATAGTCTTGGTCGACCGCAGCGCCCTGTCAATGGTGGCTTACCAAGTTTTTGGCGGCGGGTTCGACCAAAAACTCGGCTACCAACTTGCCGATAAAGCTATAAAGATAGATAAAGCCAACCTAATAATCGTTTACCAGGCACCAGAGGCAGTTTTGACAAGTCGCCGGGCCGCTCAGGCTAAAGCCAAAGATTACTTTGAAAGGCAAAACCAAGCCTTTCACCAGCGGACTATTGAGGGCTACAAAGCGGCCGCCCAGCATTACGGCGCCACAGTCATCGATGGCGCCACTGATATAACAACCGTCCATAAATTGACTATGGAAGCTATTCACAGGTCTCTGACCGCGGCCTAGAGTCTGACCCGCACGGCACGCATTAGGGCGTTCATAACCCGCGAAAAAACGCGCACATTACCTTTGTAAACAATATAGCGATCACTCCAAGCCGGCTGGTACTTGGCTTTGAAGCGGTGCAAGCCACTGAACGAATAAAAACGGTCGCCGTTAGCATAGACAAAGTGCAAAAAGTTGTCTATGAAGGAAGCCTGCTCCTCATCTTTATCTAGTTTATCTAGGCCGGTCAAGGGGCACAGTCCCAGATTCAAGCGCTGGTAGCCCTGCTTCCCAGAGTAGTTTAAAAAATTCACTAGCAAATAGTCGTTAAGGTTAGCCGGGCTCTCAGGGCTGTGGCGTAATAAGTCAAAAGTCGCTTCCTGGCCATCGAAAGGCGCTGGCACTAGGTTTAGGAAGCCCTGGATCGTCCCGGCGGCGTCCTTGGCGACCATGAGCTGGCATTGCTGCATGTACTCATAACTAAAGTAGCCCATGACGAACCTGCGCTCGTTTCGGCCCGGCCGGGCCAGCCATCCTTGCGACACTTGGCCCAAACGCTCCAGGACAGCCACGTGGTGCGGCGGTGACAATACTTCGCATTCGTAGCCGAGCTTATTAAAGCGGTTTTGGATGTTACGGAAGTACTTATTGCCAGCCACGTGGCGTTCGAAATGCGCGATATCCACAACCGCTTCCTGGCCGATTTTTTGTAACTTATAGCCAAACGACCCGTAGAGTTCCTGGTGCTTACCTTCAGTGTGGATGAAGGCCGCCGTCCAATCATTGCCATAGCACAGCTCTTCGAAATCCCGTAGCAAGGTTTTGAAGCGCTTGTGGTCACCAACGGGGTCACCCAGGCACAAGGCCACGCCGCGCTGGACTCTGAAAGCCAGGGCCGCCCGACCACTAGAGTCAAAAAAGTATTGCTTGTCATGCGGCCAGAGTTTGAAAAAGTCTTCGCTCGGGGCGGGGCAGGCTTGCAGTAATTGCCGTAAGCGCTGCCGGTTGGCGGCTTGATCTACAAAGCGCGATTTAAGCGGCTGGAAAAAAGCTGTCACCACGTAAATTAAAGAGCCAATGCTCACAAAAGTTAAGGAGTCTTCAAAGAGTTGGGCGCGTTTGGTGTAAGGCACCAGTGGGTGGGTGGTAGTCAGGTCAAACTGGTCAAGCGTCCGGTGCAGGGCTTGGACAGGGCCAAACTCTTCGTGGAAGTCCGATTCATCTAGCAGTATAAAGCCCGCGGCGCCGTAGATAGTGGCGACAAGCAAGATGGCCAAAGCGAACCTGAGCGATGAACGCCAAGCCACAATATCGCTGCGGACAGCAAATTCCCGTCGCGATATTATTAATAACGCTAACACGCCCACAGGCACCAACAACGAGCGAGCCAAATCAATTAATTCTAAGTGGTGGTTAGCGGCGTTTAGGATGGCAGTCGTGTTAAGCCCAAGTAAAAAAGCGTAAACAAACACCGCCACTACCCAGGCGTGGCGCTTATACCTGGCCAGTAAAGTGCTCAAATAAACTAAACTCAGGCCAATCAGCAGAGGCAACCCAACCGTTAAGTCATTTAACCGGGAGTTGTGGCGCGCGGCTATCTGTTCCAGCAGGGCCAAAGCCAAAACGAATAGGCCGTGCAAACCGACTAATTTGCTGACCAGGCGGCCGACCCTATGACTGGTTGTATCAATTTTAGTTACTTGGCTAAAAGGCGACACTGCCTTTAATTGTACTATGGCAGCTAACTATACAACTCGCGGCTTTGAGTGCAGTTTGGTTGAAAACTGAGCATCGGAGCGCAAGTTTTCGGGCAAAATGCGCCAAAGCCGTGAGTTTAGTAGTAGTTTTTACACTGGAATATTTTTGTTATTATTGCCAAAATAGTGGGTAGAAAGATTGGAGGCAAAGTGGGGGTTTATAGCAACACTCAGATTCGCGCGGCCCTGGGCGATGGGCACATTATTTGCGTGCCGTTCAACCCCAAGCATGTCGCTCATGCTAGTTTGGACGTCACGCTAGGCTTCCATTACTACCGAATCGAGCGCATGAATGAGCGCACCATTTATAATCCGTTTGACCAAGAAGACGTCGAACGCTACTTCGACGGGCCTTACAAAGCCATGCCCCATGGGCAGTGGGCCAAACTGAATGGCTTCCAACCGCTAGCCAACATTCCGCTTGACCATCCGGTGATCAGCCTGAAGCCACGGGAAAGAATCCTAGCCCATACCCATGAATTCTTTGGCATCAAACCACCGGGCGCTTACGAAGTTAAGTCGCGTTCCAGCTGGGGGCGCAACGGCGTAGCCGTTTGTTTTGACGCCGGCTGGGTAGATCCTGGTTATATCAACCGCCTGACCTTGGAGATCTATAACTTAAATGAGCGCGAAACCGTACTATTGCCAGTTGGCGAGCGCATCGCCCAAGCAGTTTTTCACGAAACGGGTGAAGTGGAAGGCGATTATGGCCGGGGACGTGATGATGGCTTTAGCGGTAAATACCAGCAGGGCAACGACCTGGAAACAATCATCAAAACTTGGTCACCGGATATGATGCTGCCTAAAGCCTACAGAGACGTTCGTATTATGCCGCAATCAATTGAAGGCACCACCTATGAATAGAGGCCGCTATATTGTTCTGGAAGGGCCGGAAGGGGTTGGCAAGACTACGCAACTGGCCGAACTGGCCCGCCGGCTGCAGGCCGCCGGTTTGCCGGTGCGCACTTTCCGTGAGCCCGACAGCCAAAGCGACCTGACCGCCAGAGCCATTCGCCAGCTAACCCAAGACCCGCATTATCCTATGAGCACTAATACCGAAGTGCTGCTGTACAACGCCGCCCGTTCCCAATCCCTGCAAGTTATTAAGAAAAGCGTCGAGCAAGGCATTGTTTGCCTGGTTGACCGTAACTATTTAACAACTCTGGCCATTCAGTATTATGGCCGGGGCGATGTGCCGGATTATGAAACCATCAACCGGATTATCAGTTTCGCCGTCAACGGTATCGAGCCCGATTTAACTATTATCCTGGACGCGCCGGTGGCAGTACTCAAAGAACGCTTGAGCGGCCGCTACCACGGCGAGCGGTTTGATAACTTAGACGCGGCCTTTTTGGAACGCGTGCGAGCTGGGTACCTCTGGGAAGCCAAACAACGCAACCTACCAGTAGTTTTCGCTACCGAAGACCCAACGCAAATTAGCCAGCAGATCTGGCAACTAACAGCCCAGAATTTGAGCCTACGCGCACCCTCTGAAGCTGCCGTGAACCAGCCGACCGCCCTGAAAGAGATCATTGAAGATAAAAAATTACAGGTCTCGCCTCACGAACCACCATTAACAGCTTCAGCAAGCATCGCCCAGACTCCAGAAATTGACCCCAATGAACCATTGGTGGAAAAGCAAAATGGCATCTTCCAAATTACAGAAGCTGGCAAAACTTACTTGAGCGACGCGGTCACCGACTCTAGCGGCAATGTTTATGTCTTTACTGACAAGTTCAGCCCAGTTACTATTGCCGCGGCTATGGCTCGCCTAAGCCGCCGCGGCGACGATATGCGCGTAACTATCCTGGACGAGTTCGCTGCCAAACTCGGCAAAGACGAGCAACTACTGAAACGCGTGATTACCGCTTATGGCGACGATTCTGTTCAGCAATTAGCCGGCATCCACGTGGTGGTCGAAAATGCCTCTAATCTACTCACTAAAAAGCTGGAGTGGGGACGGCTGGCCGCCTATTTGGAGCAATCTACCCGCTACATTTACTTCGACCAAAAAGATACCAGTGGTAAGTACAAATACTACACGCCTGAGCATTTTAGTAAAAAGACCAAGCAGCTATACGAAGCAACTATGGACCAGATTTTCGATCTTTACTCCGATATGGTCCACAGACTGACCGATTACGTGCAGACCAACTCCAATGTTCCAGAAGCGGAACGTGATGCAGCCTGGAAGGGCGCCACTAGAGCCCAAGCCTGTGATGCCGTGCGGCCGGTTTTGCCGGTAGCCACTAAATCGACAGTTGGCATCTTCGCTTCCGGCCAAGCCTATGAAAGCCTAATCATGCACCTGCTGAGTGACGAATTGCCAGAAGCGCAAACTACCGGCCAGGCATTATTGCGTGAAGGCCGCAAAGTGGTGCCGATGTTTTTGGAGCGAGCCGATAAGCCCGAACGGGGCGGAGCAGCCATCGCTTATCGGGCCAATACCGCCCAAGCTGTCAGGGAGTTAGCCGAAAAAGAATTACCAGCCAACCACAGCGACTCTAGCAATAATCCGGTTACATTGGTTGATTTTTGGCCCAAGAACGAACTCGACCTAGTGCCGGATATTCTTTATGAACACAGCAACTTATCGCTCCAGCAGATCCAAGACGAAGTACGGACCTGGCCATACGACAGAAAAGTTGCCGTCCTGAAAGCTTATGTCGGCGAACGGCTCAACCGCCGCCATAAACCCGGCCGAGCGCTAGAAAAAGCCCACTATAGCTGGGATCTAGTCTGCGATTACGGGATTTTCCGCGATTTACAGCGCCACCGCATGGTAGAAGACCTGGAATGGCAGTTGCTGACGCCGCGCTATGGCTTTGACATCCCAGAACTAGTGGAAGAAGCCGGCCTGAGCGAACAATTCGAACGCTGTTTTGACCTAAGTTTAGAGCTTTACAGCCAATTGCAAGCCGCCGGCTACCGCCTGGAAGCCCAATACGCCACCCTGCTCGGCCACAAGATGCGCTGGAAGGTGACTTATAACGCCCGTGAGGCTTTCCACCTGCACGAACTACGCACGACACCCCAAGGCCACCCTGGCTACCGCAAATTGGTCCTAGAAATGCATGAAAAGCTGGCTGAAATCCATCCGCTGTTGGCCGAAGCCATGAAGTTTGTCAATAAAGATGAAGATCCGGAACTGACCCGCTTAGCTGCCGAACGCTACACGCAGTACAAATTAGGACAGCTGCAAGCCAATCCTAAAACAAAAAACCTTAAACAAGCCTAGATTAAGTCATTTGGAATGACTTAGAGTTGATCTTATAACTACAATCTGTTAAGCTTGATAAGTTACCAAAGACAGCGACGGCTGAGCGAAAGCAAAGGCTTGATAATGTCGCCGAGGTGCGAATGATCTTTTTGATTTTGAGCACTCATTGAAGCTTCTTGGTGACAGGAAGCTTTTTTGGTACTAAGCGCGAGTTATAGGTCGAGAACTTGCCTAAAGTAAATTATAAAAAAGGAAGTCAGAATGGCTTTAAGCAAAGACAAGAAACAACAGGTCGTTAAGGAAGTTAGTGATCGCTTAGTTAACTCAAAACTAACGGTCGTAGCCGCTTACCAGGGAACGCCAGTCAAGGCACTGCAGACTTTGCGCCGCCAAGCTCGGGATAACGGCACGCGAGTACAAGTTATCAAAAATCGCTTGGTTATTAAGGCTCTGCAGAGTGACGATAAGCTAAAAGGCATAGACACTAGCAGCCTAACCGGCATGCTGATGTACGCCTCAAACGCCGAAGACGAAGTAGCCCCGGCCCAAACGCTAGCTAACTTCGCCAAAACCCAGCCAACTATTGAGTTTGTGGGTGCGATTACCCCCGACGGACAGTTCATAGGCGCCGAAGACGTCAAAGCTTTGGCGGCCTTGCCCAGCAAAGAGCAACTGCGCGGCATGTTGGTCGGCACCATCGCGGCGCCGCTTAGCGGGTTCGTTAACGTATTGGCGGGTAACGTCCGTGGTGTTTTGAACGTATTAAATGCCCGTGCCCAAGCAATTGGCGATTAGCCATTTGCGAAGGCTAATAGTTAATCGACAATTGATAAATTAATTTCTACTAAGGAGAAATTTACATGGCAGACGAAGAAGTGAAGACTGAAGACAAAAAGGCTGAAAAAGTAACTACTCCAAAAGAGTTCGAAAAACTGGTAGCCGAGCTTGATAGAATGTCAGCTCTGGAAATCAGCAAATTCGTTAAATTCCTCGAAGAGTATTGGGGCGTCAGTGCCGCCCCGACGTCCGTCGGGGTCGCTATGGCGGCTCCAGCTGGTGGTGAAGCCGCTCCCGCAGCCGAGGAAAAGAGCGAGTACGACGTTATGCTCAAAGATGCCGGTGCCCAAAAGGTAGCCGTCATCAAGGCCGTCAAGGATATCACTCAGCTCGGTCTTGGTGAAGCCAAGGCTATCGTCGATGCTGCTCCAAAAGTAGTGCTCGAAAAAGCTAAGAAAGAAGACGCCGAAGCCGCCAAGAAAACTCTGGAAGAAGCTGGAGCAACCGTAGAACTGGCCTAAAAACAGTTAACTACAAAATTAAAACGCCCCTGTAAGTTATGCCGGGGTGTTTTAATTACTCTAGGCTGGCTTAAAGTACGACAGCTTATCCAAGCTATCGGGCACATTGCGTAGACTTAGACTGTTGTAGGCTGCCGCCGGTAAAACGAAAATAGCTGCATAGCCATTGCCGTCCGGAGTTGGAAATGTAGCACTCCGAGCTTTCGTTATGGAATTTATATAATCTTCATAACTGTAACCATTTAAAGCAGCGCTCATGGCTAACCCAAGCGAATTACAAACTACCTCTTGGGATAGACCATCTACTGACGAGTTTTTAATACCAGTTAGGCTGTCATAAGTGTAGACATCAAGGGCTGACTGGCAAGCTTCTACGGCTGTACCGATAATATCGCTACTATGGTCAGCCCCCGGAGCTAAAAGCGAGACCTCCGCAAATAAAGGCCTCCTGACTTTAAGGGTTACGGCCGAAGTTTGTTGCCTATTTGCCATATAGCTCCGAAAATCCTGATTGTCGGCCATAACTACTACCACTGGCCGATTAATCACCTCCAGCCCGGTAGTTACCCATTGATCTATATGCTTATCACTATTACGAAAGACGGGCAGCCTAATGGTGGGGAAGCGCTGGGCAATGCCAATAGTCAGATTATGGGCTGCTTCATATAAATCAGTCTTTTCTTTTAAGTCATTAGTCTGCTCGGTTAGAAAAGTCAGGGGGTGAGTACCGCCCGAGGTATCTATAACAAATCCTGCTACGCGCCGTAAGTGGTCAAGATCAATACCTTCAAAGCTACTGCCATTAGTATGTCCGATTGCAACTATAGCCTCTTTCACAGTTGTCTGTTCGGCCGTTAGTTTCGGCGCGCTTTCGCCGCATCCAGTTGCAGCCAAGCCAAGCATTGCTGTCCCAACAATTAAACTCTTCATTAATTTTATATAATAACCTGTTTTCTTATCCATGTCAATCTGCCAAGTTTTATTTATCCACAGAGTGAACAATATATTTTGACTTGACCCCTCAAACATGGTAGTTTTAGGGGGAAGTGTACCTGCCTGCCGGTAGGCGGGCCTAAATAAACACTTAGGCGAGAGTTGAAGAGATGGCCGAAGTCCCAGACAAACAGATTAAACGATTACGAACTTTGATTCAGGATGCTGAAACCAATTTAGCAGCCGCTACTGAGTTATTGATTAGTTTAGTGGGCGACGACGAAAAAGTCCGTCCTGTCGCCAGCGATGAAACCATAGGCAAGGTCATAGAAGGCGTCTTTGACGGCCAAAATATGGTCGGTTCCGACGGCAAAACTTACCCTGTACCTGCCAATTACGCTTCTAAGTCCAAACTGGTCCAGGGTGACATACTAAAACTTACCATTGCAGAAGATGGCGCTTTCCTATACAAGCAAATCGGGCCAGTGCCGCGCAAGCAGGTCGTAGGAGCCCTAAACTTAGAAAACGGCCACTATTTCGTAGAAGTCGGCGACAAAAAATACCGCGTATTACTAGCCAGCGTAACCTACTTCAAAGCCAAGCCAGGCGACCAAGTCAGTGTGAACTTGCCAGAAGATGATTCCTCAGCCGAGTGGGCCGCCCTCGAAGCCGCACTATAGGATGCCAAATTTATTTAAACACCGCTGGTTCAAGACAGGCGTAGTGCTATTTTGCGCTCTGCTAGTAACTTTTATATGGCTTGTCCCACTTAAGACCGAAGACGGCTACGCGCCTGATTACTTGTCAAAAACTTGTCGCAAGGACGGGCAGCCAACTACTACGAAGTTCCATGTACTAAAAGGGGAGTTCAGAGCGTTTCTGCAAGCTCAAACAGATCTTCAGCCCCATTATGATTTGGTAAACGATTATTGCTATGCTGATCGCCTCCAGCTGTATTTGTAAATACTACATTCGAGATTCTGCATTAGAGAGACTATAATTATTAGACTATGGGGCAGGCGTTATATAGGAAATACCGTTCTAAGAGTTTGGCTGAGTTAGTCGGCCAAGAGCATATTACAACTACTCTTGAAAAAGCCATTAAAAGCGGGCGGATTAGCCATGCCTACCTGCTTACTGGCCCGCGCGGCGTGGGCAAAACCTCGGTGGCCCGCATTCTGGCCCACAAGATCAATAATTTGCCTTACACGGACGATTCGTCTCACATCGACATTATAGAAATTGATGCCGCCAGCAACCGGCGGATCGACGAAATCCGCGAACTAAGGGAAAAGGTGTACGTGGCTCCCACCAGCGCTAAATACAAGGTTTACATCATCGACGAAGTCCACATGCTGACTAAAGAAGCCTTCAACGCACTGCTGAAAACGCTGGAGGAGCCGCCGGCCCACGTCGTTTTCATCCTGGCCACTACCGACGCCCACAAACTGCCAGAGACCATTATCAGCCGCACCCAACGCTTTACCTTTAAGCCCGTAGAGCTAGACAAGGTCGTCGACCATTTACGCTACATTGCTAAAACCGAGAAAATTGACATCAGCGATGAGGCTTTGAGGTTACTCGCCGAACATGGCGAAGGCAGTTTTCGCGATAGCATCAGTTTGCTTGACCAGGCCAGCAGCCATGGGAAAAAGATAGATACCAGCGAAATTGAAACTTTGCTGGGCATCCCGCCGCTAACTAGCCTTAACCAATTGGTAAGTGCCGTCGGCCAAGACCCAGTTCAGGTGATGGATCTGCTCGATAAGCTTTATAGCCAAGGTTACCAGGCCGCGGCTATTGCCAAATACCTCGGAGGATTATTCCGTCAGCAATTAGTAGGCCAAAACCAGACGCTGCCCTCACCGGCAACTTTAGAATTGCTGCGAAAACTTATAGAAGTACCGGTATCGCACAATCCAGAGCGTTTTCTAGAGATTATTTTACTTGAGCAGTCGCCGCAGCGAAGTCTGCCAGCTACTCAGTCTGAGCCTCTACCTTACATTGAAGAAGAGGAACAGCCGGCAGAATTAGAGCCAGAAGAACCTAAAAATAGCCAGTCACTAGAAGAAATAGCAGCACCCCAAACCAGGCCGGCCAATATTAGCGCCGTGTTTGACGAAAATAGCTGGCAAATGGTCTTAGACGATCTTAAAAAGCACCACAATACTCTGTACGGCGTAATCCGCATGGCCAAGCCGGATTTCAGCCAGCCCGGCAAATTAAATTTGGGCTTTGGGTTTGCTTTTCACCAAAAACGCATTAACGAAGCCAAAAACCGGCAACTGTTGATTGAATTGATTCAGGCAGTTAGCGGAGAGGTAGTTGAGTTAGAGTGTAGCTTGCAGCCAACCTCGGCGCCAGCACCGGCACCGGCTGCAGTAGAGCCAAAACTGCCACCTAAGGCTAATATAAGTAACATAAGCAATATTTTCGGCGGCGGCGAACTGCTAGAATCATAAGATATGAACCCATTTCCCATCTCCCCTTCAGCCTCAAAGCCTACTGACGGGCTGCAACTGTCAGACCGCTCCGCAAGGTATCTTCAGATACCTTTTGTTCGCCTGCTGCCAGTCTCGCTACCGTCATTAGACTTTTCGCTTAACGAATTGGAGATGGGAAATGGGCTCGATGGATCCAAAATCAAGTAAGCAGCCACCCCAAAACCTCGACGCTGAAGCCTCTTTGCTGGGCGCGCTACTGATTGATAGTGACGCGGTTGTTAAGATTGCCGACTCGCTGGCCTCTACTGATTTTTTCGAAAAGCGCCACGAGCGGATTTACGAAGCCATCATCCAGCTATACGAAAAGCGACAGGCTATAGACGTTTTAACTTTAGCCGACCAACTTAGAAATAATGGCTATCTGGATATGGTCGGCGGGCCGGCTTATTTGACGGAGCTAACTAACTTCGTGCCGACCGCGGCCCATGCCGAGCAATATGCCGACATTGTTGCCCAGAAAGCGCTGCGC
This sequence comes from Saccharimonadales bacterium (SeqCode), assembly GCA_035478435.1. Lineage (GTDB taxonomy): Bacteria > Patescibacteriota > Saccharimonadia > Saccharimonadales > UBA4665 > DATLRC01. Next base: position 128,225 of record DATIJT010000009.1, on the reverse strand, counting down.
CGGCGGCTAATCAGCGCCTCCCAAGACATGGCCGATTTAGGCTTTGACGAATCAAAAGGCTTACGCGAACTGATCGAAGAGGCCGAAACCCGGCTGTTCGAAGTCAGCCAGCAACACATCAAGCACAATGTCATCAGCCTGGAAGCAATCTTGGCCGAGAGTTTTGACCGCCTAGACGAACTGCACAAAGACAAAAACAAGTTGCGCGGCCTGCCAACCGGCTTTAAAGATGTCGATAACATTTTAGCGGGCTTGCAGCGTTCGGACCTTATCATCCTAGCTGCCCGGCCGTCGATGGGCAAAACGGCTTTGGCGCTGAACATCGCCCACCATGTAGCCACCCAGGCTAAAGAACCGGTCCTGATTTTCAGCCTGGAAATGAGCAAGGAGCAGTTAGTCGACCGCCTATTGTCTATGGAATCGGGTGTCGATGCCTGGGCACTCAGGACCGGCAACCTCACCGACGCCGACTTTGAAAAGATTGGCCACGCTATGGGTACGCTCAGCGAAGCGCCGGTTTACATTGACGACACGCCGGGCATCACGGTTAGCGATTTGCGCACCAAAGCCCGCCGTGAAGCCCACCGCCGTGATCTAGGCCTGATTATCGTAGATTATCTGCAACTGATGAGCGGCGGCGGCCGTTACGGCAACGAAGGCAACCGGGTCCAGGAAATCTCGGAAATTTCCCGAGGTTTGAAGGGTGTAGCCCGGGAACTTAACGTACCGCTTTTAGCACTCAGCCAGCTTAGTCGTTCAGTCGAAAGCCGCAGCCCTCAAATCCCCCAACTGGCCGATTTGCGAGAATCCGGCTCCATCGAACAAGATGCCGACGTGGTGGCTTTCATTTACCGCGAAGAATACTACAACCCGGAAACCGACCGTAAAAAAATAACAGATATTTTCATTAAAAAGCACCGTAACGGCCCAACCGGCGCCTTGGAACTGTACTTCGAAAACGACAAGCAACGATTCCGTTCGCTAGACACCCGCCACAGCGATCCATTCACTGAATAAGCTTATGCTATACTGCAAACTTAGAGTATTAAGAGTATGAAACTGCCGTTTAAGCGTCTAAAACTAAATTCTATGCCTGCATTTACCAGCTTAGTAGCCGGGTTTTTTATTTTTTGCTTACTTGGCTTCCGACTAGCCTCGCTGACTCATGGTATGGTCGCCGAGCTAGAAGTCCAAAACGCCCAAATTGCCGGCTCCGGCTGGAGCAAATTGCTCAACAACCCTCTGAACCTGCCTTACTCACTGCCAAGCGGCCTAGTTTACCACTTCACCCACTCCGTCTTTTACACCCGGCTGGTCGGGGTCTTTTTTGGGTTAGTCGCGTTTGGACTATTGTATTACATCCTCAAGGCCTGGCATGGTTACAAAATCGCTACCATCGGACTGCTACTGTTTGGTTCAAGCGCTGCTGTCTTGCACGTTGCCAGGCTAATTGACCCAACCGTATTGCAAATGCTCGTGCCACTATCTTTAATCGCCCTAGGCGTTTTTAGCCACCGTAAACCACACTCTAAGCACAGCTTGTTATTATGGTCGCTAATTTTCGGCTTACTACTTTATATACCCGGCGCTTTATGGCTGCTTATACTAGCTTTAGTCTTGCAGCTTAAAAGCCTAAGCCTGGCTTGGCAAAGCGCCAGTAAAAGACTGCGGATAGTGGCGGGTTTGCTTTTTGTAGCAATAATTGCGCCACTTGGCTATTATTTGGTCAAGCAGCTCATGAACCACGGGCCATCAGGTCTAGAGCCCTGGCTGGGTGTTAGCTTGGGCGATATAAACCCGCAAAACCTGTCTTTACTAGGCAAGCATTATTTGGGCGGCCTAGTCCAAGTGCCACTCCAGCTATTTTGGGGCAGCGGCAGTAGCCTGGCTGACCCCGCAAAGTGGCTGGTCGGGTTGCCGGTTTTGGCGGCCATTAGCGATGCTTTTATAGCCTGCGGAGTGTTAGTTTACACGCAGCGTTTGCGCGACAGCCGCTGGCGCAATAATTTGCTTTTTATTTTGCTGGGCTGGTTGGTTATTGGCCTGGGCGGAACAACTATTTACCTGGTTTTGCCTATCTTCTACCTCATCGCTGCCGCAGGCGTAGCTTACCTCTTACGTGAATGGTTCCGAGTTTTCCCGCGTAACCCCTTGGCGCGGGCCTTAGGCATAACGCTTATTCTTCTAACACTTACGACTGCTGTCCTCTACAATACCCGCCAGTATTTCGTGGCGTGGGCCAATAACCCTGAGACCCAAGCCGCGTTCCGTGAACGCCTCTGAACTGCTACAATAATAAGATAGTAAAAGGAGAGAAACGATGAGCCGATTTGACCAAGCCAAGATGTTAATGCGCGTTAAAAAAATTCAAAAAGAATTGCAAAAGCAAATCATTACCGTCGAAAAGGGCGATGGTGCAGTTACTGTCGAGATTAGCGGTGAGCAAAAGCTCAAAAAAGTCCATATTGACCCGGATTTTATCGACCTGAACGACATTGGGCAACTGGAGCGCTGGATTGAAGACGCCGTCAAGGAAGCCATCCAAGAAAGCCAGCGAATCGCCGCCGAGAAAATGCAGCCGATGATGGGCGCTTTAGGTGACCTCGGCTTATAAACTGCCATGCAGATCTTGCCGCCGGCTTTAACCGACCTGATTGAGGCCTTTGGCCTTTTGCCAGGTGTCGGCCCGCGGACGGCCGAGCGTTATGCTTACTATTTAGCGCGACGGGATGCCAGTTCCACTCAAAAGTTAGCTGAGGCGCTGCGGAAGCTGCCTGGCAGCATTGGCTACTGCCAAAAGACTTTCGCTCTGGTGCCAGCCGGACAGAAATTGTCAGATCTCTATACGGACCTACGGCGTGACAAGACAATTGTAGCCGTAGTAGCCGAACCATTTGATATTGTCGCCTTAGAAAAAACCGCCCAGTTTAGTGGCACTTACCATGTGCTCGGCGGCTTAGTTTCGCCAATTGACGGCATTAGCCCAGAACAGCTACACATTAAAGAGCTGGTTAAGCGAATTGACGAGGACAAGGTCAAGGAAGTGATTTTGGCTACCAACGCCAGCGTCGAAGGCGAGTCAACCGCGCTCTATATTCAGCAGCAAATTGGCAAGCGTAAAGTCAAAGTTACCCGCCTGGCCCGCGGCCTGCCAATTGGCGTCGACTTAGAATATGCCGACCAAATCACCCTAGGCCGTGCTCTTGAAGGCAGGACTATTTTATAGTATAATATTAGAATGTCTGGAATTTGGGTTAGCTCGCAGGAGCGTCGTGCCCGTATAGCTCAAGCTGAAAAGTGGCAATCCGCTACGAAAGAAGCTATCAATGGTTCTCGACTGCCAGTCGTAGAACCTGAAACCACTGCCGCAATTGTTAAAACCGTCGATAATTCAATCCCCGTATTAGGCCTAGGCCATCTGGCTACCCGCCGTGTTATGCGTAACTTAATGAAACGCAACCTCACCTATGTCTTACCCTGCTTATCGGCGGCAGAATTTCAACACTTAATCAAATCGGCTTCTGAACCAGGTGGACGATATGTCTATTCAAACAGCCTGCGGCTTGGAATGATTGTTTTTGCTCCAGCTGATGAATTAGAAGACTACGATGTGGGATCACTTGGAGTACACGAATATACCCATGCCACACGGAAGTGTAGAGCCGCAGCTCACGATTTGGTTGGCCACATGAGAGAAGAAGAGGCAGCTTATGCAGCTACTGCCTATGCCTTAGACTACTACTCGGGAAATGAGCTATCACGAGTCACCGAGGACGCCAAGCAAATGTATGCCGATGATCCTTCCCAACTGTGCCACGGGCTCCTAGGAGGAGAGGCGAATCCGGTGGAGATACACGAACCAATACCTGAAGTATTGAGTGCTTCTAAAACAACTGTTTCGACCATTGCTTCTTTAGTTATTAGTAGCTTTGAGAAAAATGGCCTACTCTCAACAGCACAAGCAGTGCAGGCTTATCAAGTAAATGGTCTTATCTGAGCAGTAATAGTATTGGGGATTCGGCCGCCAAACAGGTACAATTATTGCATGCTATATCCAGACGCTCTAGAAATTGCCGAAATTATTAAGAATGGCAAGCAAATTGTGATCTTACAGGCCGACAACCCCGACGGCGACAGTCTGGCCAGCAGTTTGGCGCTGGAGCAAATTTTACATGAGCTTGGCAAAGAACCTTATTTGTACTGCGCGGTTGATATGCCAACTTACCTGCGCTACTTGAGCGGCTGGGATCGCGTGCAAAAAGACCTGCCCAAGCAGTTTGACGCTAGCATCATAGTCGATGCCTCAACCATGACATTATTCGAGAGGTTGGCCGGCAGCGGCCAGCAAGGCTGGCTGGCTGGTAAGCCTTGCGTCGTACTCGATCACCACGAAACGGTAGACAACGTCATACCCTTCGCTGAAGTTTTGCTGAATGATCCTAAGCGCTCTTCAACCGGGGAGCTAATCTACAAATTAGTCAAAGATCTAGGCTGGCCGCTTTCCGTGGTGACCCAAGAATTTTTGATGACTTCTATTTTAGGCGACACCCAAGGTTTAACCAACCAGTTAGCTTCGGCCGAAACTTACCGGATCATGGCGGCAATGGTTGAGGCCGGGGTGGACCGGCCAAAGCTAGAAGAACTGCGGCGCGAATACGGCAAAATGCCGCCGGAGATTTTCCGCTACAAAGCCGAGCTTATAAAACGGACTGAATTTGCCGCCGATGGCAGAATTGCTACCGTCAGCGTACCGCAAACCGAGATCAATAACTTCAGCCCTTTGTACAACCCCGCGCCGCTTATCCAGAACGATATGCTACAAGTCAGCGGCGTCCAGGTTGCTATCGTCTTTAAGGCTTACGACGACGGCCGGGTGACGGGAGCTATCCGCTGCAACCCGATGGCTGGTATTGGAGCGGAATTGGCCAGCCACTTCGGCGGTGGCGGCCACGCCTTCGCCAGCGGCTTTAAGGTGACTCACGGACGCTCCCTGAGTGAACTCAAATCTGACTGTGTCAAAGTGGCTACAGGGCTATTAAACAAACTAGAAAATAAGGATTGAAATGGTGAAGCAGATCGCAGTAATTGGCTTAGGTATTATGGGACACGGGATTGCCGATAATTTCCTTAAAAACGGCTACAAAGTCACCGTCTGGAATCGGACGCCTGAGAAAGCTGACGACTTAGTAGCCAAAGGCGCCGTGCTGGCTTCATCTATAAAGGAGGCTATCGAGTCAGCCGATCTAGTATTTGAAGTTACGGCTAACGATGAATCGTCTAAGGCAGTTTGGGAAGGTGAGACCGGCATCCTAGCTAACGCAAAGCCCGCGCAAAGCCTCATAACCTGCGCTACTTTATCAGTCCAATGGACAGACGAGTTAGCGGCCCAATGCCAACAATTAGGCCTGACATTTTTTGATATGGCCATGACGGGTGGACGAGCAGGAGCGGAAGCCGGCGAACTTATACTGCTAGTTGGTGGCGACCAAGCCAAGCTGGACGATCTAAAACCCGAATTATCAGCCATTGCTAAAGAACTAAAGTATTTTGGCAAAGCTGGCTCCGGCATGCGCTTTAAGCTTATCTTAAATGCTTTACAAGCGGTCCACATTGCGGCCCTCGGTGAGGCGCTAAAGCTAGCTAAACGAGTTGGCTTGGATGAAAAGCTCGTCGGCGACGCTTTAGCCGAACGGCCAGGTGGCACCACTACCAACCTGGCTTGGAGAGATTACCAGACCGACCCCCAGCCGATTAATTTCTCGGTAGAATGGATAGCGAAAGACCTGGGCTACGCTAAAGACATGGCAACCTCCGTAGAACACCCCCTGATTGATATTGCTGAGGCTATTTACCGACAAGCAATTGATCAAGGCTACGGCCAATCAGATTGGACTAAGATCAACAAACTATGAAGCTCTATAACACGCTAACCCGTAAAATTGAGGAAATCAAACCACTTAAGCCGCCGACGGTCACGGTTTATACCTGTGGGCCGACGGTTTACGATTACCCGCATATTGGCAATTGGTTTACCTTTATCCGTTACGATCTTTTAATCCGCGGCCTGAAGGCAAGCGGCTACGATCCGAAGTGGGTCATGAACATTACCGATGTCGGACACCTAACCAGCGATGCCGACGAAGGCGAAGACAAGCTGGAGAAAGGCGCTAAACGCGAAGGCAAAACCGCTTGGGAAATTGCCCAGTTTTATACCGATTACTTCCTAAAAGGCCTGGAACGCCTTAACATTTCCAAACCGGCTTATCTACCCAAAGCCACCGACCACATTCAGGAACAGATCGAGCTGATCGGAAAATTGGAAAGGAAGGGCTATACCTACGTTATTGACGACGGCGTTTATTACGACACCTCCAAATTCCCCAAATACGCCGATTTCGCCAAGCTCGACCTGGATGACCAACAAGCCGGTGCCAGAGTAGAGCAAAATCCCCAGAAACGTAACCCAACCGATTTCGCCCTGTGGAAGTTCAGTCCAAAAGACAAAAAACGCGACATGGAATGGGACAGCCCCTGGGGCAAAGGTTTCCCGGGGTGGCATTTGGAATGTTCGGCTATGAGCATGAAATACCTAGGCGAGACACTAGATATCCATTCCGGCGGCATAGACCACATACCGGTGCACCACACTAACGAAATCGCCCAGAGCGAAGCGGCTACCGGCAAACGGTTCGCGAACTGCTGGATGCACACCAACCACATAACGGTTGACGACCAAAAGATCAGCAAGAGCCTGGGTAACAGCGTCACGCTGGAAGACATCGAGGCCAAGGGCTATAGCCTGGAAGCCTTCCGCTTGCACGTGCTGGAATCACACTACCGCTCTCAGAGCAAGTTCAGTTGGGACAGCCTGGCAGCCGCCCAAAACCGTTTGAAAGACTTTTACGCGATCGCGGTGCTACGCTATCAGGCAAGCTCTCGGGCTGCTTCGATCAACGCTGAAATGCTTAGTAAAGTTCGAGCGGAAATCGAAGCGGCCCTATCGGGCGACCTGAACACGCCCCAAATATTAGCCAGCCTGGGAGCTATTGTGGCAGTCGCCAAAGATGGCTTGCAAGCACAAGACAGAACAGTTTTTGAAGATTTTTTAAAGTGGCTGGACGAAATATTGGGGCTAAATTTACTAAAACAACCTGACATCTCTGACCAACAGAAACAATTAATCAAAGAACGCGAAGTAGCCCGGGCCAAGAACGACTGGGCAAAATCTGACGAGCTACGCGACCAACTAGCCAAGCAGGGGATTGGTTTGCGTGATACCGGCAGCAGTGCTATTTGGCATCGTCTATAGCTTGGTCGACTTCTCGGGTGCTCAAACTATGGCTGTCGCGCAAATATTCAAGTACTAGGATCCTCAGGCAACCAGCTACCGGTATAGCCACCAGGCCGCCTAACAAACCGCTAAAACTAACACCGATTATAACCGATGTCAGCACTACTAACGGTGAAATGTTAGTATTGTTGGCCTGGATCCGGGGTTGGATAAAATAGTTTTCAATTTGCTGGTACAAAATGTAGTAGGTCAAGATAATGATAGCGGAAGTAGGCGAGTGGAAAAGAGCCACAAAGGTTACGATAATCGCGCCAATAGTATGCCCGACTAAAGGTATGAGACCGCAAATGAAAACTATTACCATCAACGCTACTGGGTAGCTAATATGTAGGGCGAACAGTGCCGGTGCTATTAGAACCGACGCGATCACAGCCAGAAGTACTTGGCCGTTGACGAAACCCCGGATGACCCTATACATCTCTTGGCTGAGTCGCCGGGCATCATCCCGCCGGTTTGGCGGCACGACTTCTAAAACAAGTTTGCTCCACATCGGCCCTTCAACTAACATCATAAAAGTCAGGACCAAAATGGTCAGTACCGCGAAAACGCTACTTCCTACCCTTTTAGCAGACGAAAAAGCCGTACCACCAATGTTTTTCAAGCGGTTCGATAGTTGGCTGGAGAATGTATCAAGCTGTTTCTCTAAATGATATTTGCGGACAAACTTCCCAACTTCGCCGTTTTGGTTACGGACATTATGGACAAGATTCGGTGCGGCATTAATGAAACTCTTGGTTTGCCGCACCAAGGGCGGCACTAAGCTAGAAATGAATACGCCAAGCACCAAAATAACTATTACGAACGATAAAGAAGTAGCTAGCGAACGGCTACCGCGTTTTTTGCCTGGCAAGTGGACACTCACCCAATGGACCGGGCCATTCAGCGCCAAAGCCAGGAAAAAGGCCGTGAAAATTAACACCAAAGCATGGGTAGTTTTGCGCAATGCCACTAGTAGCAAAATGCTGCCGATAATCATCAACAGCACTTTCAATAAAGTGTTGGTCGATATATCGATGGTTAGTTCTTCAGTTTTTTTGTTACCGCGGAAAAACCTTAGCATAGAGCCTATTCTACCTCTCCAATTCGTTAAGCGAAAGCCCTACTGACAAGGCGAAACTGGTAGCAGGCGAACAAAGCGTATCTGGAAGATACGTTGCGGAGCGGTCTGCCAGTTGCAGCCCGTTAGTAGGGGTTGAGGCTGAAGGGGAGGGGTAGAATAGGCTCACTCCTTAATTATTGCACACCTCGGCGCTTAAGCAATGCCGCCTTGTAAAGTTTGAGCAATTGGTCGCCCACCTTGGCCGTATCGAACTGCTTGGCAAACTCTGCGCCCCATATTGCCACAGACTTCCGGGCTGCTTCGTTAGTCAGCAATAGCCTTAGCTTATTAACTAATTCTGTTTTATCCAAGGTCGAGAATAATAATTGCCGATTGGCGCTCAAGACAGACCGATAGCCAGCGTTATCGCCAGCCAGGACAGCCGTCCGCCCACTAGCCAAGGCTTCAACCAGCACTATGCCAAAGCTCTCGCCGCCCGTGCTGGGGAAAACAGCTATATCGGCCGAGGCATAATAGCGCGGCTTATCGGCTTCACTGACAAAACCGGTAAATTCCACGCGCGGGCTCAGGTTATGGCTAGTTACATAGTGTTTTAAACTGGTTTCTAGCGGCCCGGCGCCGCAAATCAGCACTCGAAATTGCAGATCAGGATCGCTGCGGGTAAGCTGATTGACTGCTTCCAGCAGCATTAAGCAGCCTTTTCTGGACACCAGCCGGCCTAAAAACAAAATCGTCGGCACCCCGTCTTGGTATTTGCTGAAGGGCTTGGCCTTACTAAACCGCTGGTAATCTATAACGTTTGGTAAGATCGTACTTTTAATACCGAAAGCCGCGGCCGCGAAAGTTGCCGCGGCTTTAGACACGCTAACAATTTTGTCGAACCGCTTCAGCGACCAGTGCTGCCAGATGGCTAACAACCGGGCGCTTCTGGCTACCAAAGCCGAGTGCGCCGCGATATGAAAGGTCCCGACGACGGCTGTTTGGGGTTCGGCCGCCCGGATAATCCGGCCGGCTAGCCATGGACTATAGGGCATTTGCACATGCAGCACATCGAACGATTCTTGGCGCAGTAAATCCCGGATTTGAGCGCGTTTAGCGGGCAAGGGCATGGACAGCCGGTTGCGGTTGAAGCGGACTTTAACGTTTTTGCTTAAAGAGTGGATGCGCGGGATGTCGTGGCGGTGGGTTTCGCCAACCAAATAATGCACTTCGTGGCCCTGTGCCGACAGCCATTCACCTAACGCCAGTACATATTGTTGGACACCATCGGTTTTATCCAGCGAATCATCCAGCACCAAACCAATTTTTAAATTTGCCCCGAGCATACTAAGGGCGATGGCGCTTTAAGGCCTCGTTATAAAAATTTAGATAGTTTTCGGCTACTTTTGGGAAATCAAATTGTTTGACGTATTCTGCGGCCCAGTCTTTCCAAAGCCCGCGCAACCGCGTTTCATTCAGCAATAGGCCCAGCCGCCGGGCGAACTCAACTTCATCGTGCGGGTTAACAATCGACACCGCTCCCAGATCTTTCATCACATCCGTGTAGCCCGAATTATTGCCAGCCACAGTTACTAAACCGCAGGCCATGGCTTCCAGCAAAACTATGCCGAAACTTTCGCCGTAAACCGCCGGCGAGCAGAATAGATCTGACCTAGCCAGCAGCTGCATTTTCTGTTCTTCACTTATATAGCCCAAAAAGCTGACGTTTGGCAGTTTCAAATCTTCGGCCAGGAGCTCCAGTTTTTCGCGGTCGGGGCCATCACCGGCGATTATCAGGGCCACATTGGGCTCTTCCTGGGCCAGCAATTGGTAAGCCCTCAGCAAATATTTCAGCCCCTTGCGACGTTCCAACCGCCCGATGTAAAAAATGGTCTTAGTAGGACTCGAATCAGCCGATTTCTTAGCGGCAGTTACATGATAGCGGCTTAGGTCTACCCCGTTAGGGATGATGGTAATCGGCGCGTCGCTCAAACTTCTGACATATTCGGCGGCGCTATCTGACACAGCCGTGAATTCATGGATATATTTGAGTACGGACTTCATGTAGGGCGTGACCACCCTTACCACCGTGCGGCTCATTAGCGTCTCCGGTATTTTGGCATGGAAAGTAGCGATGTTGACGCTGGTGGAGCGGCTGAGGATTTGCCGGCTCAGGACGGGTATCCAGGGTTCGTGGAAATGTAAGATGTCAAAAGCTTCTTGCTCTAGGATGCGCGAAATTGTTTCCGGGTCGACGCTAGCAGATACTTGAAGGCTAGTGTGGGTAGGCGACCGGAAATCGGTGGCTCCCCCCAAATACAGAATCTCGTCGGCCGCCAGGCCGCTGCCGTCCCGTGGTTGGGGCGTGATAATCTTCGCCTCATGGCCATGGTGTTTGATTTCCTTCAGCAAATCGCGCACGTGTTCCTGAACGCCACCACCACGCGCAATATTATAAGGACAGACAAGGCCTATCTTCATTTAACGCTTAGTATAGCACTTTAGAATTAAAATCAGGGAGTTACTTGCGTGCTAGCAAACGGCGTAGTTTTGGCGGCACAAATGGAGCGGCCGCTTTAGAATCGGCGATAACCGTTGGTACATGGCCCTTCATGGGCGATTTTATAAGCTCAAAATCATTATAAATAATTCGCATATGCTGTTCGACGACATGGTTATTGAAATAGCGGTCGCCATCCACCGCCACGTGATAGACCGGTAAGTCCACCGAGCTCTGGCAAAGATCCAGTTTAAACATAGTTAGGGTAGTAGCCGCGTGGGTCCGAATGTCATTCGTTTGCCAGAGTCCAATTTCAAAATCTATCAGCTTTTGACGCTCAGCTTTATCAATGCCGCGCATTTTGGGATTAGTCTCGGCCACTAAGTTATAGGTCATCCTGATGAATTTGGGGTGGAAGGCAACATGATGCGCGAACCAAGCCAGCGGACGCAGATGCAAGGCCGAGGCAAGCAGTTTTAATTCTAGGAGCGTACGCCGTCGCAGCGCGAAATCTTCACTGTGAACCATGCCGACCAAGCTAACCACAAACTCCGTCCTCTTAACCAAATCCGGGTATTTCTGCAGCATGCGCGTTACCACCGCGAAGCCAAACGATATACCCACAATGATAAATTTCTGGCGCTTCTTATAGCGCAGCTTAATAAAAGCCGCCAAATAGTCAGCCAAATTATCGAGCGTAGGTTGTTTACCTATCTTGTAGAAACTATCCATGCCGCCAAAACCCGGTAAGTCCGGCAGTGTAACGCCGGCATACTTATTGAGCTCCTCAACTACGCCCAGCAACCTCTCGATGCTAGTGTGGTGGCCAGCTATCAGCAAGATTTCTTTGGTTTTCTTGCCGGCCGACGGCAAACGCAGCATCCGCCCTTGCATGCCGTTAACATTCAAGGGGACTATGAATTCAGGCAGATCTTCTGTTTTAGGTTTTGGCATCGGATAAAACTGTAGCCGAAAATAGCCTTTTCCACAAGCTTTCTAGTAGAACCCATCCGGAAATAATTTTGGAAGTGAAAAAGGAGTATTTTTTGAGCGAAAAGCCTGAAGAAGGAGGAAGTCTAACTAAAGTTAGGTTGACGACTGATGAAGGCTTTGCAGTCAAAAAAGACCCTTTTACAGCCCAAAACTTTATTTCCGGATGAGTTCTAACCAAATCCTGGAGTCTTTATAGGCGAGTATGTTACCCTTTGAGTTATGAAAAAACATTTACTAGTTATATTTTTGGTAGCAGTCTTATTGGGAGGCGTTTACCTAGTGGGACAATCTTCAACCTCTAAAAAAACGGCCACCTCTGACAAGTCCAATTCTAAACAACAACCAACTAATTCATTTAATAAAAAATTATATTCGTTGAGTGATCCTAACAGCCTATGGTTGGTAGTCAATAAAAAACGCCCGCTGCGGCCGATGGACTACGCTCCAACCGACCTGATAGATGTTGGTAACGGCCAAACATTGCGCAAGGCCGCCGGCCAAAACCTTGCCAACCTGCTGGAAGCAGCCAAAGCTGCCGGCTACACTTTGACCGTCGACAGCGGTTACCGTTCGTACGCTATTCAGCAGGATGTTTATAGAAACGAGGTGAAAGGTTTCGGCCAAGCCTACGCCGATAGCGAAAGCGCCCGGCCTGGCTACAGCGAGCACCAAACTGGTTGGGCCGTGGATGTCGGTACCGCCGGTTGCCACCTGGATGATTGTTTTGGCAACACCCCGGCCGGCAAGTGGCTGGAGGCTAACGCCTACCGCTACGGCTTTTTGCGCCGCTACCCGGCCGACAAAGCCAGCGTCACCGGCTTCCGCAACGAAGCCTGGCACTTCCGCTACGTCGGCACCGAGCTGGCAACCGAAATGCACAAACGCGGCACTAAAACCCTAGAAGAATTCTTCGGCCTCCCCGCCGCCCCAAATTATTAGATATGCACTAGTACCGTCGTTCCGACCGGAGCCCAACTATAAATCCACTCCGCCTCGCCGGTTACAGTGCTAACGCAGCCGTGCGAGCTGTTGATGTTGCCAAAGTAACTCAGCGGACGCCAGTAGTTGCCGTGGATGGCGTAATCTTTGTAAAAATAATTTACCCAGGGCACTTTCGGCTGGAAGTAATTGCTGCCGTCGGCGTTGTGGCCGCGCATATCCTGCTGGCTGTATTTGGCGTAGATGGCGAACTGGCCGGTGACAGTCGGCGTCGCCGGCGCCCCGGCGGTTACCCCAAAGCTTTTGACCAGTTCGGTGTTTTCGTAGGCGTACAGCTTTTTGTGGGTCAGGTCGACTTCTATCCATTTGGCGTGCTCGGCCGTTCTGACCGTCTTAAAACCGCTGCGGCTTAGTGACATATCCAGGCTCAGGCCTTTGCCGGCCAATAGCTTATCGGCTATTTGGGTGGCTAGCGCCTGTTTGTCCTGCAAATCCGAACCGCCGTGGCCGGCCACCACCACTTTAACCGTACCGTCAGCCTCAACCACCTCTACCTGAGTCCGGGGCGATTGGGTTTGTGGCGCTACCCCTTTAGATATGTAAGCCAAGATTTTACCGCTGTTCGGCGTAATGTCCAGCTTCTTGGTTTTGGGGTTAGGCGTTATCTCCAGCCAGTCGGCAATATCGCCGGAGTTAGGCTTAACGACCGTATCGCCTATAGTCAAATTGATCGGCTGAGATAGGGTTTTTTCCAGCAAAGCCTTCTGCTCGTTGAGCTGGCTGACGGTAATTTGCGGCTGGATGGCCAGGATTTGGAGTTTCAGCGGTTCGGTTTGCCAACTGCTAACGGCTTTTACCAAAGTTTTGTCGGGACGAGACAGCCCGTACTGTCGGCCAATGCTGGAGTTGACCAACTCGACCTTACCGTTATTCAGCTTAAGCATGGCGTCTTGGGGCGGCTGCAAAGTAACAGTGGCATTCTGCTGGATGAAGCCATTGAGGACTGTGGTCGGGCCGTGCAACCTGGCTGCCACCCGAATCGGCCGCCACCACATTAAGCGGGGACCAAAGCTTTGCTCCGCACGGCGCATGTTTCGCAGCGTCGCTTCCACGTCAACGCTCAGTCCCATATCCTTCGGGCCGAAATCTTTTTTGTGGCCGTCGGGGTAGGCCACGGTCAGCTTGTAAGCGGCCGCTTGGCTTTCAAGGCTGGATTTTAAGACAGGATCGGTACTGCGGGTACTCAAACCGGCAGAGCCGATGTTAAAACGCGTCGCATAGCTGCCCACCACTAGCCAACCGAAGACCAGGAAAGAACTTAAGAACAAGCTCAAAAACAGCCAGTGGTGAAATCGTCTATGTACCTTTTGGCCAGGGGTTGCCAAAGCCGGGGCAGCATCCGCAGGCGTGTCAGACGTCGAATATTTTAGCCCCGCCAAGTCCAAGTACCAGCTGGCCAACCGTTGTTTTTGATTTTTCACATCCTTATCCATAAGCAGAACTATTAGCATAAGTATAACATTGCCAGTCATTTCCAACCACTAGTCGAAAGAAGTTAAGTTTAGTATAATCTGTTCAGTCGTTTCGGGATCGTCTAATGGTAGGACAACGGGTTTTGGTCCCGTCAATCTAGGTTCGAATCCTAGTCCCGAAGCCAAAGTAAATTTTTAGATTAGTTTTGGCATTCGGGGGTGCGGCGGATGAGCCGCGGAGGTAAAAATGTGTTTACATATTTTTATCGAGCAGCGAAGAAGGAGGCTTTAGCCGACATCCCTCCTCCCCAGCCATAATTTGACTATTTAGTTACTATAATGTATAATTATATTTATGAATAAGCGAGCTGAACTATTGTTAGCTGCAGCGCTGACACCCGTAGTGGGAGCTTCTGCTGTTTACTTGTATAATTCCTATCAGACACGGCGAGCTATCGACGCTGAAAATGCGCGTTATGAACGGGTTAATGAAGCTATGGGTAGAATTGTTAGTCCTGTTATCGAATCTATGGCTCAAAAAATTGTTGCTCGTCAAACCAAAGAACACCGTGATGTTTGTACCATTATAGACACATCTACAACCGGTAAACCGATAGTAATTGAATTAGAATCGGTTCCTACCTGGCCCCAAAAGGGTCCAGACGGCCTATACAAAACTGTAGACGGAACATCTTACTTAGTCACCGCAGAATTTGATCCACGCGAGGGTGGGTCATATCCCAATAAAGCCACTGGTGTCTACGTATCAACCGAAACAGGTCAGTTTGCTGCTGGTATGTCTTTAAACAATGGCAGTGCTTTAAGTATCAGAGTCGAGCAAGGCACCTTTCCAAATGTATTAAAGACCAGCTCTGGACCAATCTATGAAAAATCATCTCAGCAGGCATGGCCGTCAGATCTGTCACCGGAAAACTTAGAGTTGGCTAAAAGTCTTACGGCACAAGCAGGAACATTACTTGATCAAGCACTCGCGCGGCCGCTTATTGACGATGGCGACTGCTACGGTGCACAACGACTACCATAAAAGCCTTATCCTTAGATTGTAAGCAAGAGAGAATCATGAGCAGTCAGTAGTAGCTTGCTCCAACTAACGATTCCAAGCAAGCTAAGCGCATCCTCCTCCTCAGCCATATAGAACAGACTTGAGGATGAGCGACAAGCTTGTCATTTTATTTTGATAACATCTTACAAAAGTTTGAAATATGTACCGTAGATCCAGCCACGTGTACATTCATAGTTAAAGGTTCCAGAAATGTTTATTTCGCGGGGTTTTTATATAATATAAGTGGATGACTACAATAATATACACTACATACATGAATTACTCGCATATAGAAAATTAGTTTGCTATGATAGATGGCATGAACAAGCAAGAACCCCCAGCAGCCCAGCAACCACCAAAAAGCAAAAAAATTAGCCAAACCGACATCCCAAGTCTTACCTTGGAGCAAGCTCTCCGCGTACCGTTGACTATTGCGGAAAATTACGCCAAGTCATCCACGCGTCCAATCGATGTGGCAGCGTCGCTGAATATGAGCCCTACCTCTGGACCATTTCGCCAACTGTGTGGTGCAGCCATCGGTTATGGCCTGACAGACGGCGGACCAAATGCTTCGACTATTTCACTTACCGCTCTTGGTCGGCGTATCGTCAGCCCGCTCGAAGAGGGAGATGACTTCACAGGGCGCCGCGAGGCGGTACTTGTACCGACTGTTGAACGTACATTCCTTCAGAAATACGATGGCTCGCCATTGCCTCAGCCACAGATTGCCTACAATGTGCTTGAAGCCATGGATGTTCCTAGTGACCGAAGTAAGCGTGTATTCGAACTCATCGTCCATAACGCCGACCAAGTTGGCTATCTCAAAAACATTAAGGAAAAAAAATACGTAGACTTGGGGGGTGACCATGCTGCACCCGCCACGGCCACCAGTACTACCACAGAAACCGAGCCGACTGAGACGCCAGACCCAATAGAGTCTAGTGTTCACCAAGGAGAAACGCCAGTTACTCCCCCAACGCGCCCTAACGCTATCTTTTTAGGCCACGGCAAAAACCGTAAGCCCCTCGAACAACTTATAAAAATACTTGATGAGTATGGCATACCTCACAAGGAGGCAGTGGCTGAGGCTAATGCTGGTCGCCCGATACCAACCAAGGTTGCCGATACGCTCCGCGAGTGTGGGGCTGCGATATTGATCTTTACTGCCGACGAAAAATTTCTTGATGCCGACGGCAATGAAGTTTGGCGTCCGAGTGAAAATGTTATTCATGAGTTGGGTGCCGCCTCAATGCTGTATGACAACCGGATTATTATTTTCAGAGAAAACGGCGTGCTGCTGGCCTCGAACTTTGACAGCATCGGTTACATAGGCTTCGATACAGATAAACTGAGCGACAAGGGCATGGAGCTCTTCCGCGAACTGATAAAATTCAAGATCCTAAACTTCAGCGTTGGTGGTTAATAAAAGCTGATCTTGCAGGAAAACCCCCGCAGGGGCGTCTAAATTCCGGATCTTGGTAGCTCGTATCTATCGCAATCAGCCCGAGTTCACCCAGAATTTATTAGGCAAGGTTAAGGCTATTTAATTCATGTTGAGATGGCCCTATATAGCTTTAGTCAGCAGCTAAAGCGCTATTGTTTTTATTTGCGAGTTTGGGCTGGGGAGTCTACATTAGATAGGGTAATTAAGGAGCTCTTGTTATGCTAAAAGAAATCGTCAACGAAACAACCGACGCCGTAGTCGCAGCCATTAAGGGCGCGGACGACATTATGAGCGCGGTAACCAGCACCGTTAAGAACCAAGTCGTTAATATCTTTAAGGGAACGGGCGAGATCGGCTCGGCCGGTATAGAAACCGTCTCGTCAGTCGCCAGCGGCGCCATCAAAGGCGTGGGCCAGGTAGGCGCTTCCGTAACCGATGCTGCCCAACAAGTTATTCACGGCGCCGTAGTTGGCGTAAGCCAAGCCGGTGGCGATGTCATCCAAGCGACCCGCGAAGCCGCCCACGGATTAATTCAAGCCACGGTTGAAACCGGAGGCGACATTGCCGCCGTGGCCGTTTCCACCGTAGAAGGGGCCATCAAAACCGCCGGGGAAGTTGGCGCTAATACTGCTGAGGCTGCCAAAGCCGCTGTCGGTGGTGCGCTCGACGCCGCCGGGGAAGTTGGCGGCGACACCGCACAAAAACTCCGAGACGCTTTACTGGCGACCGCTGCTTTGCCGCGCGACATAATCGAATCGGCCATTAAAGGACACGACCAGAAAAAATAGCCTTAACGGTATAGTACTGACTGGTTAGAAGGCTGGTTCCAGAGTCGGCAGGGCAGGCTCGGCCAGAGCTTCCGTAACGTTTTGAGCACGAGCCAGCCCCAGCCTAGTAATAGCTAAAGTCATCTCTTCGTAGTCTAGATTGAGGTTGAGGGCGCAGGCTTTAGGAAAGTAATTGCCGTCACTCCTTTTGAGGCTCGGTATAAGATTAGCTTCCAGAAAATGAGGCCTACCGGAATTATCTAGCCGAATATCTATCCGGCCGTAATCACGCGCCCCCAAAGCATGGAAACTGTTGATGGCCAGTTCGCAAATTTCAGACTTGATAAGCTCATCCGTAACTTCTATGGAGCGCTCCGTGTCAGCTATTTTAACCTTGGCACTTAACAAGCGGGCGCCGCGTTCGTCCGGCGGAGCGATCAGCTCAATCGGCATCACTGCAAACTCAGCCGAAGCTTCATCTTTCAGGACGGCTACACTAAACTCCCGCCCCGGTAGATATTCTTCGATCAACGCGTCTGAATTCAGTTCAAATGCCAGTGACCTGACTTTTGCCTGCAGCTGGGCATAATTGTTAGCCACCGACTGGCTGTCAATGCCTTGGCCCCCGCCGCGACTAGTAGGCTTAACGAACACCGGAAAATTAAGAGGTATTTGCTCGGCGGTAAGCGGCTGGTTCTTACTAACAACATAAAAAGGTGAAGTTGCGAGGCTGGCTTGCTGAACGCATTGTTTGGCCAGAGTTTTATCCATCTCCAGTCTATGCGCCGATTCGTTAGAGCCGGTGTAAGCTATGCCATGTTCGTCAAGGTAGCCGGCCACCCATATCTTATTCGGGTCGTTTAAACCTAAAGCCCGGTCAACTGGTACTAATTTAGCGCCTAAGAAAACAAGGTCGGGACGACGGGCAACCAACGCTTCCAGGTCCGACAAATCGTTGACAATAGTAATCCTAACCCACTTGTAATGTTTGGCTAAAACGGCCAGCACTGCTTCCCGCGACTTGCGGCCCATAAAATTAAGCCCGCTTTGGGTAGAAGTCACAATTTCAATCTGTAAGTTCGCCTTTATAAAGCACCTCTTTAGGGAGCCGGCTTTTTAGCCGGCCTTTTAAATATTTGTAAACGTTAACTTATTAGTATGACTTGCGGAAACCGCCGCCAGAGCCGCGGTCTACTTGCGGACGGGCTTCGTTAACCGTAATTGACCGGCCGTTGAAGTCTTTGCCGTTCAGTTCTTTGATGGCTTTTTGAGCTTCGGCGTCTTCAGACATTTCCACAAAACCAAAGCCTTTTGACTGGCCGGTATCGCGGTCTTTGATAACTGCTACGCTGACTACCTTGCCATATTCCGCGAATAGCTCTTCTAGCTCTTTTTCGGTCACACTGTAAGCGAGGCCGCCTACATAAAGTTTACTTGCCATAATTGATTGTCCTTATTTTAACTAATATCGCTTGCGTTTAGTATTGTCTAACCGAGGTAATATTAATTCTTGCCAGGAACAAATTATGACACGGAGAGGTTATAGTAATCACTCGCTTAAGACCAGCATAGCACACTTACCCCTTATATCCCTAACTTAACTGGGCTGCTTTGACAACCTATAGCAACCCCAAAACAAAACGAGCATTCCAGCCCGCGCCTCAGCAACCAAAAACTGTCATTCCTCACTCAACGTATCTACGGATATGCCTCACTCGGAAATGACAGTTTTTGATTCACTGATCCATCAAGCTGAAAAAGACACGTTTTGTTTTGGGGTTGCTATAGCCCGATTTGAGATGGGTTCAACGTGTGCTAAAATTTTTAGGAATGCGGTGGTGAGGAAAAGAAGCCAGCATATTAAAGACACAAAGAGAGGTAAAAATAAATAGCTTATGGTTTTCGTAGATCATTCTGGTAAACGTTGGCGCCGCATTAAACGGCTATCTTTGGCCAGCCTAGCGGTGGTGTTGCTGCCGATAGCTGTACTCTTAGCCGGCGCCTACCTGCTAAAACCGGATTGGCAAACGCTAAACACTAGCGGGCAAAATGCCGAGGCACAAAACGGATTGGTAGCTAAGGCAGACCAGCCAAATACCAAGCAGGGCACTAACCAAAATACAGCGCTAAAACCGGCCGCTTCATCTGGCCCAAAAGTGGCTACGGCCACTAGTGCCAGCACTAATACTTCTTCTAGCCTTGATACCCAAGCTACTGCCGCCCAACCCACACCCCCAGCTTTGGCTCCCGGCAACAGCGGCTATGGCCATAGCCGCAAAGCTATGCTTTAGCCAGATGGCTGCCTTCTCGCTTGGCTTTACCCCAGCCGACCAGCCGACCACGCAACGCGTTGTAGGCTGACCGGACAATAACGTAGTACATCATTTGACGGTACAGCAAACGCTGCGGCACAATCAACCAGAGTTGGCGTAGGCTTTCGCCGTCCAGCTTAAGGGCTATGGCCGAACTAAATATGTCGAGAGCCGTGTAGACTAGCAGCGAAACAAGCATCAGCTGGTAGCGGTGTGACAGCAAGCCTAGAACTAAGGCCATGTCAAAAAACGGGCCAATGAGCGGGAAAAGTATTTGGTAGAACACCAGGTACGGCAAGCCGATTAACCCTAGCGTGCCCTGGCGAGGGTTGAAGAGAGAGCGGCGATGTTTCCAGGCCGATTGCATAGTCCCGAAAGACCAGCGGAAGCGCTGTTTGAGAAGGTCGCGGAC
Source organism: Saccharimonadales bacterium (SeqCode) (assembly GCA_035478435.1). GTDB lineage: Bacteria > Patescibacteriota > Saccharimonadia > Saccharimonadales > UBA4665 > DATLRC01. The sequence goes on along the minus strand of DATIJT010000009.1, from coordinate 107,933 downwards.
CGTAGCCGGCGCTTCGGTATAAGCGATGGCACTTTCGTCGTAAACAATCTTGTAACCAAGCTCCTTGATAGTTAGCGTCAGGTCAGTGTCTTCAGCTAGAGTGTCTTTGCTAAAGCCGCGGGCCTGCAGCAGAGCCTTTTTACGAAAAGCGCCGATGGCTCCCGGCACGACCGTAATGCAGTCAAATAGGTCGCCCATGCGGCGGTCCAAGTTGAAGCCGACAATATACTCAAGCGATTGGAGCTTGGTAATTAGCCGGTGGCGGTTCACTACTTTGGTATTGCCAGACACTGCCCCGACTTCGGGCAAGCAAAAATGCCTAGTTAAACGGGTCAGTGTGTTTGGCTTGAAGATAGTATCGGCGTCAATAGCGACGATCACCTGGTGGTGAGCAAGCGCGATGCCATAATTGAGGGCCGAGGCCTTGCCGCCATTAGGCTTCCGCACCACACGCAAACGCCGGTCACCAATGGCTCTGGCCAGGGCCGCTGTTTCGTCCAGCGACCCGTCATCCACAACAATCACCTCAAAAAACGGATAGCGGCTTTTTAAGACCGACTGCAAACAGGCTACGATTACTTTTTCCTCGTTATAAGCGGGCACCACCACAGAACAGTGCACGGCCGGCGGGAAGCCGTAGCGGAACCGGCTACGGGTCTGTAGTAGCGAGGCTACCAGTACAAGCAGCGCCCGGCCAAAAGCGGCAACAATCAGGACAACTATCAACCAATATAATCCAATGCCAACTGCGTGGGCGGCTGTGAACAGTAAGTAGCTAAGGGTAGCCAGGCCCAATTCAGCTCTGTTAGCTGGCGGCATCAACTGCGTGCCACTGAGCTCTAGGGCTCCAGCCAAAGTCGTAAACCGGTAACCCTGGCTTTTGTAATAACTGATAATTCGCGGCAAGGCCGTGACCGTCTGACTACGGTTGCCGCCACCATCATGTAATAAAATAATGCCCCCGGGCAACGTGGCAGCAGATCGAACGATGCTATCTACACCCGGACGGCGCCAGTCATCGGTGTCAATATTTTCGCCGGCCACCACGTAGCCTTGCGCCGACAACCAATCAATCACCGAATGGCTACTATGCGTCAAGCTGTCGGAACCCAAGTAGGGCGGCCGTACCAAACGAGTCGAGTGGCCAGTTTCGGATACGATAACCAACCGGGTAAGGTTCAGCTCGTACTTCAGCCGCCAGGTAGGTATCGTAGCCGGGTTGGGGTGGGTAAAAGTGTGGTTGCCAATTTCTTCGCCAGCCGCGTACAACTGCCTGACGACACCGCGCCACTTGACCGCCTGTTTGCCTATCACGAAAAACGTAGCCGGCACGTGGTTTTGCCGCAAGATATCCAGGATTTGCCCAGTATAAGCCGAAGGGCCATCGTCGAAAGTCAACACCACATTACCGGGCGGCACAGCCAGGCTTCTCTGTCGCGCATTGGTGTCCCGCAAATAGACCACATTTTGCGCCGCCACCGGCGCCATCATCAACAGCGTGGCTATAACCACGGTTAAACCCCAACCAATTCGTCGCATCATATCTGCTGTATTGTAAGCGACAAGCACTTAGTTGCCTATGCTCACCCTGAAAATCCTGCACAGGCCCGAACCGCAGATTTTATGACTCTGAATAAATGCCTGATTTATTAGCCTCTTGCCATTGCTTAAAGAAATATTCCCTTTCTGGATGTGCGCAATCTATTGAAAGCTAAAGCGACAAGCCCAACAGACCAACCTAAGCTTTAGCTTCGTCGTTGCTACGTAAATAATCTAAAAGAGGTGTTAGATTTGGGTCGTCCCATCCGTACAGTCTTATTGGCGATGATGAGTTCTGATTATATGGAGCGTCAAACACTATATGGGTCCATAAGGGTGGCTGTGACACCCTTATTTCAGGCTTATCGTCTATGAGAGCTAAGGCTGGATACTTTGACTTGTCTCTATCAAAAATTGCTTCACTGATGATCGAATAACCAAAATGCGGCACCATATGCTCTTCAAGCCAGCTTAATTTATCAGCTTGGCAAGTAGGATTTTCTGGAAGGATTGATGAGCAAATCCTGGGTTGGTAACCTGCTTCAGTAATAGCGTACCAGCCATTGAGGGCCCCTTTCACGACATCCAGGTGACGGTACAGGCCGGGTGTACGAAAAATACTCTCAATAAGCCCGTGAATCGCGGCAGGATAATCCTCCATTATGTAAAAGTTGCTGCGCGGGCGTACCGGTCTTAGACTCGGCCTTTTGGCCTGCAACTCTTTCTCTATGGCCGCGTCAAGGTTGGCAATTACACCATCCATGTCAACCAGTATTTGAGTTTGCTCGTGTGCGGCTAAAAGCCCAGTCATTATTGCTTGCCGTTATCTAGGCCGCGGGGAGCGCTATCGACGATGTGGCTGTAATCACGATAGAGAGCGTAACGATTGGGAAAATCACGATAATTCTTCCAAGTAGACTTATCTCCTGGGCGCTCTGCTAGAATCTTAACTTCCTCCCAGAGGTTGGGACGGGCGTAAGGCGGATGGGTGATGCCATCCCGGACATATACAACTGTCAGCTCAGGATCGTCTTCGCCTGCTTGCTCACCAACTTGCCGGGCTAGCTGCGCGCGGTGGGAGCCATCCAGAATATATTTATGCGTACCGTCAGGCTCAAATCGCTCTACTATGGGCGGGATTATTCGCTTAGGGCCTTCGCCGCCATCGATTACGACACCACCCTCTCTAAGGTCTAATTGGTCATAGCCTTGCGGCAGTAGTGAAGCTCTAATAAGCCCTTGTACTGACAGCAATTCTTCTTCTACGTATCTAGTGGTTGATGCTAATTCTGATAGCCTAAAACGCTCGATGCTTATAGTTGCGTTGGCGTATGGCCTTGTGTCGGGCTGGCCAAGTAGCGTGACTTCCCGTAACATTGGCTCTAGTTCTTCCCAAGGTGTCTGGCCTATAACTGTAAAGCTAGGACTCTCTGCTGGTGTAATCATCATAACTCCTCTTTATCCACCCGTTAATTTATTCTTACTGTAGTCACTGTTAGTTGGGAGTTCTAGGGTAATTTGATACCCTGGAACAATAGTGAGATCAAGTTTAGTATGTTATAATATGTAAAATAGGTAAGATTTCTAATGATTACGCAACTTCAGCCAACTCAAGTATCTATCTTGCATTCCTTGAGGTACTCTCAAGCCGAACGATTCAGCTCTTTGATGCGTCCTACTGGCTATACCAGTGATAATTTTAAATTTCATTTGCGTAAACTTACAAAGCTTGGATACATTGAAAAACTGAATAATGGTATGTACCAGCTTACTCCTGCAGGCAAGGAATTTGCCAACAACCTAGACGAGCCGAAGAGAGTGGTGCAAAAGCAACCTAAAGTTTCTGTACTAATGGTAATAGCTAAAAAGAACGCGAACAACGAAACTGTCTATCTAGTCCAAAACCGTTTGCGAAATCCATACTTTGGTTTTTGGAGCGAGATTCACGGCAGAGCAGAGTGGGGCGAGCCATTTGAAGCTACAGCCAAGCGACAACTTAAAAGGCAAACCAGTTTGGAGGCAAAGTTTAAAATTCACGGCTTTCGGCGTGTACGTGATTACGACGAGATCAGCAATGAGCTACTGGAAGATAAACTGTTCGTCATCTTAAAAGCAACAGATATATCAGGCGAACTAAGCAATACCTATAGCGGCGGCACAAATGCCTGGATGACTTTAAAGGACTTACGCGCAGAGGACAAAGTATTTGCCTCCACGCTGGCTAATATTCAGGATTTAGAGAACGGCAACTTCTACAAGGAGCAGGATATTTTCTATCCTCCAGGAGACTACTAATGAGCGAGTCAACCATTCTAGGAATCGATATAAATAGATTTCCCCGGGTAATGCCGGTGGGTGCTATCGTTATTGATGCGTTTCCGCTCGGGCCCATACCCAGGCAGATGGATCGGATTAAGGCCGATTTACTTGGACAGCTAGCGCTTGCCGAGGCGCCGTTTAGTGATCGGCGAGTTGCTTGTATCTTGGCTGGTGAGCATGAGGGTTATGGCGGCCACACGGTTGAGCGTAGCCTAACTGATGTTGAAGACGCCTTCATGATGGCCTTGGGAAGACTACCCTCAAAGGACACTAAACTTTATGCGGTCGCTGTCACTGGCGAAGGCCCCATGAGAGAAAAGCATGTCATGCCTTCCGGTACCGCCTATGATATGATCGCTCCGCTTCTGTTCCCCGGATCGTCTATTGTAGTCATACCGCCCAATACTAGTGGTGTCTGCCGCTATATACCCGAATTCATGCATCAAGCAGCCTACGCGCCTAGACCAGCATCCGTATTCCAAGGTAGAAATTTCTTAGAAAGCAAACTTGAAGCTATAAGATATACCGCCCTTTGCATAGAAGACTGCGAGTTTGTAGCCCACCTGCGCCAAGCCGGACTTGAAGAAGAAATTCATTATTACTTAACTGGCAGCTCTAGCGGTCAAGGTGGCCCCAGCTTTGCTATTAAACCAGGCATGTATGGCGATTTGGACATCATAGCCATCAGCCAGAAGGATAAAGCTGAGGTTGAGGCTTCGTTTGAATCTTTAGCCGAAGCTTGCTATGGGGCTCTGGAAAAAGAGCCTAAAGTAGCAAGCGTGGCTGGATCAGGTCGGCTTTTAGAAGGAGCCCTTTATTCCAATAGTGACATCTCGATAGATTTCTACGTTGCATCAACTCTAGAAGGAGCATTTGTTCGACCTGAGAACTTAGAGAGAAACTTCTTCCACAGAATTTCATAAAGATATGTCTGTAACACCTTTTAATTAAATATAAGCAGTCTTTTATAATTTTAATGAGATTTGTTCCTGTCGATTACTTTATGTCGTAGCTATACCAAAAGCCGTAAGCACCCATTCTGGCGTCTTGTATTTCAGACAAGCCAACCGTACTAGCCCGAAACCCCAAATAAGTTAAACCGGGCCATCCTGAGATCGCTAAACTCATTTCTGGGCCACCACTGCCAGTTAAGGTAAATGCTTCACCCTCTAAATCGCGAACGTCGTTTTCTAATTCAATTGGCAGATTATTAACCGTTATGTCGATCGGACGCTGATCGTGGTCACATCCTAACGGATGGTTAGTGTCCGAAAGTTCACGGGCATAACCACAAATTGTCATTGTTTTAGGTCGCCGGTCTAAAACGCTGCCGCCCTTGGCATTGCCTGCATACGCCCATTCCCAGACTATGCCTTGGTTCTTGATATTTTCTCTACGTCCACCGAAGCTATACCGGCTGTCCTCTCCATAACCGCTTTTCGGATCGCAGCCCACATTCGAAGTAGGACAGCTGGCAGACAGTAAGCCAGCTTTGGCCACAATTTTCCCGTTGGCCCTATAGTTCTTCTGACCTTTTATATTCGCTGCAGAGAGCTGAAGCGTCGCTTGGCCGTCGCTCGCCATATAAAGTTCATAATCATCCTTCGGTAATTTTAACGGCAGATTTCTCCAATAATCCTTTCCGGGTGGATGGTCTCCTACCAATGTGGTCTGGGCATAATTGCGTTCATAGACTAAAGAACCACTTACATGTCTATTGCCATTTTTAACAGTCACAAAGCTTATGAGAGCATAGCTGGTATTGGATGCGACATTTAACGTAACGTCTGAGGGCTCGGTAGAGACGTCTTTTGGCACCGACAATTCAAAGCCGGCCAGACCTGACCACTGTATAGCCGTCCGGCCAGCCAGGGCTGCCCGTTTAGCAGGTTGAAAATGAGTTTCAGAGGAGGCATTAGCGGCTAATACGTTGCCTCCTAGCATACCGGCTAAGGCTAAACCGGCTACTAGACGATTGCCCCTAATCCAACCAGATAGGGGACGTCTGGGAGCCTCAGCAGTTTTAGCCCTTCTGTGGTGGCGCATGTTTTATACATAAAACACTATTAATCGTAGTTTTGCAAGCGGATAATGAGCAGTGGCCTGAACAAGTTGACGATAACTAAAAGAATGTCTAAGAGATACGCAGCTTCTTTGTTAAGATAATCATATGGCTCAACCAAATAGACAAGAATTGGCCGCAAATCGACTTGGCGAACTCAGCGAGCAATCAATGCCTTTTTACGAAGCACGGCAAAAGTTACTCGATCAGGGCTTTAGCCCAGACGAAATCGCCTGTGGCGCCTACATGTATCACCGCACTCAAGAGCCCGAAGAATCACCGGATGATAGTGAAAAGATTAAAGCTTACTTAACAGCCCGCCCCGAAGCTGCCGATAAAATAGCCAATGCCTTCATTTCGTTAGACAAAACAAAAACTGGCGTTTCAAGTAGCATTGGCGCATTCGGCAAGCATGTTATGACCCAAGTCCCGGCAGCAATCGAAAGAGTAAACCTATTTTGAAGCCAGCCAAGGCTTTAGCCACGACAATTAACCTTAGTGGGTTGTTAACTGCCGATGTGAAATAGAACTATTTACACCACCGCCTGTTGGTCTTGAGCTGGAGTTTGTTGGTTGGGTCGGAGGATACCGTTAACTATCTGGTCGATTTGGTCGTCCGCTAAGTTGGCTTTGACGGCGTAACCGGCTATGCCGAGATCGCGCAAGCCCGCCGGGGCGTCGGCCTCATTCAAGTTAGAAATAATGAAAACCGGGATATTTTTACCCCAATTGCTGGCACGCATCCGGAGTAGAATCTGGTCGCCGGCAATGTCGGGCACCATCAGGTCCAGTAGCACTAAATCCGGCTGTTCTTTTTGTATAAAGTAAAGGCCGGTTATGCCGTTATAGGCTATAAAACAGGTATAGCCCAGTAGCTCAAGTCTGGTTTTGTATATTTCAGCCAAACTGGCATTATCTTCGACGATAACAATTTTTTGCGGTGGGTTCGTTGGGGCTGATATTGGTTGGTCCATACTGACTATAACTTTAGCAAAGTTCTAATTCATTAACCATATCTAGTTTAGAAATTTTCGCGTGGCCCGGAATAATAGAGGTTTGACTCCGCCCTTCGCTGCTAACCATTCAAGCCAAAGTTTTATTTTTAGCTGCCGTTGATTTCACGGAGCGGATGTGATTACTGGAGATGTAAACTCCGAAGACTATCAGCCACATCGTTTGCGGGTAGGCCGTTAAACGTTCCATGCCACCTATGCCAATACCTAGATAATTGTGGGTAGTAAAAAAGGCCAGCGCCAGCAAAGACATAACGCCGGAAAGTAGGGTGTAAAAGCGCAGCGACCTGGGGATATCTAGCGCCAGGCCGAGTATTATTAACCCCAGGTTCCCAACTAAAAACGGCAGCAAAGCGCCAATAAAATGCAGCCCACTCAGGCTGTTTTCCGGAACCAGCCCAACTATTAGAGTGCCGAACCCGGCGGCGGCCATAAAACCAAAGCCTATCGCTGAACCGGCGCTTTCTTTAAATTCTTGGTAGATAAGCACCGCGCCCACGACCATGGTGACGCCCAAGGTTATAAAAGAAGCGTTCATCAAGCTGTGCAACGGTGAGCAGACAGACCTTCCATCGTAAACGCCACAAGCCGTGTTGCCCAGGTCGCTGATGGTATTGTTTAAGAGGCTCTAGGGAATCATCCATGCCAAAGCGACAATTATCTGGATAATGTAGTACTGGATGCTGGCCATCCAAAATATCGGTCCGACGAAAGGGAAGCGGTCGGTGAAAGTTTTAATCATCACGGACAGACGCATGGTTTAACAATACCATGGACAGCCTAAACACTTTGCTACAATTTAACAATGAGTTTCATCCGTAGCATCCAGAAAATTAATCCTATCAAGCCTAATGGCAAGACTATCGTCTATATGCTTGGATATCGTGGCTATGCTTGGCAGGCTAAAAGACATTTGAAACTGTTAAAGAATCGGGGTTATACGCTTTTTGTCATGGATTTTCGAGACGTCCTAAAGCGGCGGAATCCGAAAGACCTGATAGATTTGATGGATGAAACAGCGTCCGTGCTAGAAAAAGAACACTTAATGGTAAAAGATACGATCATTGTAGGAGTCAGCCTGGGTGGTTTAGTGGGCTACAACTTGGTCAGGAGATATCCAATTTTAGACAAACTTCTAGTAATCACCGGCGGGGATATGACCCATATTCCTTCTAAAAAATCCCTACAAAAACACTGGAAATTAAGCCGCTCCGAGTTAGCCAAAAAATGGCAAAGAGTAAATATTTATACGCCAGTAGGAACAATGAAAGACAAGCACATTATTATGTTGCTGCCTACTAGAGATCGGATGATTGACCCAGAGGAGGTCGCCAATGAAATCACCAATCACACCCATCTCAATGACTTCAGGATCATATATACTCCGGGCGGGCATTTTAGGACAATCATTCGCCAAACAATTATTTCTCCTAAGCAATCCCTACCGCTAATCGAGAGATTAGCAAAGCTCTAATCTATTAATCATATCCACTCTGTATTCGGCTGTTAGAATAAATATATGAAAAGAGAAGCTAGGCATACCGTTTCAGGGTCACTGCTGGTGGCTGATTTCCAGGCGGCCTTTATTTCGGCCGCCACGGCAGAAGCCGCCAAGCACGAAGCCGAACACTCCGAAAATTCGATTACCAACTATCTAGAGTCGGCCAGCAGCGGCCACCTTTTGAACCCGGCGGTTTTGGCCAACGATGCCCAAACTCACGTCACCCGGGCCAGCCTGGACGCCCACATCAAAAAGGTGCAGGCCCAACAAATGCAAGCTATCAGTAGCGCCCAATTAGAGCAACTTATTGCCCGTGACCAAGTAACTTACCACGGCCGAAAAGTCCGCGTACGTATTACAAGCCACAAAGACCCGGTAGAGTCACTATGGCTTGATAAGCAATCTGGCTACCGCAAAGGCACCGTTAAGAAATCTAGCGTAACTGGTTTCATAGAAAAAATTCTATTAGATACCAACGTGCTCATATTAAAACCGACTTACGCTTCACGATTACTTACCCCAGCACTCAAAAACTACATTGTCTACGTTACGGATCCTGAGACCCTGTTGCCCATGGTTCAACTGACCTTACTGTGAGCCCATTGCAAATCTCTCCTCAAACTCCAACCCATCCTGCCGGCAAACTCAATACACTACCACCTGACTCTCAAAACCCCCAGTCCGGTCATCCCAGCGCAGGCTGGGATCCAGTTAATAAGGAGATTCTTTATACTTACTGGATTCCCGCCTTCGCGGGAATGACGGGGTTTGAGCGTCAGGTACTATCCCTTAGCAAGAGTAAAAGTATACAATAAAGCTTATGGGTTTACTGTTTACGCTTATCGCTATTGGCGGAGTCAGTATCGGCGCAACGATCGATAAGCTGAATTTTTCCAAAAATCATATTTCTTTCCGGCAAGTTATGGCGCTGGTATTCTTGGCGATGTCCGTATCGCTGCTACTGTTTATTATCGTGACCAAACAGCCGTTTCCGAAATTTTCATTATTTTCGTTCGGTCTGATCGCCCTGATCGCGCTCGTTTCTTTCGCGGGCAACATTTTTGATTACCTAAGTTTAAAGGTAGACGACCTATCGCTGCGGGAACCGATGTTGGATTTCGAGCCTATCCTGGCTGGCCTGGTGGGATACTTTCTGTTCCCGGCCGAGCGCCGCATAGGCTTTCTAGTCGCTTTTATCCTGGGCGCGTTCGTTGTGTACTGGGGAACCCACAGGAGGAGCCTGCGTAAGCTGCAGAGGAAAGGTATGTCCTACCTCTTGCTTTCAGCGGTGTTCTACGCACTGTTGCCCAGCATTTATAAAGTGGCTATGGTTTACATTGGCCCGGCGTATATATCCTTCTTTCGCGTTACGGCCATACTTCTGCTAACAATGCTGTTTTTCCCAGTCCGAAAGCTGCATAGGTTATCGCCAGGCAAAGTTGCTTATAGTTTCTCGGCCGGTATTTTTTACGCGCTAGCGGCCGTTGCCGGTTTATACGCCATAAAGGCCCTGGGTGTGGTGCTGACGTCGCTACTCATGCTACTAGGCCCCGTTTTACGCTACTTAGCTAGTTACTTTATTCTGAAAGAAAAGGTCCGGAGCGGGGAAGTCTTTGCCAGTTTCTTATTGGTGGCTGTCATTTTAGTAAGCATATTTATTTAGCCCGGGCACCATTCTGCTAGAGCTAATCCACAGCTTAATTATTTGCCTTAAGCCTGGTCGTAGGCTTTCTTCAGGCCTTCAATGTCGATTTTCTTCATCTGCAGCATGGCGCCCATGACCCGCTTGGCTTTGGCGGGGTCAGAGTCGCCCAGCATCTCGCCTAAAGCCGTCGGCACGATCTGCCAGGACACGCCATACTTGTCCTTCAGCCAACCGCACTGTTCGGATTCAGGATGGGCAGACAGCTTGCCCCACAGATCATCAACTTCTTCTTGGCTTTCACAGTTGACCACGAACGATATAGCTTCGGTGAATTTGAAGGCTGGGCCGCCGTTTAGGGCAGTGAAGTCCTGGCCTTCGAGCTGGAAGGCCACGGTCATGGCACTGCCAGCTGCCTGGCCGGAGGCTTTGGCTGCCGCTTCGTCGTAGCGGGTGGTACTCAAGATTTTTGAGTTTTTAAAAACAGAGGTATAAAAATTTGCCGCTTCCTCGGCCTGGTTATCGAACCACAAAAATGGGCTAATTTTTTGCATAATAATTCACTCCTTTACTCGCTTAAAATTTTGAAGAAAATCTGCGCGGGTTAATTAGTTAAGCCAGCACTTACAGTTTAGCAAATTATTGACAGGCCCAACTTTTCTTATAAAGTTAAAATTAATGATCTTACAAACATCTACCGCTTCCGCCGAGCACAGACTAAGCCTGGAATGCAGAACGGAGGCTTTTGAAATTGCCCGAGCAATGGGCAAGGCATCTATAACAGGCAAATATTGTGCTCTTAAATTAGCCTTTTTAATGATAATGGAAAGAGAGTGGCCCCTAACCATCCAACTAAATGGGGCAGATCTGGGAATAATTAACGGGAACCTTCACGAACTAAGTTCTCCATCTCCAGGCTTAAGAGATTATCTAGCAACTATCGCCACACAGAACCAGGCGCTCCCTGCAGCCTAAGAGCCTGACAAAAACCCTCTTATCTACCAAAACCTGAGGTCAGCGACTTTGTATCTGTTTTTCGCTTCGCTATGGATCATTCAGATCCATTTTGTCACGAGAAAACAAATACAAAATCTAGCTGCTGCTCAAGTTTTGCCTACGACAGAGGGATTTTGTCAGGCTCTAAGAAATTAATGGCTCTTCCGCGGACTCCAGGTAGGTGGTGGGGTCAACATTAATTTTTATTAGTTCTCGAACTTTAGCGACGTCGGCTTCTAATTTTTCCGGGTCTTTATTGCTCAAGATGCCGTCAACGATCAAGTAGCCGCCATTACCGGCAAACAACGCTAGGTCACCGGGTTGGGCGTGCGGATTAAGGTACGCAACGCTTGAAAGTTTACGGGCCTCCTCTAAACCGGTAATGGATTTGATGTGGCCTTCTTGTTCAGGGTAAATGTTTAAGCCAGCGGCATGGGCAATAGGCTTGGTCGGCATTTCCGGCTTTTCTCCCATCCGAACGGCCAAATCATTATAGTAATGGTCGACGCCGTATGCTCCCCGGTATAAGGCTTCGCGGTAACCGCCAATGCGCGGTCCAACCTCAATAATCTTCCAACCATCGGGGGATTGAAATAGTTCTATGTGAGTAGTAACAGTGCTAAGGTTTAGGGCCTTAATAGAGTCGGCAGCGACAGTAAAAGCCTTATCTACCTCCTTTTGGGATAAGTCGATTGGCACAATATGACGATAGCTGTAAAAACCTTGTAGCCCTATAGCGTGAGCAGTTATGACTTTAACCAGCGGCAAGCAGTAAATCTCCCCAGTTGGACTGACGTAGGCGTCCGTAGAGTACATATCACCGTGGATCATTTCCTCAATCAAAACACTGGGCCTTCCACGGCCGCGTTCGCGAGAATAGATATTCTCTATAGTTTGGAAAGTCCTGATCAAACATCTTTTAAGCTCCGATTCATTATCGCAGCGCTCCACGAGCAGTGAAGCCGCCAAGCCGATCGGCTTTACGATTACCGGAAAAGATAGGTGGTCAGTTAAGGATTTTAGAATTTCCGGGTTAAACTCCGGGATGTATTTGTATTTAGGCACTAGCTTATGGTCGTAGTTGCGCAGCCGGTCGCGCATTAGGTGCTTTTCGTTGGCCCATTGCAGAGCGGAAGCGGAAGGCGTGTGGATATAGGGCAAAAAGGGTACTACCTTACGAAATTGCTGGATAGCGCTTTCGTTGCGGCAGGTGGCGGCTAATAACTTATATTGGTATGGTTTAAGAATTTTTTGCAGCTCATCCGGATTATCAAAATCACAAACGATTTCTTTAAAAAAGCCTGTCTTATCCTTAGCCCGTTCGGGGTGGTCAAAATATTTGTGGCCAATTAGAACCACGCCTTTTAAATCTCTGCCCAATCTACGGCTATGCTTCTTAACGGCGTTAATTAAACCAGGCTCGACATCGTTGATAGCTAAAATAGTGTCTCGAAGTTTCATTTCAGGACATTACCATAAATGTGATAAATATTACAAGTCCTTATAGTTAAGCTATAATTAGTTACATGGATATGGATGACTTCCAAAAGCAGGCCCTAGACAGCGTGGCTATTACCGAAAAAAGCTTGGCGGCTTTGGCGCACCGGGCCTTAGGTTTAAGCGGCGAGGCTGGCATTTTGGCCAACCAGCTCAAGAAGATGATCCGCGATAAAAATGGTCAGGCTGACAGTCAAGATATAGAAGTTATTAGGAAACGCCTCGGTGACGTGCTTTATTACCTGGCAGTGCTAGCCGAATACTTCAACTTATCACTCGCCGATATCGCCAAGCAGAACCTAGCTCAATCCGCCGAATTCAAAAAATCTAGACAGTAAATCCTAGTATTTTAAGCTAGTTAGTTTTTAATGCTTCGAGGGCTTTGGCTTGGTGAAGCACGGCGTCGAGGTGTTCGCCGCCTAAGCCAGTACGGGCTAGGGCTTCGGCTTCGTTGTTGCAAGTTAAAACCCCAAAGCCGATAGGCATATCATGGTCCAGTTGGACGCGCAAAACGCCTTCGCTCACGAACTGGCAGACGTAGTCAAAATGCGGTGTTTCGCCGCGGATAACACAGCCGATGGCCAGCAAGGCCTGATAGCGCCCGGTTTTAGCCAAGGTTTGCAGTACCAAGGGGATTTCTATAGAACCAGCTACTCTAACGGTATCAATGTTCGAAACAGGCAAGTGATAGTCGGTTGCCCGCTGCAAAGCGCTCTGGTAAAGCGCGTCGGTTATGTGAGCGTTAAAGTCGGCCACGACTATGCCCAGGCACCATTTGCTGGCATCAAAAGGTTCAAAAAGAGATCGTTTAGCTTTTTGCATGAGGTCGCCTTTCTTCTATGGCTTTAACGATGTATTTACCAAGCATATCAAACTCCAAATTAACATTGTCGCCGCTTTTTAGGGATCCTAAAGTCGTGTGCTCCAGAGTATGGGGAATGAGTGCGATTTTCAGTTTATTGGCCTCTATGGCTGCAACCGTCAGGGAGACACCGTTAATGGCGATTGAGCCTTTCGGTATTACTAAAGCACCAAACTCAGCCGGGAATTCAACCCAGACCTCATAGCCCTGTGATCTATCGACCTGCCCGATTTTACCGCGGGCATCGATGTGCCCCTGCACAAAATGCCCGCCAAACCGATCGGCCATAGTCAGTGAACGCTCTAGATTAACTACTTTGGGGAGCTGGCCGCCGAACGTGGTTTTAGATAGCGTCTCAGGCATCACAAAACAATCGAAGCTGTCTTTTTTAAGGTCGCTGACTGTCAGGCAAACTCCGTCCATGGCTATCGACTCGCCTAGCTGCAAATCTGGCCAATCTTTAGGCCATCCAAAAGTTAGTAGTAAAGAGCCGTCTTTGGTTGGAGAGGCGGAAACCTTGGCCGTGTGGGTCACAATACCGGTAAACATGGCTAGTATTATACCTGTCTCTCAAAACCAAGTCATTCCTGCGTAGGCAGGAATCCAGTCAGAAAGAAATTTCTCTTTTTATATTACTGGATCCCAGCCTTCGCTGGGATAACAGGATGGGGGTTTTGAGATTCAGGTATTATAGCTTGACTGACAACTTAAAGTAAGCCCGCGCCGCAATTTCGTCTTGTTTCATCTGGTCTTTTAAGGCTTCTATAGTATCGAATTTTTGGTTGTCCCTCAGTTTGCGGATTAGGGAAATCATAATCTGCCGATCGTAGAGGTCTTCGTCCGGATAGTCCAGTATGTGAGTTTCGATCCTTTGGAGCTGGTCTCCCAGCGTAACCGGCGCGCCGATAAAAACTAGGGCGGGCAACTTCTGCGAATTTTCATCTAACACGGCATAGGCCAGGTAAATGCCATTCGGAGCCTTGGCCTTTAGTTCAATATTGGCCGTCGGATAACCGAGCTGGCGGCCATTGCCCTGGTATTTCTTGATTATGCCGCTAAACGTTCTTAGACTAGCCACTCTGTAATTTACCTTATAAAGTAAACCACTGTTAGAGAATAATCTAAATCGTTTTCGCCTGGCTGGAGCTTTAATTGCGGCTGGGTATCCGCCACGGCTGAATTGAGTCCCAAGCTTATACCTCCAAACCCGGTGCCATCACTCACGCTTTTGACTTTGCCCAGCTTGAAGCCAAGGTTCTTGGCCATTTGTTCAGCACGGCGGCGAGCGTCTTTGGTAGCACCGTCACGCGCATTGTTTTCCAGTTCTTTGCGCTTAGATTCGCTAAAATCAGCCTGTGGCGAAACAGCGCCACTGGGTGAAGTGGTAACTAAATAGTCCTGCACTTTTTGAGCTAGCGTAAAATCATTAACGGTAACTGTCAGTTGTAGAGTGTAGGTTGACTGTTGGGTCTTGCTGTCGTAATAAACCGAGTAATCGTAACCGCTAGAGTTGGTTTTTATTTTCTCGTCTTTAACACCGAGCGATTTTAACTTAGACACTAGTTCGTCGCTTTTCTTAGTCAGCTCGGCCAAAGCCGCGTCTTTGCTGGCATTTTTAAATTCATAACTCGGGTAAAAAACAAATTCGTCGGGTTTGGCGCTCAACTTGGTTTCGCCAGTTACCGTGATGGTACGACCGCTAGTGGTAGGCGACGACCAGGGCTTCCAGATCACTAGCATTGCGGCAATCACCGCTAAAAGCACTAGGCTAACCATTCTAAGATCTAGCGCTAGGTTAAATTTATTTTTGCCATCAGAAGTTTTAGCGTCGTTTATTGAATCCATTACTGTCTCCTTTATAAGCTTAAGTTTTACGCCTGGTAGACAAAAATGTAAAGCTTGGCCTACAATGAGCCCATCTCAAATCTCTCCTCCAGCTTCAACCCATCCTGCCGGCACCATCTTACAGTTTTGCTCGTCACCGTATCTTAGTAACTGAAACCTGGCACCGGCAGGACGGGTTTCACTTAACAGACGTGAGGTTTGAAATGGGTTCATTGGCTATTGTTTATAAACTGGTTTATGATGCTTAATATAGGATGAATCGCTATGGTAAGTTTGTTCCGTAATCGCAATTCACAGAACGAGCCAGTTTGGCATTTGCAGCTAACTATGCTGGTGGCTATCGGCCTGCAGCTGGCTTTGCCCGACCGCTTTGTAATTGGCTCGCGTCATCTGATCACCGCTATAGAAGCGTTGCTGTTGGTAGCTTTGTCATTCACCACTCCTAAAGAGAAAGTTTTCAAATCACTCAGCCGCCGGATCAATGTTTTCTCGCTGCTCGGCCTAATGGGGGCAACCAATATTTACGCGCTAGTCGGCGTCGTGCGGCGGCTATTGCAGACCGGCCTGGCCCACAGCGGGCGTGATTTGGTTCTAGTCGGGATCAATATTTACATTACTAACATCATTATTTTCGCCCTGTGGTATTGGGAAATGGACGCCGGCGGCCCAGGCGAACGAGCCCAGACCGACAAACACGCCCATGACTTCTTGTTCCCACAAAACCAGCATGAAAATTATAAGCACCCCGATTGGCAACCGACATTCATCGATTATTTGTATGTTTCATCTACTAATGCCATGGCTTTTAGCCCCACAGACACCATGCCGCTCAGCCGGCGGGCCAAGTTGTTAATGTTATTACAAGCCAGCGTGTCAATTACCGTTATAGCCCTCATAGCAGCCAGAGCGGTCAATATTCTAGGTTAGGTTAAGCAGGCGACGAGAGCGAAGGCTTATAAAAGCCAAGCCACCGGCGATCAGCGGCAACCAGAAAGTCAATAAACGGTACAGTAGAGTAACCGTCAAAGCCTCTGGGCTACTTAAACCAGTAGCTACCAAACCGCCAACCAGGCCAGCTTCCACTCCGCCAAGCCCGCCAGGCGTTGGAACGGCCACACCCAGCGAGATGCCAGCCGTTAGAACCAACAAACTATCCATTAAACTCAGTCTTAGCCCTAAAGCGTGAGCGCATAACCACAAGCCCAGCACATGCAGCAAAGTCAGTAAGATTGAACTACCAAGTGCTAGTAGCAAACGCTTGCGGCGCGAATGGTAGGACCGCAGATTACGAATAAAGCTACGCCCAAACTGCTGCAAGACCAGCTTCAAGTGTTTAGATGACAAAACCAGGCTTACAATTATTAAAACTACAACTAAAACCAGCCACCAAGAACGCACAGATAGGTCCAAATGCCAATGTCGGCTTTGGCCTGGTACGGTAACCAACAACAAAGCCAGCAGCAGCAAATGACCCGCTAAACCCATAAAATTATTAACGGCCACCACGGTCGCTGCCTGTGAGCGACTGTGCCTGTTAGCTTGAAGATAAAGATAATTAAGCCCCATAGCGCCAATCCCAGCTGGCAGTAAGCGGTTTATAAAAGCTCCAGCTAACTCAACGACAAAAGTTTTGCCATAGCTGATTCTGTGCAGTGCCAGAAACCAGTAGGTAAGGGCAGCAGAGAAATAGGTCAAGACCACACAGCCGAGAGCCGCTAATACTAGCTTGGTATCAGCCTGTTCTATTAATCTTAACCCGCCGCCAAAAATCCGCAGTTGGGGCAGGACAACATAAATCGCCAGCATCAATAGCCCTAGGCTTATTAAGCGGTACTTATTGGCCTGGAGGACGGGCCTATCAAAAATGGAGTCGGGTTTAGCCATCTGCTGTTAATTATTTAGGAGTCGGGCCTTAAGCACAAGCTTTATTCGACCAGCTAATTGTTTTTGTTGTAACTTTTTTTACGGATGGATTAAAAAGTTATGTTATAGATTATTATAATGGATGTGATGAAGCGAGTTTATAGTACTAATAACTTTTATGTAGTGTTGGCAATTTTATACGTAATCTTAACTCTGCTGCTGCCTTCTAGCCACGCCACGAGGCAAACGTATCACTTATCTTCGTTGCAGTACCATGTTTTGCTACTACTAGTTATCCTGCCCGTCCTGCTTATTTGGTTCGCCGCTTTTTACGGGTATGCCAAACTTCAAGAATATGCTCATTTGATTCAAGATACGACGGAAGGCCCAGATTACCAACGCATTGCTTCGGGCGTTAAGTGGCTAGCTTGGGGAATACCTATTCCATCATTTGTAAGTTTGGTCCTGAACGCTATTACCGACAGCCATCCCGGTTTTCGCAGTCCGTCCATCATTGTTAGTATTTACCTTAATTTACTCATCCCCTTAGTGGCCTTTACGCTAATCAGTACTGGTACCCGAGGCTTACTAGACAAAGCCCGGATCCGGTTGCGAGCCAACGAGATTAAACTTACCATCTTGGCTTTCGTGGTAATTGGAGTAGGCTTTTGCTACCTAATATTCCAACACCTTGATCTTAGATACGCCAACTCCGCTCGTAATCCTTACTATTTACCGCTTTGGTTGGTCATAACCACTATAACCATACCTTATTTGTATACTTGGATGATCGGGTTGCTAAGTTGCTACGAAATGCATTTGATCGCCAAGCAGACTAAAGGCGTACTTTACCAAAAGGCTATCCGGCGGCTTTCGGTCGGTTTAGTTAGCATCATCGGGACTTCCATAGCCTTGCAGTATTTACGTTCCTTGATGCCGCGTTCAGGCTACCTGGCCCTGGGCGTAGCCCTGATTATGACTTATTTAGTATTAGTTTTAGCCGCTATTGGCTATGCCTTGATCGCTTATGGAGCTAAAAAGCTCAAGAAGATCGAAGAGGTTTAGGAGTAGTGAAAACCTCTGGCCAGCCGCCGCTTTATATTCAAGTCATTAAGGTCACCCATGTCTACCTCGGTTCAGCTGCTGAAAGGTTTGTCGCCCGTCAAGTACAGAACCACCTCCACAAACAGCCCGAGGGTTTGTCCAGGGAAGATTTAAAGCACTTGATCGACTGGATAAGGGTCGCCGTTTCTCTAATCACGGAAGATTCTGACATTGTCGAAGAATATATAGGCGAATTACAGCATTTGGCAAACGGTAAAACTCGGCGGAAGCGGACGGAGCCGAACTATGGCACAAGCTCTTAAACGTTACCTCAAAAGCTTTTGGAGTCCTACCAGCCTAATTCAAATACGGAAGTAAGGTTTCAGATGAATAAGCAGCCGGCCAAACCAAGCTTTAGCTTAGAAGAAGAGCTATTCTTAGCCGAAGCTTTATTTAACAGCATTGGCGACGGCGCTATTACGACAGATGAATTCGGTAAAATAACTCGCATTAACACAAGGACCTTAGATATTTTAGGTTACAAAGAATCAGAGGTACTAGGCAGTTGGTTCCCGAAAAAAATTATTGCCCTGACTGAAGACGGTAAGCCGATTAACCTCATAGAACGCCCTATCACTAAAGCTTTCTTAACCGGTAAACCTATCTTCGAGAAAATGTACTACCGTAAAAAAAATGGCCAGATCATACCGGTAGCAGTTACGGTTTCGCCAATCATTTTAAAGGGCCGGCCGGTTGGAGCTATAGAGGTTTTTAGGGATATTACTTTAGAACACGAGATGGACCGCATGAAAAGCGATTTTATTTCACTAGCCTCGCATCAACTACGCACCCCCCTTTCGTCTATCAAGACTTATACCCACATGCTGATTGACGGCTACATGGGCGAATTGAATGGCGCGCAAAAAAAATCGCTGCGCACGGTCATAGAAGCGGCCAACCGCATGAATGAACTAATCAGTACCTTGCTTAACGTTACGCGGATTGAGAGCGGCAATATTGCTATTACCAATAAGCCCGTAGAACTAGCGAACTTAGTGAGGGAGGTTAATAAAGAGCACGCTTTGTTGGCCGCCGAAAGAGGCATCCATCTACTTACAGAACTACCCCCAAAAGCCAATTCTACTGTCAAAAGCGATTCTCTAATTCTAAAAGAAGTAATCTCCAACCTAGTTACCAATGCCATCAAATATACCCCCGCCGGCGGACAGATAGTCATTCGTGTTCGACCACGCCGTAACGACATAATTACTAGCGTTGAAGATACTGGTTTAGGTATCCCCAGATATTCGCAGGACCAAGTCTTTACTAAGTTCTTTCGGGCGCCTAACGTCATTCAGCAGGAAACCAGCGGTATAGGTCTGGGGCTTTACCTGGTTCGCGGCCTACTAGAAAACTTAGGTGGCGACATTTGGTTTGAAAGCGAAGAAGGTAAGGGCACGTCCTTTTTCTTTTCGCTACCCAAATCTAAGTTAAAAAGCAAGCCGGCCAAAAAATAATCATAGTTTTCGCACATTTAGCGCTTAGTGCAGTTCGGGATGAAAAGCGAGCATCGTAAGCGAGCCCCGACGTATCGTCGGGGTGAGTGCGAAGCGCAGGTTTTCGCCCGAAATGTGCAAGCGCGAAATGTGTGTTTGTGAAAAATTTTATAGGTATTTATTAATCGTTCATGCTTAAATATTTTTAGTAAAACTAATAGCAAGGGGTGTTATGGCCAACATTTTGGTTGTAGAAGACGACAAAGACCTTAACAATGCCTACAAAATCATCCTGGAGAATGAAGGCCACAAGGTTGAAACGGCCCATCATGGAGAGGAAGCTCTAAAAAAGTTAAAATCTTTCGCTCCAGATCTAATTTTGCTTGACCTTTTGATGCCAATTATGGGCGGCCTAGAATTTTTGCAACACTATGATATTGCCCGTAAGCATCCAGATGTTAAGGTCTTGATTTTCACCAACATGGAGAATTCGCCTGAAGTAGCTGCCGCCTACAATTTAGGGGCTTTGCGTTGCATTATCAAATCCTGGACAGCACCGCAGAACCTGGCAAGGGTAGTCAGTGACGCCCTGGAAAGCAAAACCGCCAAAACCGCCGCCTAAAGGTTAAATTTCGCAAAACTAAAGCTTGATATCGGCTATATATTCGTCATTTAACATGGCCGTTAATTTGTCGAGCCTTATCTGGTAAGGCGTATGCTTACCATAGGCGATAACACCATGCGATTTAAGTTTGTTAAGCTCCGTGGCGGCTGTTTCACGGGTTAACCCCGTTAGGTTAGCAAAATCCTGATGAGTTAGGGTAAGTGTGATTTCTACAAGTTTAGGGTTAATTTTGCGGCCGTGGCTAAGGGCTAAATAGTGCAGGGTATAGATTAATTTGTCGCTCGACCGGGAGTGCTGCAAGGCGTTCAAACGCATTGTTTTACCGATCTGGTCAGTAACATAATGTTCTAACTCTCTATACATAACAGCAGGAGTCGATTTTATAAAGTTTAGATAGTCTTCACGCGGCACTAAATAGACTTCTATCGTGTCGCTAAAAGCCTCGTAATAATAAATGGCACTCGGCATTATGCCGTAAGCCCAGGATCTAGGAAAAACATCGTAGTCAGCATAGAAAGCTACCGGCTTCTCATCGCCATTGGCATTTAAGTTGTAAGCCTTGACAATACCCATCTTAATTACGTAGGCAGTACGAGGAGCCTCACCCTGAAAAACAATGATTTCAGCCTTTTTATAAGTCTTGGCCGGGTATTTCTGTAAAAAATCCTCCATAAGCTCTTCTACGTTAGGTTTTTCCATACCCTAAGTTTACACCGATTAAACTGACTAAAAAGTTTTTTGCTAAATTAGCTAATTGGTAGCCTGGTCGCTGCCCAATACAATTATAAAGTCCGCGGAATAGGTTTGGGTGTAAGGGTTGCTGGTGGTGAAGTGGTCGCCATATTGGGCTAACAGCAGCTGCCTGGTGGCCGACTTTTGGCCGTGGCTGTTATCTATTATCAAAGTAGTAGCTTGCTGGGAAGTCTGGGCGTCACCGGTTTGGATGACGCTGACGTATTTAGCTTCTAGCAGCTTTTTGCCCTTTGCCGCCAGGCCATAGATGTTAGTGCCGTTTAGCACTACCACCGTGGCTTGCTCTTTGACTACCGGGTTGTTAGATGTTAGCCTTCTAAGCGCTAGCTGGATTTGGCTGTAGTCATCAACCCCGGCCACCGGTATCAGGGCGTCGTCTCCCCTCGGAGTCTGATAGCCCATGAGCAGCGTCTGGTTATTTATGTTGTTCAACCCGAAAGATTGGACACTAGTGCCGTTAATGGCTTTAGTAACATCATACAGCCGCCGCACTTCGCTAGAGGTAAAATCAGTTTTAACATTGTTGCCTATGGCATCGAACAATTGGCCTAGCTTTAGGGGATTAGCCAGAACGCCGGCAGAAACGGCTTTAGATTTTAGGGCCAGCAGTAGTTGCCGTTGGTGATCGGTCCGGTCAAAATCGCTCATCGGAAAGCCGTAAGAATTGTAAGCGTCGCCACGGGCCCGGGCCAGGTTAAGCGCCTGCTGGCCATCTAAATGGTGTTTGCCATTGCTCAGCTTAACCAACGGCCCGTTGGTACTGTAGTCAATATTCGGGTCGTAAAGCCCCCGCGGATCACTGCTTTGAATGTTAACGTCCACGCCACCGACGGCGTCCACCGCCTGGCGCAGGGCATTATAGTTGATTAGAGCATAATAATTTATATTCAGCCCCAGATTCTGTTCGATAATTTGTTCCAATTGGCCCATGCCACCAGCTGGATAGCCACTGGCGTTAAATTTGTCGGCCTGGCCGTAGTTGTAGACGGCATTGATTTTTTGGTAGCTACGGCCCGGGATTTTAACCCATAGGTCACGCGGAATGCTCAACATAAAAGCCCGGTTAGCTTTGGTGTCAATACTAATAATCATAATCGAGTCAGTCAGGCTGGCGCCGGCATGCCAAGGGTCATCGGCCGAATAGCCGGCCAGCAATATGTTAACCCGGCCGTCATCCTCGCCTTTGAGTTTGGTAGAAGACAATAAGCCGAACAACCCGCCTCCAAACAACTTATGCTGGTTATAAACAAACTTCCAACCTACCCAACCTAAGGCTATTAAGAGTATCAGGGCCAAGCTTATAACAAAGCGCTTTAGGGTCAGCAAAGACCGCAGGCGGTTCATTAAATTAGCCTGCTTGCTGGGTTCGATGGGAAGTTTAGCTTTAAAAGAATCATGTTTATAAGAAGGTAGTGTCATGCCCAAAGTTGGAAAATCAGCTGACTGTTTTGATGGACCCTTTATAGGCCGAGCCGGCCGGTAGGGCAAACTGCTGTTTTGATCTGACAGTGGACGTTTTTTGAGCATTAATTAATCTTTATTATAGCGCTTAAATCGCTCAGCTACCGCTAGTTTACAGTATAATAGAGAAAAATTGGAGAGAATAATGAAGCTAGTCATTCAAATTCCATGTTTAAATGAAGAGTCAACTTTACCGCTGGTACTTAAAAGCGTGCCTTCTCGCATTAGCGGCGTGGATGAGATTGAAACCCTGGTGATAGATGACGGTTCGACCGACCAGACTGTCCAAATAGCTAGAGATCACGGCGTTAGTCAGTTCGTCGTCCACCGCCGCACCCGCGGCTTAGGCCGGTCTTTTCATGACGGCATAGAGCGGGCTTTACAATTAGGGGCCGATATAGTCGTTAATACGGATGGCGACAACCAGTATCCGCAGGATCGTATTGCTGATTTAATCCGCCCAATCCTAGAAGGTAGAGCCGATATTGTCGTCGCCGATAGGCAAATCCATACCATCAGCCATTTCTCACCGTTCAAAAAGTTCCTGCAACGCTTAGGCAGCAAAGTAGTAAATTATGTGGCAGGAACTAACATACCAGATGCCGCCAGCGGTTTTAGGGCTTATTCAAAAGAAGCCTTAATGCAACTAAATACTATCAGCCGCTTTAGTTACTGCACGGAGTCAATCATCCAAGCCGGTGACAAGCGGCTCAGCATCGTTAGCGTCCCGGTGACCACCAACCCTAAAACCCGGGAATCCAGGCTTTTTAAGTCAAATTTTGAGCATGTCCTAAAATCGGCAGGCGTTATTATCCGGGCTTACATCATGTATAAACCATACGTTATTTTTACCAGCCTTAGCCTGGGTTTGCTGGGCTTAGGTTTAGTACCGTTTGTCCGCTACCTTTATTTTGCCTTCCAGGGCGAGAGGGGCAGCCACCTTCAGTCTTTGATCATTGGCGCGGTGCTGCTAATCGGTTCGTTTTTGAGCTTAATGCTCGGCATTCTGGCTGACTTAACCCGAACCAACCGCATCTTACACGAGCAGCAACTAGAGCGCACCAAACGCCTGCGGTTTGATACTTAAGGTAAAAATTGTATCGGGTTCTTCGTGCCGGGCACAATCGGGCTTAAGCCTTGGCGCACAAACCGGTTAGCATTTACCACATAGCGATTTGGCCAATACCAAGATTCACGACTCCTTAGAACGTATGTTAAAAAACCACCGCCCCATATAAAACAAATGATACCGATTACCGCTATCGCCAGCCTAAGCCGCTGATGGTTACGCAAAGCCTCAACATAACCTAAAGCCACGATCACCATCAGCGGCAACAATATCGGCAGCAGATAGCGCCCATTGATCGCTACCGGCTGGCCGACCTTCAAATAAGACCGATACCCATCCAGCCAAAGAATAAATAAGTAAAATAGGCTGGCTAGTATTAGGATTCCAAGTACTGTGGCGTCATATTTTTTAAAGATTGGCCGCAGACGGATTAGGAAAAACATTAAACCAAAGCCTAGAAGGGGAATGGCCGCTAGACTGGGCAGCAGCAGCGGCCCGCGAGTCTCAAACTGGGTGGCAGGCCCGTCAACCGCGAAAAAGCTCCTTAGCCACATACCGTAACCCCACGTAGAGCTATAGCCAACTGGCCCGCGCAGGTTAGTAGCCTTGGCAGCCGCGAAATTGTAATCACGAACCCAGGGGCTGTAGGCGCTGCATTTTTGGACGCCCAGCACATCAGCGCAATCCGGCACTAAGTCATGGTAGTGGACTAAATTTAAACCGTAACGTTCTAGGCACAAGCCGCTAGCTAGCACGAAACCAATTAGTAAAAACCACAGGCTCCTTCGTGGCATAGCCGACACCCCAGTCACCAGCGTCCGCCAAAACTGTTTCTGCCTGCCAAGATAGTAATAAAACTCTATCCCTAGAAAGACGCCAATAGCCACTAGTATCGGCAAAAAGGCATATTTAACTAAGGCTGTAAACAGTCCTAAGACTAGCAACTCAGCTAATTTTAAAGTGTTAAGCTGGCGAGACTTTTTTAATTCTTGGCTAATACTGGCAGTTAATAAAAGGCTTAGGGCAGTTAGGGGCAGCAGCAAATTATCATAATTAATTTGGGCGGCCACGAAAGGGACGATCGGTATAAGTATAAAAAAGGTTAGCACTACGTGGACCGTTGCTCTAGAAGCTCCAGTTTTAAGTAATAAACGCCGGTACAGGGGCATAGCGCTAGCGAACAGGCCAATATTTATGAATCGCAAGACCAGCACCTGGCTAGTTCCGCTATGCCGAAGAAGGCTAATCAGGCGATAGGGGAAGCTCAACAAGTAGTGGTAAAGGTAGGAAGGGTCTCGAAAAACGGCCCCGAACATATCGGCGTTGGTTGGCTGGTAACTCCAAAAAGGGCTGAGGTGGTGGGCGTACAAACGGATAATCCCTAGGTGGAAATCTTCGTCAAAAGCCATCGGGTAGGGGCCACTCAAAGCAATCCACAGCGCCTGGAAAACCAGAACTATAAGCAGTCCATAAAAAAACTTTTTGGAAGCTAGCAGTGAAGTGAGTCTTTGGTACATTGAACCCATTTCAAATCTCCCGTCTGTTAAGCGAAGCAGTTGTTGGCGAGTGACAGATGGCAGTTTTTGTGAGGAAGCGTACCGTAAACTGGCGGCTGGTGCCGGCAACAACTGCTGAGGCTGGAGGGGAGGTTTGGGATGGGTTCATAAGCTTTAAGCGAAATGCTCGTTTCATTATAGCTTGCCGGGTTATAATTTAGGCAATGAACCCATCCAAGACTTGGAAATCGTTTGCAGCCATAGCCGTAATTGTAATTACTGTAACGGCTTTCATTTATTTTTTTGTCAACCATCCGGCAGCCCGGCGACAGCTAGCCAATTTAAATCCCCTGATACTTTTGGTTTTATTATTACTGTACGGAATCTTTCTGGTTAGTTTAGTCATGATGCTTCAAGCGACTTTAAGTTTGTGTGGAATCAACCTTAAAAAAGGCGAGAGTTTTTTGCTTAGCGCCTATTCGGCAATCGTTAATTTCTTTGGGCCGCTGCAGAGCGGGCCGGGCTTCAGGGCGGTCTACCTCAAAAAAAAGCACGGCATCGACCTCAAAAAGTACGCCCTGGCAACGCTGCTCTACTATGGCCTTTTTGCCGGCTTTAGTGGCCTATTCCTGGTGTCCGGTTTGGTCGGCTGGGCATGGCTTGGCATTTTAGCGGTGGCGGGCTTAGCCGTGGCGGTCTTTGTTCTGCGTAGTAACTTAAAATCACTTAGGCGCTTCCAAAGCCTAAACCTCAAAAGCGTCTACAGGCTGGCGCTAGCCACTTTGGCGCAACTTTCCATAAACGCGGTTATTTATTTTGTAGAACTCAGGGCTATTAGCCCCGGTATTCATTTCAGCCAAGCCGTCATTTATAGTGGCGCGGCCAATTTCGCCTTGTTTGTCTCCATTACCCCTGGAGCCATCGGCTTTCGCGAATCATTCCTGCTTTTGTCCAGCCGCTTGCACCACATAGATAAAGTAACTGTTTTAAACGCCAGCCTAATTGACCGTGGCGTCTATGTAATATTCTTAGCGCTACTATTCATAGTCGTTTTAAGTCTTCACGCCAAAGACCGATTGCAACTCTCCGCCTTAAAAAATAATACTAGCCAATAAGTTAAGAGACCTTAGACGGCAGCCAATGCTTTCGCCCCTACCAAAGGTGAAGTGGTGGTATAACCCACATTGGCTACTGGTACAGTTTCCGTATCTAATAATTCATTAAAAAAGGCGGTTGCCCGCTTAAGAGTTTTACCAGATGCATAGTCTTCGTCGTAGACTACTACGCAAGATCTTTCTGCCACCAACTTTTGCAAATAGACAACTTCTCTTGGGCTGACTTGTGGTTCTACATCTTTTGCTTTATCAGTAGAGAAACGGACTGGATAAATTGTCGACTCACTAGCTCTTTTTTTGCCAATATAATCAATATAGGTAAGGCTGCCAGCCGTAATACCGCCGTGCCCCAACACTATGAATAGGGCATCAGCACTCCTCAGATGCTCTCGTAATCTGTCGGATACTGCTTCGCAATAAGCCGGATTTGAGGCTTTACGAGTTGTGCGATCATTTACTTGCCTAACTCGACTGCGAATTAAAGAAGTATTTTGGTTGATTGTCGTAGCCAAAGGTTCGAATGACTCTAAAGTCAGAGCACCAGCATGAATACCAACCACAGTTCTCATTGCTTGAGCTATTAAAGCCGGGGCATCTTCCACTGCTCCAGGATGGCGAATTTTATATTCTAGTAAACCTCTAACTAGCCTCGCGGGCTCCCAAAATTTAACTGCCCGTCCAGATTCTAATGCCTGACCAATACGATGCACTAAATTACCATATGTAGTATCACAGTACATGTTACCGCCTCTTCGGCTACCATACGTAGGCGGAGGGTTTGCTTCCAATGATTTCATGCCAGAATATTTTGGCACAGTTTTTTACTTTTCCAAATACTTGGAGGGCAAGGATTTGAACAGATATAACATCTTCCTTATTAGCAGGGCAGATCATGGGTAAAAAGCTACGTCGCCTGAGCTGAGTATGCTTGGCAAGCTAACAGCGCTTTTAGGGTGATACGTTAAAGCTGCCGGTTACCTGGGGATCAAGATGGTCGTGGAACTCATATGTACCGGCCTGGTTAAGTGTAATGGTTTTTGGGTATCCCTTGCGAAGATTTTCTTCCGCTTGGCCGCCGTATTCCTCGTGATGCGGATGTGAGCCAAAGGCGATATCACGTATACGATCATCCTTATTGATAAATGTAAGTGTGTCACACAGCTGCGCCTGAGTGTGCGCAGGATTGACTTGGCCACTGCTGATAGTTACTAGGTGGTTATTTTTAACACCTTGGCAAGCGCCCGTTTTTTTGTCACCAACCTGGGCTATGCCTTCACCTTGGGCTAGTTTTTTAGTCACTTCCCCCGGCGACATATTGCGGTACAGATTGCTCATGATAAGCAGCGAAGCCCCTATAACGATGACGATAATGCCTGCCGTGGCAAAGAAAAATACTACGTTGTAAAACGGTTTTGGACCGCGCCCCAAATGTAAGAAAAAGAATATCTGCACAAACATCTGCAGAACCGCAACCCCCAGAATCGTTGCAAGCAGGGCATTGCCTGTGACAGTTTTATTGACCACCAGATAGTACGGAATGAGCGTGAACATGAGCGAC
Organism: Saccharimonadales bacterium (SeqCode); assembly: GCA_035478435.1. Classification (GTDB taxonomy): domain Bacteria; phylum Patescibacteriota; class Saccharimonadia; order Saccharimonadales; family UBA4665; genus DATLRC01. The sequence continues at coordinate 80,177 of DATIJT010000009.1, read as the reverse complement.
AAAATAAAGCCGATAATGTAGGACTTGGTTGTCCCATGCTCACGTTTTGTCATACAAATGCTCCTAGATAAACCACTGTAAAAATAAATATCCAGACAATATCCAAAAAGTGCCAGAACAGGCTCAGCATAGATAACTTACGCACAAGATGCTTGTCCAGTCCCCGCTTTACAACAAACGTCGTCGTAATAGCCATCCATATCAAACCGGATGTAATATGCAAACCATGCGTCCCAACTAGCACAAAGAACGATGATAGAAACGCGTTGGTTTGCATGGTGTGACCCTGATGGATAAATTCGGCAAATTCTCTAAGTTCTAAGCTCAAGAAAGCCAAGCCGAGCAAAAAAGTAACAGCAAACCAGAAGAGAGTACGGCTCTTGTTGCCCTGGCGGGCTGCTATCATAGCAATTCCGCAGGTAAAACTACTGGTAAGCAGTATGAGTGTCTCAGTCAGCGCCACATGGGGGCTAAACAGCTCACGACCCGTTGGCCCGCCAGCTGTATTTCCGTGTAGCACAGCATAAACAGCAAATAATACCGAGAACATCAACAGGTCGGTCATGAGGTAGACCCAGAAGCCAAACATTATGCGGTCATTGGCCTCTTCCTCGTGGTTCATCGTTTACGCCTCACTAGTCCCCAAGCCCAGCCAAGTACAAATTTCACGAATTCAATTAGGCCCATATCGTCTTCATCATCGTGGGCGTCCGTACGCAAAGCACGGACTTTTTCTACATGAGCCTTTTCCATTCTCTCAACTTCTTCGCCTGAGATTGTATACTCAGAGTCATCATTAAACGTTCGGGCTATCAGGCAGATAATAATACCGAGTATTGACACTATAGGCAGCCATACAATCTCCCAAACAAAACCAAACCCAACCAAAAAAGCGAAGATAGATATGTATATACCTGAAGCTGTGTTTTTTGGCGTATGGATAGCTTCATAGCGTGGCTTATGCGGTCCGTATTGCTTCATTTCCCAATACGCGTCTCTGGATGAAACCTCTGGGATAACTGCAAAGTTATAAGCCGGTGCTGGCGAAGCAACCGACCACTCCAAGCTACGCCCGTCCCATGGATCACCCGTAGTATCAAGCAGGCGCCTTCTTTGTATAAAACTGGCAATGATCTGCACGATTTGCAGGACGACGCCAAGCGCGATAATCAAGCCTCCGATGAATGCCATAATGTAAAGCGGCTGCCAACCAGTGGAAGCATCGTAGTGGTCCAGCCGCCTGGTAGCTCCCATCAAACCTAGAATATAAAGTGGCGTAAAAGCCACAAAAAATCCAATTATCCAGCTCCAAACAGCGTAACGGCCGATACGTTCGTTTAGCCTGAATCCCGCTATTTTTGGGAACCAATAGTTTAGACCGGCAAATATGCCAAACAACACGCCGCCAACAACCGTACTATGGAAGTGGGCGACCAGGAACAAACTGTTATGTAGCTGGAAGTCGACCGGCGGGATGGCCAAAAGCACACCTGATATCCCACCCAAGGCAAATATGCCAATGAACCCAAGGAACCACAACATTGGCGTAGTGAACCGTATTCTGCCTTTGTACATCGTGGCAATCCAGCTAAATACCAACACGGTCGTCGGTATGGCAATTATCATCGTCGCGATTCCAAAGGCGGAGTTCACATCCGCGCCAGCACCCATAGTAAAGAAGTGGTGTAGCCACACTAGCAGGGCAATGGTTGATACGCCGATCATAGCCAGCACATTGGATGTGTAGTGGGCAACGGGCTTGCGGCTGAACGTAGAAACTACTTCTGAAAATACACCAAATGACGGCAGCATCAAGATATAAACTTCCGGATGCCCCCACATCCAAATCAGGTTGGTATACATCATGGCATTACCACCGCCATCGATCGTGAAGAAGTGCGTTCCCAGATATCGGTCAAAAAACATCAGGAAGATGGTCATGGTAAGCAGCGGAAAGACGCTTACCGCCATGATCATGCTGCACAGTGAACCCCAAGTGAAGAGCGGCATCTTCCAGAGGGTCATGCCTTTGGCGCGCATCTTCAGCATTGTCATAATAAAGTTAATTGCCCCGAGCGTTGTGCCAATACCGGAGAGCTGCAAGCTCCAAATCCAGTAATCCATACCTACTCCGGAACTGAATAGCTTGCCCGACAACGGGGCGACAGCTAGCCAGCCAGTCGCGGCGTACTCCCCGCCCAAGAAAAAGAACATATTTACCATGATGACTCCGGCTATGTATAACCAAAAACCTAAGGTGTTCATAAAAGGCGATGCCAAGTCGCGCGCCCCTATCTGCAGGGGCACGATGTAATTAATCAACCCGAAAATTAGAGCCATAGCCACAAAGAACACCATGATGTTCCCGTGAGCTGTAAAGATCTGCTGGAAATGATAAGCATTTAGATAACCGTGCGAAGATCCGGATGATAGCGCTTGCTGAAGCCAAATCATAATGGCGTCCAGCCCGCCTCTTAGCAGCATAAATCCGCCGGCGATGAAGTACATGATCCCCATCCTCTTTGGGTCAACCGAAGTCAGCCACCCCCGCCACAGCCACTTCCAACGTTTCTTGTAAGTTATGAAAGCCACGGCGGACAATATGATCAGTCCGAAACCGATCGACCCGGCAATGGTAAACCATTCGTGCGGCAGCGCCTGTGAGTTTAACTTGCCTATTAAAACCTCTTTCATCAGTACCCCATATGATTATGTGACCCCGAGTATTTACTAAGTATATTACTGTACAACTCCGAATCAGGGTGTTTGTAGAATGACGGCGGATTGTTTTCGCTGGGGCGTAGTAATTTTTCATATTCTGAAGCATTAAGTTCATCATCAGATTGTTTTGTCTTACCTACCCAGCGGTCAAAATCTTCTTTTGAGGTAACGTGAGCGGTAAATCTCATGCCGGCAAAGCCAGCACCGCTAAGTTCAGCCGCGCTGCCTTCATAAGCTCCTAGTGAGCTAGCCATGAGATTCAAGCGGTTCTCATGCCCAGTCATGGCATATAGCTGGCCTCCCAGGTGTGGAATCCAAAATGAATTCATTGGTGTCTCATCGGCTGTTAAGTCAAACTGCACGGGTGTATTAACAGGAATTTGCACATAATTAACAGTCGCAACTTCTTGCTGGGGATAAATAAAAAGCCATTTCCAACGCAAAGCCACCACTTGAATGGTCAGGGCTTTATTCGCGGATTCAATGCTCTTCTGTGGCTCAAGTTTTTGAGTAGCCGGCAACATGAGCGACGCTAATATGAGCATAACTGCGGTAGGAATGGCCCAGAGTAGCAGTGCTAAAAACTTGCTATTGCCGGAGCGATGATTGACGGTGGCTTTTTTGCCTCCCTCCCTGTACCTCCAAGCAAAAAAGTAGAGAAGAAACAGCGTCGGCACCGCAATCCCCAGCATAATTAAAGTCGAAACTAACATTAGACGATGCTGCTCATCAGCTATCATACCCTTGGGGTTAAACAATATAACGTCGGCGCCCCGGATTAGGATAGTGATGCACACCCCCAGAGCAACCAAGCCTACAAGGGGCAGCAGTATTGGTCTAGTCTGATTTTTGTGTTTTGCCATTTAGGTCAGTTCCATAATTAACATGCCCATAACTCTTATGATAACTATATCATGCTGAGTAGCAACCTTAGATATTGTGATACCCTAAATAAGAAATGGCACATTTTAAGCAATTCTATTATTTGACCAAACCCGGCATCATCTACGGCAATGCCATAAATGCCACCGCTGGTTTTTTGCTGGCCTCAAAGTGGCACATTAAGCCCGTGCTGTTCTTGGCGACGCTTGGTGGTATTTCGCTCGTCATTGCTTCGGCCTGTGTGTTCAACAATTACATCGACCGCAGCATTGACGCCAAGATGGCACGCACCAAAAAACGCGCCCTGGTGAGTGGTGCAATCAGCAGCCGAAGCGCGCTGGCTTACGGAGCGCTCTTGTGGCTGGCTGGCTTCGCGGCACTGGCCCTTTACACCAATGGCCTAACCGTCGCCCTCGGCCTGATAGCCTTTTTCGACTACGTGGTTTTGTATGGCCTCGCCAAACGGCGTTCGACTTTGGGGACGGTGGTTGGCAGCGTGGCTGGCGCCATGCCGCTGGTAGCCGGCTACACGGCCGTAACCAACCGCTTCGATAGCGGCGCGTTTGTTTTATTTTTGATATTAGTTTTTTGGCAAATGCCGCACTTTTATGCGATCGCCATCCGCCGGTTCGATGATTACAAAAACGCTGGCTTGCCGGTATTGCCAATCATAAAAGGCAAGCGTCAGGCCAAGTGGCAGATAATCTTTTACATCGTGGCCTTCATAGCAGCAAATATCAGCCTGTCCTTGCTGGGCTACACTGGTTACACCTACCTAGTGGTTATGCTGGCCGTTGGGTTGATTTGGCTGTGGCGCGGCCTGCAGGGCTTTAAGGCCGCGGATGACACCGTTTGGGCCCGCCGCATGTTCTTGTTTTCGTTGGTAGTCATATTGTGCCTAGACGTTTCACTGTCCATCGGCTCGGTCTTGCCCTAAAAGCTAGACAGCTATTAAAGAGTTACTTTCACAGTTTAGCTAATAGAAGCCTGCCTTCTATATGTGTTATTTTGCCTCAGTTAAAAATGGTCGCCAATTTTTCTAAAGCTCCACTTGAAGCTTCACGCCCGTTTCGCGGGCAATTTGCAAAATGGCTTCCCGCAGCTTATCTAGCTGATGCGTTAACGCCATAACTTCCTCATGGTAGCCTTTTACTTGCGCCGACAGTTCGCCTACCGCAGCCCTTATGTCTGAATGGTCACGCCGGTTTTCTTCGAATTGTTTGTCTATAGAATCAAATCGCTTCTGCATGTACTGAAACAATTTCGTAAACTGGTCCTCACTCATACTGACTGATTATAAGCGCCGAAACCCCAAACTACAAATTCTCAACTGAAGGTTCAACTCAAAAATTAAACACCTTTTGCAGATTTTGAGGTTAGTTACAGTCAACGACTCCAATACATCGTTGACCGCTTTTGCACGTTCGCACCGGCCGATCTCAAGACCTTCAGCCACTTCCAACTCTTGCGGCTCAAACCTCCCGGCCATATCCACCAAAACGGATCGGCAAAGCTGACAACATATGCATTCCCTTCTACAACGAAAATGAACGCGCCGCCGATTTGGTCGTATTTCACGGCAAGTTGACGGACCGGCGTAGATAACACTACTTTGTTCGATCGGCTCAACCTGATGTGGTCGCCATACAATTCTATTCCGCCATCGGCATGAAACTGTCCAGCTAATCGAAATCGGCTTATAGTCGGTACGAAACCCACAGCGAGCCAACACGGATCACGTAAGGCGTCGTGTTCGAACGAGCGCGCCCACGATCTGTGAGACTGCCGCCTAAACCAGCCGACACGCGTGATGTGGACCCATCGCCAGATGGCCACTAAGACGGCCAGGATAGTTACTGTCGCGAGAAATAGCCCACGTGTCATTGCCTACAGGATAGCATGTTTTCCGAAAACGCAGACCTATTAGCTGTAACAGCCTCGGAATTAGAGCCTTCAGAAGTGTAATTAGGCTAAAAATGGTCGCGGATGTGGCTGAAGCTGTAATCCCAGTCGGCGTTGGCTTTTTTGTGGGGGTTGAAGATGCCTTCGGGGTCCATGATTTTTTTGGCTCTACGGAAAAGCCCGACGATTTCCTTACCGTACATCCGCTCCAGCCATGGTCCCCGGACTAAGCCGTCATTGTGCTCACCGGAAAGTGAGCCATGGTACTTTAAAACCAGCTCGTTGGTCGCTTTCATGGCCGGCAGCAGTTTGGCGCGTTCGGTTTTTTCCTCCAGCTTCATTAGGGGGATGATGTGGAAGTTGCCATTGCCCAAGTGCCCGGCAATGGTCGCGAACAATTTGTACTTTTTGATAATTTTACGCATTTTCGGCAAAAACTGAGTTAAATATTCCGGCGGCACGACTAAATCATCTATAAACGGTGCGGTGTGCTTATCTTTAACTTTCTGGCGCAGCAAATTAAAGCTTTGGCGGCGCATAATCCAAAATTTCTCGGCTTTGCTTTCGGTGGGGTCTTCTTCCTCGCCTTCAATCTCATAGTAAGCCCGCTTGGTGAACAATTGCCGGTCGAGATTATGAATCTTTTCCCGTACTTCATCGACCGTGTGACCGTCAAATTCGATCATTAAGATCAGCTTCGGTATACCCTTAAGCAGCAATAAGCCGTCCGGTATCAAACCGATCAACAGCTTTATGAAAGCTTTCAGTCCCAGCATCTTTAGGAAATAGGGCATAAACCTAATAGACATTTTTAGGGTCACGTCATCGAAAGATTCAAAAGTGGCCGGTTTATGGGCTAGCACCACATTTATCAGCTCGCCCAGGCGATCAATGTCTTTCAAAAATACTACCAGCAGTCCGGAATGGGCCCGAGCCGGCACTAGCCTCAACTGCGCTTCTGTCAGTAGCCCTAACGTGCCTTGGGAGCCGACGAATAGTTTAGTCAGGTCAAAAACTTCCGTTTCCCGGTCCCAGACATCCCAGAGATTATAGCCTGTCGAATTTTTAGTAACTTTTGGTTTAGCGGCCTTGATTTGGTCGTAATGCCCATCTACCAGTTCAAAAATCTGTGCGTAAACTTGGCCCTCAAAGTCTTTTTGGGCCATTTTTTTATCTAACTGCTTTTTAGTCAGGGACTCGACCGTCCGCTCCACGCCGTCAGCAAAGACGACCTTGAGCTCAGTTACGAAATTATCGATTTTGCCGTATTCCAGGGATTTTTCGCCACCAGCGTAATTGTTAACCATGCCGCCGATAGCACAGAGATCGCGCGACGCCGGATAGGAAGGCATCAGCACACCGTGCTTTAGGGTGCGCTTTTCAAAATCGCGGTAGTAAACACCAGGTTGGGCTCGGGCATGTGTCCGGCTTACTTCTTCGATTTCATTTAGGTGTTTGGTGAAATCGACAATTATCGAATCATTGATGGCGCCACCTGACATGTCAGTGCCAGCCGACCGGGCCGTCAGGCTAAGACCCGGCATAGTTTTTTTCTTGTTGGTTACTACTTGGACTAACTTCTCGACGTCTTTGACATCCATCGGCGAGACAACCAGTTGTGGCCGAATCTCAAACAGGGAGGCGTCGTGACTGTAGAAACCGAGCGTAGCCGGGGAATCATTTACTTCACCCTTGAAGCCAACTCCCTTAAGAGCTGTTTTTATTTCATCCATACCCCTTAAGCTTAACTGTAAAGAATTTCTTTGGCAACAGGCACTTAACTTCTTATGCTAAACTATTATCAATATGGCGAAAGAAAAAGTTTTGGTTGTTGGGGGCGGCTTCGCGGGCGTTAAGGCCGCCTTGGAACTGGCTGATGATGATCGATTTCAGGTCACCATCCTAAGTGACCGACCGGATTTTCGTTACTATCCGTCGCTTTATCGGACCGCTACTGGCGGGCAAAGTGATACTTCCAGTATTTTCCTGAAAAATATATTCGAGGAGCATAAATTAACAATTGCTCAGGGCGAGGCTATCAGCCTGGACCGCCAAGCCAAGACCGTTACTACTAAAGATGGCGAAGTTTTTAACTACGATACTCTACTGCTGGCCTTAGGGGTAGTCACCAATTATTTCGGCATTAAAGGTCTGCGGGAATATTCCTATGGCATAAAATCCGTCGAAGAGGCGGAAAGGTTTAAAAGCCATCTCCACCAACAGCTTATAGATACCCAGATGCCGGATCTAAATTATGTAATCGTAGGCGCGGGACCTACTGGTATTGAGTTGGCCGGAGCCCTGGGTCATTATTTAAAATGCTTAATGACATGCCATGGCGTAAAACATAGGGCTATTCATATTGACCTAATTGAAGCGGCTCCCCGTTTATTGCCGCGATTGCCCAAAGACACTGCCCGGGTTGTAAAGCGCCGCTTAAAACATCTTGGCGTCCGGCTTTATTTAGGCCAAGCCGTGCAAGGTGAAACCGCCGACGAGCTAATGGTCAGCGGCAAACCCATCCGCAGCCACACCGTAATTTGGACGGCTGGCGTTACCAACCAGCCTTTCTTTAAAGACAACGCTTTTGCCTTAACTAACCGCGGCAAAGTGTCTACAGACGTTTATTTGCAAGCCGAAGATAACATTTTTGTATTAGGCGACAACGCTAATACGCCCTACAGCGGCATGGCGCAAACCGCGCTAAATGATGGTAAATTCGTGGCAGGCAACCTAAAACGCCGGACCAGTGGCAAGAATTTTAAAAGCTACAGCGCCAAGCAGCCAATTACAGTTATCCCGGTTGGTCAAAAGTGGGCAGCTGTGGTTTGGGGCAAACTACGCATTTATGGCTGGCTAGGTTGGGTTCTGCGAGAACTCGCCGACCTTATCGCTTTCCACGACTACGAACCCTGGCCCAAAGCCACCCATCAATGGCTGACCGAATTCGACACCCAAGAAAACTGCTTGGTCTGCGCCACCCAAAAAAATAGTTTTTAGTTGATAGTTTGCAGTGGTTAGTAGAAATGATTAGGAGCTGAGGTCGGGCCTATGAGCCAGGCCTGATTAGATGTAGTAAAAAAGGAGCGGGCTTGGCTTCCTCAAATTGTTTGACGAGATAACTTGCCTGTGGCAAGTTATTGAGGAGTTTTTGAGGCAAGCTCGTTTTTTACTATCAGCTAGAGCGCCTGGATCATTTGCCCGAGAGTTTTTGGTTACTTTTGTCGGCACAAAAGTAACAGTGGTGCGAGCTTTAGATCGCACCCTAAAAGAGTTATTTTATTTTTTGACTGGATTCCAGCCTTCGCTGGAATGACGGCATTTTTAAACACGCTTCTAGGTCGAGAGACCAAATCAAATCAGTTTAGGATAACGGGCGGAAAAGTTACAATATAGCCATGGGGCAGTTTGAGGTAGCTTATAAGCAGCTGAATGAACAGCAGCGTACAGCCGTCGATGCCATCGACGGCCCGGTGCTGGTAGTAGCCGGTCCTGGTACCGGCAAAACCCAACTTTTGAGCGTTCGGGTAGCCAATATCCTCAAAAAAACCGATGCCGCGGCCGCCAACATCCTGTGCCTAACGTTTACTAACAAAGCAGCCAGCAATATGCGCGACCGTTTGCTAGAGCTAATTGGGCCCGCTTCCCACGGTGTAACTGTGCGGACCTTCCACAGTTTTGCGGCCGAGATAATGACCATGTACCCTGACTACTTCTGGAATGGCGCCCGCCTCAGCACCGCCCCCGATGCCGTGCAGCTGGAAACTGTCCGCGACATTTTAAGTAAACTGCCGCTTGATAACCCGCTGGCTTTAAAGTTTGCTGGAGCTTACACGGCCATCAGTGACGTCCAGCAAGCCCTTAAGCTAGCTAAAGAAGCCGGCTTAACACCCGATAAATTAAGGGCTATGATCGATGTTAATCTAGCTTACATCGACACCATCGAACCACAATTAGTCCAAATTCTAGAACCTGTTTTAAGTACTAAAAAACTACCTCAATTATCAGCGGCTATCGAAGCCTTGCCCGACCAACCATTAGAAGAAAACATTAGCCCTCTCATTTCGCTCAGCACCGTATTAAAAGAAAGTTTGGCCGAAGCAATCCGGCAAGATGAAGGCAGCGGCAAAACCGCTTTTACCGGCAAGTGGAAACAGCGCTGGCTTCAGACGGTCGATGGCCAAAAGGGCATGTACAACGAAAGGAAACGAAATGCTTGGTGGCGAGCTGCAGGTCATGTTTACGAGACCTACCGGGACGAGCTTCATGGGCGGGGCTATTACGATTACGCCGATATGATCATAGAGGTTATCACCCAGCTGGAACACCGCGGCGACATGCGGGCCGATGTGCAGGAGCGTTTCCAATACGTCCTAATCGATGAATTTCAGGATACCAACGCCGCCCAATTACGCCTAGCCCATTTGGTTGCCGACCACTACGCCAATTTAGGCAAACCCAACCTCATGGCCGTAGGCGATGACGACCAATCTATCTTCGCCTTTAACGGCGCTGAACTGAGCAATATGCTGTCTTTCCGGCGCAGCTACCCCTCTACCAAAATGGTTATCTTGACCGACAATTACCGTTCTTCGCAAGCGGTTTTAGATACAGCCAAAGATATTATCGAGCAGGCCGAGGATAGATTGGTAAATAGGGAAACTAACCTTTCGAAAAATCTAAAGGCCGTTAATCCGCCAACCCAAAAAGGCGTAATTGAGCACATCAGCTACCCCACCCGAGAGCACCAGTTAATGGCAGTAGCTAAAAAAATCGCGGCGCGGAGGCAACAGGGCAGTGGCTCGGTTGCCGTGCTAGCCAGGACCCACGATAGCCTCAAGCAAATTGCCAGCCAATTACTTAAGCTCAAGGTGCCTGTCAAGTATGAACAGCAAACTAACATTCTAGAGCATGAAGCCGTCAGGCAAATCAGCCTCATCGCCGAGGCAGTTACCGCCATCCAGGCCGGCGACCAATCAGCCGTCAACTATAATTTGGCAGAGCTGCTCCGCCACCCGATGTGGCAACTTAAACCCCGCGTTTTATGGCGTTTGGCAGCTGCTAATTACGCCGAACCCAACTGGCTGGAAAACCTCCTGGACCATAATGACGAACAGCTAAATAACATCGGTAACTGGCTGGTTTGGTTAGCCCGTGAAGCCGACCGGCTGCCGCTAGGATTAGTTATAGAGTACTTGCTGGGCCTCAGAAAAGGCCAGTATTTGCTAAGCCCATTCCATGATTATTATTTAACCAATCGACCAGCCACTAACGAATACTTACAGGCTTTATCGGCCACCCAAGTGCTACAATCACTGGCCCAAGAATTTGCCGGCACCAAGACAGCGAACCTAACCAACTTTGTCCAATTCTTGCGACTTAACAGTGATTTGGGCCGAGGCATCAGCGATGAATCGTGGTTCATGAGCGATGAGCATGCCGTGCAACTTCTGAGTGTCCACAAAGCCAAAGGCCTGGAATTTGATAGCGTCTATATTGTTGATGCCATAGAAGATGTCTGGAAGCCGCGGACAGGTGGCCGCAAACCACCGGCGAACTTGCCGCTGCAGCCTTATGGCGAAAACTATGACGACTATGTCCGCCTGATGTACGTGGCCGCTTCCCGGGCCAAACATAGCTTAATAATTAGCAGCTACTTGAACGATTCGCTAGGTAAAGAATTACTTGCCGCCCCTTTTATTAGAAACATTCTGCCCCTCCAAAAAGTTGATAAAGAAACCGTCGAACAGCCGATCCCGGTACTGGAAAGCGCGCTGGCTTGGCCGCGGCTGGAAACCAAAAACGAGCACGCTTTACTCCAAGACAGGCTGGAAAATTACCAACTGACAGCTACTGGTTTGATCGATTTCCTGAATGTTGCCGGGGCAGGGCCGGCTTATTTCTTGGAGCGCCATTTACTGCGTTTGCCTATGGCCAAAAGCGCTACTATGGCTTACGGCATAGCTATTCATAGCTCGCTCGAAACCGCCCAGCGGCTCACTAATTCCCACAACTTTAACCTAGGGACCGTACTAGACCGCTACGAAGCGGCTTTGCGCGACCAATGTTTGCTGCCAGTTGAATTTGGCCGCTACCTTAAGCATGGCGAGGCTATTCTGGCGCAATTATTTAGTAATAATTTATTTAGTTTGCCCGTCGGCAGTTTGGCCGAACAGAATATCAACGACATCCGGCTCGGTAGCGCAAGCTTGAAAGGCAAACTAGATCGGATTGATTTGGATCTTGCTGGCGGCAACCTTACCATCACGGACTACAAGACCGGCAAGCCGCTCCATAGTTTTACAACCAAAGACCGCGCCAAGGCCACCAAAGCCTGGAAGCAACGTACTCAACTTGCGTTTTATAATTTGCTTGCCAGCCAGTCGGCCCGCTTCAGTAAATATCCAAACATCAACAGCCAGATAATTTACGTTGAAGCCGAGAGCTCTAAGGACCTGCTAGCTAGCTACGCCCCAACGGCCGAAGAGCTGGACCATTTGAGCCGCTTAATTGAAGTTGTTTGGCGGCATATCATGGACCTCAATTTTCCAGATATCAGCAAATACGCTCCAGACGACTACAGCGGGATTCAAGCTTTCCAGCAGGATTTAATAGACGGAAATACATAAATGATCAAGGCAATAAGTTTTGACGTTGGCGAAACAATTGTCGACGAAACACGAGAATATGGCACTTGGGCCGATTGGTTAGATGTACCCAGGCACACCTTCTCAGCGGTTTTTGGGGCAGCTGTAGGCCGAGGCGGCGATTACCGAGAAGCCTTCCAAGTTTTTCGCCCAGGCTTTGACCTTACTGCAGAACGCCAAAAACGGGCTGAAGCTGGGCAGGCCGAAACATTTACGGAAAAAGATTTGTATCCGGATGTTAGGCCTGCTCTAGGTTCATTAGCAGTAATGGGCGTAAAAACTGGGCTAGCGGGCAACCAAACCGAAGGGGCCGAAGCCATCCTTCGTAGCCTTAACTTACCAGTTGAAAGTATCGGCACATCTGCTAGTTGGGGTGTCGAGAAGCCATCAATAGCTTTCTTTAAACGAATCGCTACGGCAATGGGTTGCGACCCGGCAGAAATCCTCTATGTCGGTGATCGCCTTGATAACGATATCGCGCCAGCTCAGCAAGCCGGGATGTTAACAGCTCTCATTAAGCGCGGACCTTGGGGTTATATTCTCGATAGCCCTGCATCCGAGAGATGCTTATTCAGGATTGATAGTCTTCTTGAATTGCCATCGTTGGTTGAGGACTACAATAGCACGGTTAATTAAAAGAACCGCCTAGTTGATCGGCGGTTCTTTTAAGGTTTTTAGAGGTTACTTTTTGCGGCGGCTTGTCTTCTTGCTAGTAGTAGTTTTAGCGGTCGAAGCTTCAGCTACAGCCATAGTCCCGCTTGGGGCGAATAGCAGACCGAATAAGTTCACGCCAATCACCGCGCCCAATACCGGGCCAAGCACATAAGCGCCCCAGCCCATTGATCCCCAAATATTCCAAGCCCGGACGCCCAAAGCGACCGCAGGGTTGATGAGACCAATGCCAGCTACTGAAGCGACAATCACGCCCAAAGCGTAGGCAATACCGACCACCGCGGCGTGGTTACCAGTAGTGTAGCGGCGATAGGCCGCGGCTGCCCAACCAAGCGCCAACACGAAGGCGCCGACAGCTTCAGCCACAAGCACCTTGCCAGCGTACTGGCCGCCGATTGGCTGCAGGCTTCGGCCAACGAAATAAGTGTACAACCCATAGGCCGCCCAGGCCCCCAAAAGCTGCATAACTATGTAAAGCATGCCAGTTAAAGTACCGACTTTGCGCGCCGTCCAAAGCGCCAGGGTCACGGCTGGGTTCAGGTGCGCCCCAGAATTCTCACCCACTACAAAATAAGTTAGTATGACCGTTAAACCGGCAGCTACCGCTACAAAATACGGTATGCCGATCGTCGACCGCTGCACGCTCAAAAATACCAGCGTTAAAACCGCGGTGCCCAGAAACTCCGCCACCAACATGGCTATTTTTCGTCTTCCAAACATTTTTGGAACCTCCACTTAATTGTTATGAAACAAGCGTACAGTTAGTTTTAATTTTTGTAAAGATCATGAACCAATTTCATATCTCCAGTTCGTCAAGCGAAAAGCCTACTGGCAGTAGCGAAACTGTCAGTAGGCTTTGAGGCCGAAGGGGAGATATGAAATGGGTTCAGTGTGTTAAGATATCCAGGTAAACACACTATGTTTAAAGATTTCAAAAAATTCATCTTAAGAGGCAATGTAGTCGATCTAGGCGTAGCCGTCGTCATCGGAGCGGCTTTTAACGGCATTGTTAATTCATTGGTCAAAGATTTGATCACCCCCCTTGTCGGAGCGGTCTACCAGCAAAAACAGTTCGCTACCGCCCATTTTACTTTCCGCGGTAGCCAGTTTTTGTACGGCGAGTTCATAAACTCCATAATTTCTTTCGTGATTATCGCCCTGGTAGTTTTCTTCTTGGTCGTCCAACCCATCAATAAGCTAGTGGCCATCTCTAACCGCGACAAAGACACCGACGAACCAACTACCAAAAAATGCCCGGAGTGTTTGAGCGTCGTCCCAGTCAAAGCCACTCGCTGCGCCTTTTGCGCTACTAAATTGAAGGCTTGAGCCAATTCTGATTATAAATTGGCCTTGAGAAAATCACGCTCTTCGTCATGAATTTCTTTGGGGAAATCTTTGAACCACTCGCCATCGCTAGCTTCATCATTGGGTGTTACTTTCCCATTATATGAATCTACGTAGAAAGCAATGCCAACAGGACTATCAAGGCCTTGAAGGTAGTGGCTTGGGTATTCAATATAGCCGAGAAGCCGGGTCTTTTTAACTTCAATCCCCAGTTCACGTTTAGCAATCCGCTGGACTGCTTTAATCAAAGGTTCTGCGAACCGCACTGTACCGCCAGGAAGATGCCAGAGACCCTTGCAAGGTTCAATGTCACGTTTTGTTAGATAAAGACCTTTGTCGCTCTTTAAAACAATATCTACAGTTAACCTTGGGACTTTTTTGTATATCGCCCAGAATTCTTTCTCGGACAGAGGATGAAGGTGATCGGCCATACGATAATAGTAATATAGATTAAATTATCGACGCTGGCGGCGTTTCAGGCCGGCCACTTGCAGGCGCACGGCGCTGCGGTCAACCAGAGTTTGGGCATGTTCCAGGCTGACCTGGTCTTTGGCTTCTTTTTTCATCCGTTGGGCCAATTCATAGGCCTTTTGGGCCTCAGCTTCATTAATCTCCTCGGCGTGGTCGGCTTCATCTACCAGAACGCGCAGCGTGTTATCGGCCACCTCTATGACGCCACCACTAATAGCAAAGTGATCCATCATGTCATCTTTGTCGCTGGCACTGCGGCGCACACTGACGACACCATGAGTAGCCGCGCTGATGAGCGGCATGTGGCCCGGCAAGACGCCAATTATGCCGTCCAGGGTTGGCAGTAGAATCTCGTAGGCCTCAGTATCGAGCTTGACACCGCCGAGGGTAACTAACTGAAAGTGAACCACTATTTCTCCTTTACGACTTCGGCAATATCGCCCTTCATGTAGAAAGCGCTTTCCGACAGGTCGTCGTGTTTACCATCCAGAATTTCGCGGAAGCCGGCAATGGTGTCACTCAGGGAAACGTATTTACCGGGGTGTCCGGTGTAGACCTCGGCCACAAAGAACGGCTGAGTCAGGAAACGTTGGATACGGCGGGCACGGGCGACGGTTTGTTTGTCGTCATCGGACAGCTCTTCCATGCCCAGGATGGCGATGATGTCTTGCAAATCCTTATAGCGCTGCAACACCCGCTGCACTTCGCGGGCCACTTCATAGTGCTCCTCGCCAACGATTTCCGGATCCAAGATGGTAGAGCTACTGTCCAGCGGGTCGACAGCCGGGTACAACCCAAGCTCTGTCAGCGCGCGGTTTAATACGATCGTGGAGTCAAGGTGAGCAAAGGTGGTAGCTGGAGCCGGGTCGGTCAAGTCGTCGGCCGGCACGTAAACCGCTTGGACTGACGTAATGGAACCTTTGCGCGTAGAAGTGATCCGTTCCTGCAAGGCACCCATTTCTTGGGCTAGGTTCGGCTGGTAGCCCACAGCACTTGGTAAGCGGCCAAGTAGGGCCGACACTTCGGCACCAGCCTGGGTAAAGCGGAAGATATTGTCGATAAATAGCAACACGTCAGAACCTTTATCGCGGAAGCCTTCGGCAATGGTCAGACCGGAAAGGCCAACCCGCAAACGGGCGCCCGGCGGTTCGTTCATCTGGCCAAAGACCAGTGAAGTCTTGTCCAGAACGCCGGACTCTTTCATTTCGTTGTACAAATCATTACCTTCGCGGGTCCGTTCGCCCACGCCGGCAAAGACCGAGTAGCCGCTGTGGAATTTGGCGATGTTGTTGATCAGCTCCTGAATCAGCACGGTTTTGCCAACGCCGGCGCCACCGAACAGACCGACCTTACCACCTTTGGTAATTGGCGCAATTAGGTCAATAACCTTAATGCCGGTTTCCAAGATCTCGACACTACCGGATTGCTCGATCAGTGCTGGCGGGGCACGGTGGATCGGCGCTTTTTCGCTAAAATTGCCGCCCTTACTATCAATCGGGTCACCAATGACATTGAACATGCGCCCGAGGGTCTTGTCGCCAATTGGCACACTAATGGCAGCGCCGCTGTCCGTTACGACCGCGCCGCGCTCCAGGCCGTCAGTCGTTCCCAGAGCAATCGCCCGGACAGATGACTCACTGAGGTGCTGGGCTACTTCAAATACCAATTCCCGGCCATCCAGTTGCGTGGTCAAAGCATTATAAATAGCCGGCAAGTGGTCTTTACTAAACTCCACATCTACCACCACACCAACTACTTGGCTAATTGTGCCCTTGAGAGTTTTATTGCTTGTCATTGTTGCTTGTGCCATTCGTTTATCCTTTCAAATTTAGAGTCATGAGTCACGAGACATGAGTCAAGAACTTCTTTTTCTGGTCGCGTTAATAAGACCGGTTAATAATTTATGAACATCGACTGATTGCTCTGCCAATACCTCAAAGACTTGCTTCAGTAAGTAGCCTACATCGCGAGACAGCAATAGTTGACTTTGAACTTCAGCCAGGGACGCTCGAGCCATATCATAAAAGTGGGTACGATCTGGTACTGTTCGTCTTCCAAAACCCTCGGCTATGTTCGATGGGACAGAGACTGAAGCACGACGAATCTGGTTTGTGAGACCAAATTGCTCACCAGGAGGGAAGTTTACCGTGTTTTTATAGACCGCAACCGCAAATGCGTGCGCTTTTTGCCAAGCTATTAGATCCGTAAAACTCTTGATAGTTTTCTTCTCTTGACTCTTGACTCTTGACTCTTGACTCATTGTTGGATTGCCTCCGCGCCGCCAGTGATTTCGGCTAGTTCCTGGGTAATGGCCGCTTGGCGGGCTGTGTTAAAAGCCAGGGTCAGGTCTTCTATCAGATCAGTGGCGTTATCGGTCGCGTTTTTCATGGCCATCATCCGCATGGAGTGCTCAGAGGCCAAACTTTCCAGCAGGGCTTGCCAGACCTGGACTTCAAGCAGCCGCTCCGTGACGCTATCTAGCACCGCCTCAATGGAAGGCTCAAAGGTAGTGTTATCCAAACTAGTTTCGCCTTCGGTAGCCACAAACCGGGCCGGCAAAAGCGACAGGGCAGTGGCTTCCTGGACTAAGTTCGATTTGAATTGGGTGTAAAGTACTTTAACGTCATCGGTTTGGAGGTCGCGGTACATCGCAATTGCCGTATTCAGAATAGGACGAATATCGTTGGCCTCGGGGTGATCGGGAATATCAGTATAAGCCGCCAGCATATCTATCTGACTCACCCGGCGGGCAAATTTAGCGCCCTGTTTGCCAATCGCAATTACTTGGCAGGCAATACCGGCTTGCTGATCAGCCAGAATGGCCCGGGTCAACATGCGCAGGATGTTGGCGTTATAAGCGCCGGCTAGCGTGCCGTTACTGGTTATAACAATGTAGAGTCGTTTTTTGACCGAACGCTGCACAAATAGTGGGTGGGCATTAACTTCGGTTATGGCACTCAAGCGAGTCAGGAGGGAATAGGCGAATTCCCGGTAGGTTCGCCCAGCCAGGGCATGTTCTTGGGCCCGACGCATTTTGCTGGCCGCAACTAGCTCCATAGCCTTAGTGATCTGCTTGGTGCTTTTGACCGATCCAATCCGGCGCTTGAGGGTAATAGTATTAGCCATACAAGGCAACCTCCGGTTGCCGAGTCATGAGATATGAGATATGAGATATGAGTTTTTTACTCATGCCCCCTGACTCCTGACTCATGTCTCGCTTCAGCATTATTTGGCAGCCTTTACTTCTTCCGGCTTGTAGGACAGGGCGATTTTGTTAGCTATATCAACAATCTTCTTTTGAACTTTTTCGTCTGGTTCGCCACCCTCATTTAGTTTTTCCATGTCTTTAGGGTGGTCGTGCTTGAGTTCGCGTAATAGGTTGGCTTCGGCCGTTTTGATTTTGTCTAGAGGAACTTGGTCGAAACAGCCACTGGTAGCCGCTAACAAGGTGGCGTACATTTGGGCGATGGAGTAGGGGCTGAATTGTGGTTGCTTTAAGATTTCTGTTAGCCGTTGGCCGCGTTCAATCCGATGGCGCGTTTCGGCGTCCAGGTCGGTAGAAAACTGGCTGAAGGCCGCCAGCTCGCGGAATTGGGCCAGGTCGATCCTAAGGCCCTTAGCCACGCTTTTAACGGCTTTGGTCTGGGCCGAACTACCAACCCGCGAAACGGACAAACCAACCGAGATAGCCGGACGGATACCCTGGTAAAACAAGTTGGTTTCCATGAAAATCTGGCCGTCGGTAATACTAATGACGTTGGTCGGGATGTAAGCACTGATGTCACCGGCCTGGGTTTCGATGATCGGCAGGGCGGTGAGTGAGCCGGCGCCAAGATTGTCAGACAATTTGGCAGCCCGTTCTAGCAGACGGGAGTGTAAGTAGAAAACGTCGCCCGGGTAAGCTTCACGGCCCGGTGGGCGGCGGAGCAGCAGGGACATTTGGCGGTAAGCCGCCGCATGCTTGGTCAGGTCGTCGTAAATGATCAGGGCGTGCTGCTTATTGTCACGGAAATACTCGCCCATAGTGGCGCCGGCGTAAGGTGCCAGGTATTGCAATGAAGCCGGGTCGGCGGCACTGGTAGCTACCACAATGGTTTGTTCCATAACGCCTTCACGTTTCAGGCGTTCTACTAAGCGGGCCACCTTGCTAAGCTTCTGGCCAACGGCCACGTAAATATTTATAACACCGGTGTTTTGACGATGCTGATTGATCATAGTGTCGACTGCCACGGCTGTTTTACCAGTTTGGCGGTCGCCAATCAACAGTTCGCGCTGGCCACGGCCGATGGGTACCATAGCGTCAATCGCCGTTAGCCCGGTCATCAGCGGCTCATGGACACTCTTGCGGTCCAGCACACCCGGAGCATTGCGCTCTACGCGGCTAGTTAGTTTTGATTTAATAGCACCTTTGCCATCCAGCGGGCGGCCAAGAGGGTCAACCACGCGGCCAACCAACTCCGGCCCTACTGGCACTTCCAGCACTTTGCCAGTCAATTTGCAGGTCGCGCCGGCCTTAATCAGTGTATCGTCACCCAATAGCACGGCGCCGATCTCATCTTCGCCCAGGTTAAAGGCAAAGGCCGTCAGCGTACTGCCGTCGGTAGCCGCGATGTCGATCATTTCACTATAGCCGGCCTTGGTCAGGCCATAAATCCAGACCACACCGTCACCAACGCGAGTGACCACGCCGACTTGTTCAATTTCCGGACGCTTTTTAAGTTCGGCAATGGCCGAACGGATGTCGTCACTTAATTCTTGAATTGAGATATCTTTCATCTAGTTCCCTCTGAAGTTAATCGTTTGAAAGTCGCTAGTTTAGCACTGACCGTCATATCCAGTTGTTCATTGGCCATATCGATACGCAAGCCGCCGATGACCGAAGGATCCTGGCGGTTTGCCAGATGTATAGTCTTAGCATTCGGGTAAGCAGCGCGTAGTAATTGCTTGATCTCTTCCACAATATGGTTTTGCATTCCATGGCCGGTTACTACTTCTGCTTCCAATACACCGTGGTCGCTGCGATACTGCATGATATCACGTAGAATCGACTCCAGCTCAGCGGTGCGGCGCTCTGCCAATAGGTAGGCGGCAATCTCCTGAGCCAACAGCTTGTCATCGGTGACGTGCAGGGTGCGCTTGGCAATGGCCTCTGCCAGAATATGACGTGGTACCTTCACTATTTTCGGTCCTTTAATGCTTTATCTATCAATTCGGCGTCTTTTTCGGGGTCAACCTTTTCCTCTACAATCGCTTCGGTGGCTTCAGACACCATGCCGACGATTTCTTTTTCCAGCTTGTGTTTGGCTTGCTCGGTTTCTTCGTTAATCCGGGCCTCGGCGTCCGCCAGCATGGTGTCCACCTTGCGCTGGCCAACTTTTTCAGCCTCACGGATGATCTCGCGGGCTTCTTTCTGCCCATTAGCGATAATTTTGTCAGCCTCGGTGCGGGCATCCCGCATAACTTTGGTGACTTCCTCGTCCAGCTTGGCCCGTTCTTTTTCCATACGCTGGCCCATCTTCACGCCGTCGTCGATGACTTTGCGGCGCTCTTCCAGCAAACGGACAATCGGCTTAAAGGCAAACTTTTTCAGTAACAAAAACACCAACACAAAGGTGATCAGCTGGATCACAAACGCGCTCGGGCTGATACCTAAAGCGCCAATCCCCGACGATTGGGCCGCTTCCGCAGCAAAAAACAAATGTATCATACGTTCCTTTCTGAGTTAAAGGCGAAGGATTTTTGTACATGAGTGCAATTTGGTTGAAAATCGAGCACCGCAAGCGAGCCGTACTCAATGGTACGGTGACCTGTCCGTCCTGTCGGAAAGACAGGCGGGGTGCGGAGCACAGATCTTCGGGCAAAGTGTGCCATGTACATAAATCCTTTTATTTGATAATGAATAGGGAAGCGAATACTAGTAATGCCATCAGCTCCACAATAGCCACGAACACCAAAACCTGTCCCAAGAACTTGGCGGCTTCCGGGTTGCGGCCCACGGCGTTCATGAAAGCGTTGCCGATCAGCCCCACACCAATGCCCGGGCCGATCATACCGGCGCCCAGCATAATGCCCTTACCGACGACCTCTACGTTACCTGATAATGCTGCTACTACATTGAACATATTACTTACTCCTTACTATAATTTACTATTATTAAATTTAATGTCGGACATCCTTCTATACCTTCATTTCCTCAGCAGTCGCTTCTAACTCTTCTGCTTCGTCATGACCATGGGTTATGGCCAGCGAAAGATAGGTCACGGATAGCATAACGAAAATGTAGGCCTGTAGCAGCGCTACGCCTAACTCCAGGAACAGGAATGGGAAGGATGTGACGGGAGCGGCGAATTTACCAAGATATGAAAATACCGAGATGATAATCTCACCGATAGCAATGTTCAAAAACAACCGCAGCGCCAGGCTAAACACTCGGATAAGCTCGTTAAAAAGTTCGTACACGCCGATTAAGTAGGTCAGGGGGTTCCAGAGCTTACCGGCAAAATAGTGGCGCAGATGCTTGATGGGTCCGGACTCGCGGATGGCAAAATACTGGATCAGGATCATCGAAATGACCGCAGTGGCCAGCGTGCCGTTTAGGT
Organism: Saccharimonadales bacterium (SeqCode); assembly: GCA_035478435.1. Classification (GTDB taxonomy): domain Bacteria; phylum Patescibacteriota; class Saccharimonadia; order Saccharimonadales; family UBA4665; genus DATLRC01. Next base: position 58,939 of record DATIJT010000009.1, on the reverse strand, counting down.
CGGCAGTGAATGCTCTAAGGACCGGCGTACCATGATAAGTCAGCGCTTCGCCAACACCAGGCAAAAGCCCCAATATATTGCTCAGGGCGATGAAGAAAAATATCGTTACAAAGTACGGCGCGTATTTGATGGCTTTATCACGATCGCCCAAGCTGTTCTCTAAGACGTTGGTAATAAAGTCGGTGCCGATTTCTACCATTTGCGTAAAACCACCTTTTGGTCGAAGCGTCATGCGGCGAGCGACCGTAACCAGTGCAATGATAATCAACAGCGAACACACCCAAGCGAACACCATGGAATTGGTAATGGTAAAGCCATGTACCTCAAACAGCCCGCCCGGCGCGATATGGACAGAAGGGCCTGCTTCGGCGGCAAAACGGTGAAACAAATTATTTACCACTCTTGTTCTCCTTTACTCCGAGCGAAGTCGAAGAGTTTTCGGTATTAGCCTGCTCACGGCGCACTTGGTTAATAGTGGAGCGAACAATCATTACGACGCCACCGGCCGCCAAAAATAGAGCCGCCAAGGTATAAGACGGAGTGGTGCGGAAATGGTCGTCTAGCTTAACACCGATAATAACCGGGATAATGACCGCGCCGGCTAGTTGCCAGCCCATATTCATGGCCGCACTTAAAAATTGTTTGCGGGCGGCAAACACCGCCAAAGACCTGTCAAGTTCATCTTGAACTACAGGGGCAGTAGATTTACTCCGTGCAACCGTTCTAACCATCTCCGGGGATTATACCAGTTATAACAGATGCTGCGCAAGACTTTTAATGAATCTTAAGGTCCAGGCTTAGAGTAAGACTATTTAGGCCAATATATGGCCCGTAAACATGGTAAAATAGAAAGATGGTCACAATTTATTCTGCTACGTGGTGCGCTTTTTGCCATGCCGCTAAAGATTATTTAGACAAATTGGGCGTTAAATATATAGATAAAGACGTCGAGACTGACCCGGCCGCCGGCATGGAGGCCGTTAATAAATCCGGCCAACGTGGCATACCGGTCATAGACATCGATGGCGACATCATAGTCGGCTTCGACCGCCAGCGCATTGACACCAGCCTAAAATCCCACCAGTTAGTCCACTAGGCGCGTCCAAGCTATGGCCTTTGAAGACTTCCAGACCAAGCAATCGGTCGTATTAGTCTATACCGGTGAAGGCAAGGGCAAGACCAGCGCCGCTTTGGGCCTTATGACCAGGGCGCTCGGTAATCGTTGGAAAGTAGCCTTCATCCAGTTCATCAAATATTGGGGCGTCGGCGAACATGTCTTCATCCGCGACATCCAACCCTTATATAAAGACCAGCTCTATTTTTACAAAGGCGGCAAAGGCTTCTACAAAGCCGGCGATCTCAGCCCGCAACACGTTAGCGAAGCACAACATCATAAGGCCGCACTAGACACTTATAATGAAGCGTTGAAAGCTGCTCAAAGCGGTAATTATGATTTAGTGATTTGCGATGAAATTAACAATGCAGTCCACGACGGTTTATTAACGGAGCTACAGCTCAAAGAACTAGTCACTAAACGCTCGCCTAAAACCAGCCTTTGTTTAACCGGCCGCGATTTTCCAAAAACATTACTCGAAGCAGTGGACATTGCCACCGACATGACCAAGTTAAAGCACCACTTTGATAATAAATTTCTGGCCAACAAGGGCATTGACTTTTAGTAGATTTTATTTTAGAATACAACTATGATTAATCGCCGGGGGGCTTTCGTACCATTTGTTGAACATATGAAGCCAGCGATTGTCGCAGGCTTTGAGCAAGTCGACCTAAACAGTGGGACAACGCCGGACGCAATCAGAACTTCTCTAGAAGCAGCTGCCACGGCCGCTATAAATGATCTTGATTGGGAAGGCATAGAAGTACCACGAATAATCGAGGCCGAAACTACGGAAGAGCCAGAGTTTCTGCCTAATCCTCGGGGAACAGCCGTTGAGCTAGTTAAAATAGCGTTCACCGATGCAGAGTATCTGATCAATCTGGCTCGGCACGCCAAGAAAGACCTGCCAGAGTTAGCGGAAGTCCCTCTGTCAGATCTTTTAAGGCGTAGTGGCCGACAGCTTTTGCAGTTTGCCTATTTATCTGATTTAAAAAGACAGGCTCTAATATTTTTCTTAAACCGTGGCCTCAATCCCGACACTCATTCTCCAAGTTTTCCCCTAGAAGTAATGTCAGATCCTGACGGGCAACCTATTTTGCAATGGCGTCCTGAGTTTAAAGAATGGATCCGGCGCTATACAGAAGCTCGCCGTGGCTGCCCTGCATCCAGCGTATTTGTAGAACATGAAGGTCGCAGGGTTTCGTTATTGGAATTCTTTTGGGACAGAGTAGTTGAGACTTTAACTGAGGACCAAAGTAGACAGGCCTAGTTTGATTTTTAACCATAATTACATTATAGTTATTTTTTATATAACCTGAGGTTAGAAGATTTCTGTGGCTGAAATATTATTATCTCCCGATTTCCAAGGCGTAAAGCAAGCCACGGCCATTATAAATCCCTATAGTTCCACAGCCCTTCAAGCCCAAAGGCGTTTAAGACGCTTTACAGAAGCAGCCAAGCCGTATTTTGAGGTATGCCATAGATATACTCAGCGAGATCCAAAATACAACAGTAATCTAATCCGCGGGGAGGCAGAAGAAAGTGATTTACTGGTTGTCGTAGCTGGCGATGGCACTGTTAACTTGGTAGTTAATGAGTTAACGGATGAAGAATTGCCATCCGAGGTCCGCTTTACGCCAGTTGCTAGCCTTGGAGGTGGCAATGCCGACGACGGCCATAAAGCCAAGCATCCTAAAGGCCATCGCCGGAACCCGGAATGGATCTTAGAAGATGGGCTGTTTGTCCCAACCTACCCAATCCGCTGCGAGATTACCAAGTCAGACGATACTCGACAGCAGCGCTCGGCAGCCTTTTACGCCAGCTTTGGAGTAACTGGCCTTATGGCCAGCCCTCTATATCTTAACCGCCCAGAACACCGAGGAAGTCTAGTATTCGGCCGCAACAAAGTCGGGCGGGCGATCAGCGAACCAATACTAGCGACACGAGCCCTCCTTAGAGCCAGGGAACACGTGGTTATACACAACGGGGTTGAAGAAACTATTTTCGGGGATATCTTTGCCAAGTCGCACATTATGGCCAAATACGGCCGGCTGGCCACCCACTTAACAAAACGTGAGATTAACCGCGTAACCGTTCGATACAAGCGTCTATTGCAAATAGCTCCAGCCATTGGCAAGCTGGTCAGAGGTAAAATGCCCGGTGAATATTTGCGTGGCCAAGATACTCACGATTTCGAGACTACCGATGAACTTTGGGCAGAGTTCGACGGCGAAGCAATGCTCCTGGAGCCGGGTACTAAAGTCAGCGTTGGCATCCACCGTGAACCTATTTACGTAGTCACTACTAACCCGGAACTTTGCTAAAAGGAGCTATTGAGCATGTCTTTAGAAGCACCAGGTATTCTCAGAAGGTACGCCGAAGCAATGGCGCCTGCTGTTACAGAAGGTTTGACGCTTCTAGAGCCCCAGGGAAATCCCGACAAAACGCTAATGGTGGCTCAAATAAGCATTCTAGCTTGCCTAGAAAAGGTTGGTTGGCAAAGTTCAGGCTTGCCCAATCGCCAGTTAGACTTGGAAGGCCGTTTAGGATATGTGGATCCTTGTGAAGCTTCCAAGATTTTAATGCGAGATGCTTTTGAGGACTTTTTTAAAATCACTACTCTAGCCAAGAACACTTTGGCGGCTGCCACTGAACTATCACCGGTGCCAGTCGGCCAAATTTTGCTAAATAGTCGCGATCAGCTATTGCTACCAGCCCGCCTATCGAATAAAGATAAAAAAGATGTTCTAAAGGCTGCTAAAGACTTCCCTAAAGGATTGCCGGCACCTGGAGGAATAGGTAGAGTGCCGCCTTATTCCGGACGCGCCCTAGGCGTTGACCACGAAACCCGGCAGTCTCCTTACATAAGGTGGCACCCGGTACTGGAGGCTTGGATGAAGTCGTGTTTCTCGACACGTTTTGGCTGTCCGGCCGCCGCCGTAGTTGTAACTGAAGACGGTGTTAATAGATCTTTGCTCAATCTTTTTTGGGATAAACTGGTTGAGAAAATTTACCTCGACTAGGGTCTGGTTTTTGCTACAATTATTCCATGAACAGGCCTAAACTTTATCTTTTCGTCGGTTACCCGGGGGCAGGCAAGACTACGGTGGCTAAAATTATCCATGAACTTACCGGAGCCACTCATTTATGGGCGGATAAGATCCGACGCGAACGGCTGGGGCCGCCGAACTATACTCATAAGGAAAACACCGAGCTTTACAACCATTTAAATGAATTGACTGGGGAGCTACTCCGGGCGGGCAATAGCGTTATTTTCGACACCAATTTCAAATTCTATAAAGACCGCGAGCATTTGCGCCAGATTGCCAGTGAACATGGCGCCGACACAGTTGTCGTTTGGCTAACCACCCCCAAAGAGGAGGCCAGGCACCGCGCCACCGAACCCCACCACCAAAAAGACACCAGATTGCATGGCCACATGAGCCCGGAAGATTTTGAGCGACTTAGCAGCGGCTTGGAAGCCCCGCGCCCCGAAGAGCAAGCAATCCGAATAGACGGCACGGATATAAATGCTGAAGACATTAAGCAACGCCTAGGACTCAGTTAACGCTAGGCGATTAATCGAGCCGCTTGGATCAGGCGCTGTGCCCGTCGAGCCGCCCGCTTAACCCGAAAATCATTTATTGCAGAGCGGCGGCGAGAGATACTATCAGTCGCCGCAGGGTCATTTACCGCATACTCATAAATTGCTTCCAGGCTTTTATCCCTCTGTGCCCGGTAATCTTTTCGGTGCTTAGCTCTTCGTAGCTTCAAAGCCGCTGAATCGGGGGTCCACCGAGTTTGCTCTATCACCTGACGGACCTCTGCCAGTTGACGCGCGGGGCGCATTTTAATGTAAGCGACAGCACCGCCGGCTTTAACTGCTTTAGCGATAACCTCCCTTTCCTTGAACCCGGCTACGCCGACAATTAAGCCAAGAACGCCTAGACCTATCAAGTTCGAGATATCTGGGCCGTTAGACTGTTTGGTAGCAATGGGTGTAGCATCATAAATCAAACCCCCTTTATCTACTGTCCAGCCGTGCCTTTCCCGCGCCGAAAGAACCTGAGGTGAATCGCCGCCGTTTTGAAAGCCGGTTACATAATTAAGTTCTTGGGGATTAGATATAGCAAGCAAGCTATTAGCCACATTGCAGTTAGCCTTTTTGTGTTTTAAGACATAGTTAGCGTAGGACTGTCTATCATTCAAGACATCGGCGTTCTGCAAGGGCGCCAGATCGTAATCAAACCTCGTCTTGATATAATTTTTTTCAGTTTCAAGGCGCTGACGGGAGTCAGGCGCCACAGTTACTCTTTGGTGGCGCCAGACATCACTTAATTCGTTAGGATTTAAAGTGGTTAAGCCATTCTGGCGCACTTTTATCGGTTCGACGGCTCTTAGTCCGGCCGTCGGTTCGGTTGGGTAAAGCCAATACTCTACCGACAACTCTTGGTTGGAGGAGCCCTTAAAAGCAATCGCCGTATGGCCGTCGGGGTCAGTGATTAACTTGGTAGGCTGGCCATTAACCTCGGCGGCCCTAATCTCAGTGCCTTGTAGTACTGGCACCCTTACCAAATGGTCAACGCCCTTTAAGCCCGCGTAGACCTCTGCTGCTGCAGCCAGGCCGGTAGCCGAATGGACTTGAAGCATCGGCATAAAATTGTCTTTGGGTGTCTCGGCTCTTAATAAGCTGGGCTGGGCCAAATCTTCATAGGCATAAGGCCCTTCCTTCGAGTCAATTTCTTGGACTAATTCTTGATTGGATTCTGACTGCGATGGCTCGCGCCAGAACATAGCTTTGCCATCCACAATATGGTAGGATCTTGATGCCCAATAGCCTTCGGCGCTAAGACCATGGATTGAGGTTATATTCCAAACCGGAGTGTTGGGTCGATCGGCCGCTACATTACCAACTAAGGGGTCAAACAAGTCCTGGGGCGCGTCCTTCTGAGCTTCTTGGCGAGATTTAAGGTGGGGTTTTATAGCTTCGTAAATACCAAAACTGGCGCCATAAGAGCCTAGCAACATAGCTCCTCCTAAGCCAAGCGAAAGCATTGCCCGCCTTTTCCGTAAAGTGCTTAAATCCAGGTTCTTGTTAGTAGGTTTCCGGCGGCTTTTTACCAGCTTCGCCACGGGTTCCTGCCATACGTTATCAAGCAAGATGGCGTCGGCCAGCCTTGCCTGAAGAGTTTCGGCGGTCGAAGCTAGATCTTGTCTCTGTTTTACTGGATCAAGCGCTAGGTCAGCCATAAACTTGTCGCCTTTCCAGCCATTCAGTATTAACCAACCGGCCAGCTCACAAGCTTGGATGACTTGGCGGTCACTGTAATTACCGGGGGCTAACAAAACAGATTCCAGTGACTCTGTGTCATAGCCATAATAAGTCAGTAAAGATTCGGTGCGGTCAATCCGCCTGCTTGATTGCAGCCAATCAATTTGCGGACCATTTAGTTCATCGACACGAAGGTTACCGTTGTGGTAGCTCCTTTGCCCGGCAGGCAAATCCGGCCCGGCCCGGCGCTCACGAGTTACTTCTTGGAGATCCTTTTCCAAGCAACGGCGAAAAGCAGTCCTGAGTTTCTGAACCGTAACCTGGTCGTCGCGGTTCCAGACCCTTCCCCAGTGAAGCGCCGGGTGTTCCGGAACGCGCTCCCGAATAAGGCCTAAAACATACTCTACCGGGTCAGTTATTTTCTCTAAAGTGCCAATACTGGCGACCAATTCTTCCAATTCCGTTCGGCTTAAAAGCAACAGTTTTTCCTGACCGTGGGTTTTATCTTTAACCCCTAGGTAACGGGCTTGCGACAACCAATCATCCTGCGTAGTGACTTCCCCCAATCCCGACCGGGGCAGGTAGCGCACCACCGTCTTGAGGGGTAGCAATATCGTTGTGGCTTTCGCTGCTTCGGCGGCCACTCGCAATTTAGCCAGTTCTTCGCCGAGCGTATTTTTATCCAGTTTGCCTTGGCCGTACCAACGTATTAGCAGATCTTGGCCTCTGCGGTAAACTTCAATCGGAGCGGTTTCGAGAACTCGACCAAGCGTGTTTTGGCGATGCAAAACGCTGTCTACGCTCTTGCGCTGCTCTGTCGCTGTGGCTTCCGCCGCGCCCAAACAGGCTATAGCGCCATAAGTCACATACGCCGCCTTTAGCGAGAGGGGACAGTTCAGGTGGAAGCCCTCAATCGCTCCAACCACGGCCGCAAGCGTAAGGGCCGCCCCGCCGCCAAGCGGCGATTTACGCAACCATCTTAGCCGATGTAGCGCGTCACCGCCCTGCCGGATATCAGTCGCTAGCTCTGCAGCTAGCTCGGCAGCCGGAAAGAGCACGTCAGGCTTTTCGGCTTCGTGAATCACTTGCCCATGTTGGTCATTCGCTTTTTCCATATACCAGTCGAGATTTCTTAATGCTTAATAAATTATGGCCTGCAAATTAGAACCGTTGGCAAACTATAGTCAATTATTATAGAATATTTGTCATATTTATACAATAATAAGAACAGGGCTTGGTCTAAGTCTCGGCGACTAACCATAAAATGTTAGGAATTACGCGTTTGAGTGCAGTTTGGGATGAGAAGCGAGAATCGTAAGCGAGCCGTACTTTTGGTACGGTGAGCGCGAATCGCAGCTTTTCGCCCAAAATGTGCCAAACGCGTAATTCCTAAATGTAATAAACTAATTAAATGCCCAATTACCTCAAACACCAGCATAAATTACTTAGCCTGGTTTTAGTTCTGCTTTCCACCTTAATTTACTACGGCCAGCAACAGGGCTGGCTGGGCAGCGCCGGCCAGGCACTACAATCTAGCCAGCCGGGGCTTTACAGCGTCAGTCGGTTTGTAGACGGCGATACGATTGCCGTGAATATGAATGGGGCAGTTGAAACCGTGCGTTTCGTAGGCGTAGACACACCGGAAACCCATAAGCCGAATACACCGGTTCAATGTTACGGCCCGGCGGCGGCCGCTTTCACTAAAAACTTGATTGGCCATCAGCCAGTGCGGCTGGAATCGGACAGTTTGAGCACAAACCGCGACCGCTACGACCGCTTGCTACGCTATGTTTACTTACCCGATGGCCGTTTGGTGAACGAAGAACTGGTCAAGAACGGCTACGGTTTTTACTACCCTTATTTCCCATTCACCAAATCCCAGCAATTTTCCGCCGATCAAGAATCTGCTAAAGGCACACTAAAGGGCTTGTGGCGCAATTGCCAGCCCACGCCGACCGATGGCGGGGGCTATACTTCTAACGCTATGTAATTGTTAAAATATTTCGGGAGTTTGTGCTAGAAATTTTAATTCTAATGTTTTAAGATTGTCTTATGGAACCAAACAAGCCTAGGCCTGATCTAGAGCCAAGAGTTAGTTTGAGCATGACAGGCTATCTTGAAAAAAAGGCTGGCATGGATCCCCTGGAAGCTATTTGGAGTTATGATCCAACCGATCCATATACTGTTAGCGTCACAATGCGCGACACAACCTCCTCTACGCCTGGACGACAGGTAGCCTGGAGCTTTGGGCGTGAATTATTAACGAGCGCCCTAACGGAGAACGAAGCAATCGAGGAAACCCCTATTGGAGACGGAGACGTACAGTTCCGCCCTTGCTCTCCGGGCGATAAATATATAACTATGGTCTTAAATTCTGACGGTGAGCAGGCAAGTATAGTTCTGCCAAGAGCTGATTTGAAGCGATTCCTTGGTCAATCGTATACATTGGTACTACCGGGAGAAGAAAGTAAATTTCTAGAGCCTGGCCTCGACGAAACAATAGACCAACTACTTTGGGGTTCTGATTAGCCCATCAATTTCATGAGTTTTGCCTCAATAGAGATAACTCGCTAAACCTCATAAAACATCGGCCATGGACCGACTCGGGCCAAGAGAGGCCGGGTGCTAAAACCATTGACTACGAGAATTTTCTAGTTCTGGGAGTGAATCGTTAGACAGCCGGCTTTTCAGCCAGTCAGTGAATACCAAAATATAAGTGGCGCCGTAGAGCAAGAAAGCTCCAAAAAACCAGACAATCGGCCAAGACCATTTGCCGTGCACCCTCAGAGTCCGGGGCCACCACTGCAAATAACTCCATAGCTGGCCGCGGTTGGTCAGCACCCGGCCCATCCGGGCGTTGGTTTTGATAGAACTGTCATATTTAATGCCGATGCCGTTAGCGCGCAAGTGCATGGCCAGATCCAGGTCTTCATGGATGTCGGTTCGCAAGTGAATATTAGCCCGTACTTGGCGCCAATGGTCTTTACGCACCGCCATGTTCGAGCCCCATAAGGTGCAGTGGCCGATTAGCAGCCAGTTCAGCCCAAACGCCAGCATCCGGTAAGTCCAGCTGACCAAATTAGGCAGGGGCACGTTATAAAAGTAGCCGGCGCCCGTCCAAGCTAGTTGTTGGTTGGTTGCCTGGGCATAGAAGCTCTGGACGTGTTCTACCCAGCCTTCGGGCAGCCGGATATCGGCGTCAATCCGGCCGATAATCTCACCCTGTACAGCATCGAAACCGGCGTTGCGGGCAAAGACGATACCTTGGCGCTTTTCGTTTATAACCCGGACAAAAGCGAACTTTTGGGCAACTTCGCGGCTCTTATCGGTCGAATTGTTGTCTACCACAATCACTTCCAGCGGTTTGACCGTTTGTTCAGCGATCGCTTGCAAACAAGCCTCCAGCGGCTCGGCTTCGTTGTATACTGGGATGACAATGCTTACATTATTGGACATAGCTTAAGCTATCTATTCTATGACAAAACTAAGCCGATTGCACTCTCTAGAGCTTACAAAGAGCTTGGTTAAATGGCCCCTTAAGTATTGGCGCCAAAACCTATGGCACAAAATAATCAGCATCGCCCTAATTATAGCCATCTTAACCACCGGAACTATGTACGGTATTGCCCAATGGTACATCTGGTCGGTAAGAAACCAGCCCTTAGAGTTAGGCGTTAGTTTTATACCAGACTACGCCCAATACTTAGGATTGGAGCCTCAAACGACTATGGACGCTCTACTGCATATCGGCGTGCGGCACTTACGCTTGGTGAGTTATTGGAGTGATATGGAGGCCTCGCCCGGCCAATACGACTTTAGCCAGCTGGACTGGCAATTCCAAAAGGCCGAGGCCACGGGCGCCAAAGTCAGCTTAAGTATCGGGCTGCGCCAACCGCGTTGGCCGGAGTGCCATGCGCCCACTTGGGTAGATTTAAGCCAGTCGGCAAGCAAGTGGCAGCCACAACTGGAAAACTTTATGACGGCTGTAATCAAGCGTTACCAGGCTTCGCCCAGTTTGGAAAGTTACCAGCTGGAGAACGAATACTTCTTGAAGCAATACGGCTTTTTCGGTGCCTGCACCAACTTCAGCCGAGACCGCTTAATTAGCGAATATAATTTGGTCAAGAAGCTGGATTCCCGCCATCCGCTTATTATTGCCCGCAGCAACAACGACCTGGGCATTCCGCTGGGCGATCCCAAACCAGACCTTTACGGCGTGTCCATTTACAAGCGCGTTTGGGATGAAAGCCTGCACACCCACCGCTACCTGGAGTATCCATTCCCAGCCTGGTACTACAGTTTCTTAGCCGGTGTGCAGAAGATTCATGACGGCCGCGAGATGATTGTCCATGAAATGCAAGCCGAAGCCTGGCCGCCGCGCGGTCAACCCATCCCTGAAACGCCTCTAGCCGAGCAGAATAAATCAATTAACGCTAAACGCCTAAAAGACCGCTTCAAATATGCCCGGGCCACCGGCATGCGTCAGGTTTACATGTGGGGCGCCGAGTATTGGTATTACCGCATGCAAATTCTGCACGACCCGAGCCTCTGGCAAGCCGCCCAGCAAGAGTTCGAGAACACTAAGTAAATTAGCCTAAGCTAGCAGCTAGCTCAGGCGATACTTGATCTAACTGGACGCGTCTTACGGCCCGCACAGTCTTGGCACCAACAAACAACCCTATATCAGGCAGCAACAAGCCAGCGCTAATTTCCAGATCACCATGTCCAATACGTGCGCCAGTTAATAATTGGCCTTCATTATCTGGATCTTGCACGAACGACCTATCTCTAGCCAAGGCTCCTACGACCATAGCCTCACCGAACTTAATAGCTAAGGCTGGTTTTGATCTCGGATAAATATCGGCAGGATAAGTAGTTTGTAGGCTGGCCATTTCTGCTGCCTCAACCGCCACAATTCCGGCCATATTATAAAGTCGCGGTATTGGTAGGCGGGTACCACCAGGATCACCGTCAAACCTAACCCAGTCTTTAACATCAGAAGCAGGCTGGCTAAGACAATGCCAGCCCCGAGGAATGTTGTTATTACCAACAACTAAGCGGTTAAGGGGAGGAACAAACTTTAGCCCCACTGATACGGCAGACAAAAAAGTCGCAAAATATACGTCTTTTCTGGAAATAATAGCTTCACTCATAATCTTCCTTATTAATACTACCTTTATTGTTAATTGTCAAATAGTTACTCTTCAGCTACAATTAAACGGTTATGTCTAAGAAGAAAGCCCACCAAACTAAATCGATCACCAACCGACGCGCCCGGCACGATTACGAGCTCGGCGATTCTTTAGTAGTGGGTTTGCAACTTAGCGGTGCCGAGACCAAAGCCCTGCGCATGGGCCACGGGCAGCTACGCGGCGCTTACGTTACTGTGAAGGAAGGGGAGTTATGGCTCATCAATGCCACCATCAGCCCGAGCTCCGGCATACCAATTACCGAAACCGACCAAACTCGGGCCCGTAAACTGCTAGCCAAGCACCGAGAGATCAATTCGTTAATTGAGGCCAAACAAGCCGGCCGCACCATTGTACCGCTGGAAATGCTTACAGGTGGGAGGTTCATAAAATTACGCATTGCCATCGGCAAAGGCAAGAAACAGTATGACAAAAGACAAACCCTAAAAAAGCGCGACGAACAACGCCGCATAAACATTGCTCTAAAATCTAGGTAGTAAGCATTTGCCAGGTTAGCTCCTGGTTAGGTATAATTCACGGGTTATCACCATTCTGGAGTAGCTCAATGGTAGAGCATCTCGCTGTTAACGAGAGGGTTGCCGGTTCGAGCCCGGCCTCCAGAGCCATGAAAAAGTCGTGCTCTTCTGAGCGCGGCTTTTTCATTTCTGAGCCAGCTTGAACCGGCAACCCTGGCAGCTTGCTGACAGTAGGTTGCCGGTTCGGTCATCAAGCCAGCACGCAGGAATTTATTCCGAGTACTGGCGCAGATGTGCGCTGCCCGGCCTCCAGAGCCATATAAAAACGGTCAGGCATTCGCCTTGTCAGCTAAGTACTTTGCGACCTTGCGCGGGTGTGACATACTTAGGTTCGTAAACTTAAGCACAATGAACCCATTTCAAATCTCCCCTCCAGCTTCAAAGCCCGCTGGCGGCACCAGCTGTCGGTTTTGTTCGTCAGCGTATCTACAGATACGTTTTCTCGCAATAACTGCCAACTGGCACTCACCAGCGGGCTTTTCACTTAACAGACTTGGGATTTGAAATGGGTTCTATGAAAAAACCAGCAAATCTATGGCAGTATTATGTTTTTGTTTTTTTTATTTGGGCTGTATATATTTTTCTTACGGTCGCCGCGCCACGCCCACAAAACGCCCAGCAACCAGCTTTGAGCTCTACTGCCATCTTTATCCTGAGCGTCACATTAATAATTCCGTATATGTTGACGTGGCTAATCGCTATACTTGGTTGGTATTATTTCAACCGATTCGCGTCATATGCCGAGCAAAAACATAGGCCCAACCATCAAGCCTTCCGGATGGTTTCGCGAGGGCTTGGCCTGTTGATTTTTGATTTGATCTGTATACCCATAATCAGTGCCGCCCGAGCCTTTTGGGGAACCCACGAAGCTGTAGCGGCTAGCTTAACAATCCTCAGTAATTACTTTCACATTCTTATCCCGCTGCTGGCTTTTGGATTTCTGTTCGTAGGGTCGCGTAAATTGGTTCGGAGCAGCCGTTACGCGACAGCGCTTCGAAGCAAGATGCTGCCAACTTTCGTGGCAAGCTTGCTTTTTATTGCGCTTTTTACGATTGCCGTGTTTGGCAATACTTCAAGGCAAGTGGCACCCGGACCGGGAAGCTTCGCCTCGTACTATATATCGGATCTCATGATAGTGCTGACCATAATCATACCGCTCGGGATTACCTGGGTACTAGGACTTCAGGCTGCCCTGAACACCGAGCAATACGTGCACGCGCTGGCGCAGCCCAAGTGGCGGAAGGCTATAAACCACTTCTTCCATGGGCTACTTGCCATTGTGGGCAGCTCGATCATTCTACAGGCCATCACGGCCTTTGGTTCCGAGCAGCTGCAACAGGTTGGTCTTGCCCTGATACTGGCAGTTATATATCTGTTTATCATCGTACAAGCCGTCGGCTATTTGTTTATTAGAGTCAGCGCTAGGCAATTGCACCATCTGATAAAAATCGGAGCACCACGTGAGATTGATTGAAAAAATCATTCTGCTCCTGCTCGGTATCTCTTTGCTGCCATTAATGATAGTCGGCAGCCTGCTTTACTTTGGCGCCAGAACAACCACAGAGCACCAAATCACGCAACAACTAAGCAGCATCGTAACCATCCAACAAAATCGAATAGATTATATACGCGCCCAAAATCTGACGCGGCTGGCTGATTTTACCAGTAGTGGGCAGCGACGGGCACTTTTAGATACATATAATCGGACGAGGGACAAAGCTGCTCAAGCCAAAATTATGACTATCTTAAACGATACAAAAGGGCAGAGCACTGGTATTCAAAGCATTATCATAATGGACAGTACCGGGCATGTGGTAGCCTCAACCGAACCAGAAACTATGGCCTCGTCCCGAGTCGCAAGTGACTTATTCAAGCTGGGTATAAACAAAAACTCTACTAAGCTTACGACCAGTGCGGACGGCCATGGAACAATATTCTACTTGAGCGGCCCGCTGGAACTGGGAGGCAATAAAATCGGGGTAGCGGGCATCGTGATGAGTGCCGATGAGTTGACTAGAGTAGTAGCCGACCGCACAGGCCTAGGTAAAACGGGCGAGATTATTTTGGGACAAAAGTTGGAAAACGGGTCATTGACGTATGCCACAGCCCTCCGGTTTGATAGCCACGCTGCCAATCGTGTCATAACCAACGACCAGCCTATGCACGAAGCTTTGATGGGTAAAGAAGCAGTGTTTTCTGATATTCAAGATTACCGCGGCCATGACTCTTTCGCTGTAACCAGATATATAAAAGAAAGCGGTTGGGGGCTCGAGGCCAAAATCGACCGTAGCGAAGCGCTCTTACCCCTGACTGGTTTACGCAGCCAGTTCTTGCTGCTGGCATTCATTAACTCAGTGCTGGTAGTATTCGCTTCAATCGCTATCGCGCGCTACGTAACACAGCCGATCCTCGATATTGACGAAGTTGCCGAACAAACAAGCCGGGGCACCCTGAAGAAGCGTGTAGCTAATATATCAAATGATGAAATCGGTAATCTAGCCGGTACTTTCAACAATATGCTCGACAACTTAGAAGGACTCGACAAGGCGAAAAGCGACTTTGTATCCTTAGCCTCCCACCAATTACGCACACCGCTAACTGCTATAAAATGGATATCCGAAGAATTGTTGTCACCCGCAGCGCCCCTGAGCGAAGACCGCAAAGAGCACTATTTGCACCAAATCCATGCTACAAATGAGCGAATGATTAGGCTTGTGAACGAGTTGCTTGAAACGTCCAGGATCGGCTTTGGCACTTTAACGTCTAAACCGGAGGAAGTCCGCGTGGAGGAGGTCTTGCGACTAGTCCTTCGCGACATTGCTCCAGAAATCGCCAAAAGCGGCGTTAAGGTTAAGACAAACATTGGCAAAGATTTATCTGCCACCTATATAGACCGCACCTGGATTCAAGTTATGTTGCAAAACATAGTGTCGAACGCCTTGAAATATAGCAAATCTGGTCAGGCTGTAGCCATCACAATCGATGGCACAAAAGACGAGATCATGATCCAGGTTAAGGATAACGGCTGCGGCATTCCGCTTAGCCAACAACATAAAATATTTACTAAGTTATTCCGTGCCGATAACGCCAGACAGCTGGTAGGGGATGGCTCCGGGCTTGGCCTGTACATTACTAAAGCCCTGGTTGAACAAGCAGGTGGTAAAATATGGTTTAAATCAGTTGAGGACAAGGGCAGTACATTTTATGTTAAACTGCCTGTGACAACTAAAGCTCCGTCTAAAAAGGAACCACTATGAACGACACACGGCCAAAAATCTTAATAGTAGAAGATGACGAGACGCTGCTGGATGTGCTCAGGAACCGTTTCGAGAATGAAAATTTTGAAGTCTTTATTGCCAAAGATGGCGCCCAAGGCCTGCAAGTAGCTCTTGATAAGCTACCACATGTAATCCTATTGGATATCATAATGCCAAAAGTAGGCGGTTTGACGATGCTAAAGAATCTGCGGTCAGACGAGCGAGGCAAAAAAATCCGAGTCATAGTTAGCACAAATGTGAACGACAGCAAAGAAGTTCATGAAGCACTGAGCTACGGTGCGCATGACTATTTAGTCAAGTCCGACTGGGTGCTTTCTGATCTGGTAGCAATCGTGCGCAAACAATTGGATGAACCGTCGGCTTTTGTAGATAATTAAGGCCATTCGAGGTGAAAGCCTCTATTTTTATTTTGGGAGCACAGTCCTCCTGATTATTTGGACTTAGATCGCGGTGGACCGAACAGAACAACTGCTTTTAAACTCTACATTTCGTAGCAATGGCAAGCAGTTCCAACCTCCATTACTACAGGGAGCCAGGGCATGTACGGTAACGAAAGATGATGGCGTTTTCGCATATGATAAAATTATCTTATGAGCTTAACGACTAATGACCTGTTAAAAATTCGGTCTCTCGTAGAGGATGTATCCCAAGATACATTCGAGAGCACTGGCCGCAGGATTGTCCGAGAGGAGATGCAGCAGTATTTTCGTGCGGAAGGCCGAGAATTGGTTAAAGAAGAACTGCAAGCGCTCGAAAATGACATTAAAGATATTTACGAAATGTTAACCAGCTTACAGAGTTCGGTATTCACTGACAAAACTTTCAAAAAACGTAGCCTCGAAGAAAAATTGCTGACCTTAAACGCGGAACTTTTGGCTGCCGCCAAACAAGCTGGCATAACGTTGCCACGTAACTAAGCGGAATATTTTTTAAGGGAGAATAGGCTTTAATCCGCTGCCCGGCCTCCAGAGCCAAGCATAAGCAGCAAGAAAGACTTCTTCGGAAGTCTTTCTGTTATACTTCCAGAATGGAGCATCGTAAAGACCAGGGCTTCTCCATTGCGGCAATACTGCCAGTTTTCCTGTTGCTGTTTGCTGTGGCATGTGCGGGATGGTACATCGCTAAAACCAACCAACTCCGACATCAGCACCAGGCTGCTTCAGTTTCGGTCGATCCGTATGCTGGCTGGCAAACATACAGAGCACCCGATGGCACCTTCTCTCTGCGGCTACCAGCTGGCTGGGGCACAACGAACGATCCAGGTTTGTGCGCAGCAAGCGAGCTTAAAAATGTGCTGTGTCTTACTTTTTACAAATCGTATAAGTCAGTACCTATTACACTCGCCGAGGCGAAAACCGTTGTCCCTTATGCTGGTGCGGGAGCTGTTCATTCTGATGCGTGTGGTCCAACAGGTAAAATTGGCACCGTGAAACCAGTGGATGAAGATAACGTTTCCTACGTATACGCTATTGATTCGCAATCTGTGTGCCAGCAGTACGAGTTCTGGAAAGGCTATGATGAGCTCTCCATAAGACACCTGGATTATAATCATCTCATCAAAGACGATGCCGCACACACCGAGACTGTCTCTCCCCAAACCTTCAGTCAAATAGCAAGATCAGTAAAATTCAGCAGTCCCTCGCCATAGATAGAGCGATTAGGGTTGCGAAGTACGTCCATTACTGAGAGTCAAAGTTATAACTAATATTAACAGAGGTGAAAGCCTTTGTCTTGCATGTTAGGGAGCACTATCCTCCTGATTATTTGGACTTAGATTGTCTGTTGAGCACCCAGCGCACCGAGGGGCTTATCGGCTTGTCCGTGCGGTGGATGCAGCCCATCCAACAACAAGGCCGGCGCTTTCCCTCCTGCAGCTCTGTAACAGTCCGTTCGATGTGATTTTTTCTTGTCTCTGGTTTTTTTGTATCAACGGTCCAGCAAATCCACTCGTTGCGGGCGAGCGGAGTAAGGCTCTCCCATACTCCTCGTGCTGCCGGTGCAGATGCAAGAGCCTTCCTTAAGTCTGCTGGCATTTTGTGTACCGTACCGCCGGATATTTCTGCTTTAGTCATAAATTAATACTACCGCAGTTTATAATTTTCTATCAGTCCTTAGTATCATAATCTTGAGATCAGATCACTCCACACTCGGGCCGTTTCGCGCTGGACCATTTATCTAAAAGGTCTCGGTTTAGACGCAAAAGTGTAGGTATGCAATTTGCCGATTTAATTCGCAATTCTAGCAGAAATCGGTCGCGGTAACTCGGCTTTTAACTCAGTTCTGTCGCTTATTCAACTACTGCCGGCGCGTCTCTGCTCATCCACCAAGCAGATAGAGCCCAGACACCGACTCCTAAGTGCAGGATTAAGTCGGCTGGACTTTCCAGGTTAGCGTTGCCAATGTTCGGCATTGAACTGCCCAAAAAGAAGTTCAAGATTCCGAAGAATAGGGCAGCTAGACCTACCAGCAAAGTTACGGGCTCGTATAGTGCCTTGAGCTTGAGTAGTACCAGCGCAAGAGCCGCTACGCCCAAAACCGTGTGAATGACGTTTTCGGTGTTGTCGAAATACCATGTTTTACCGAAGATACTCTGGGCAGGCGTAGGTCCGATAACACCTACAAAACCTAAGATACCGACTAATAACAGCACAATCCCACCTAAGGTGAGGAATTGCTTTGCGTTCATTACCATTCTCCTTGTTATTATTTGATAATATATATTATATACCCTTTGGCAAGTAAGGCTAGTGCTTTAGAGTCATCTGATGGGTCACAAATTTGGTGGAGTTTCATTTTCCAGCGATACCACAAAACTAATTGCTGGATCTTGTAAAAGACAAGTTAGTTGCCCTATTATTTACAGTAAGCAATATGAAGAAACTATTATTATTTACAACCTTAACGATCTTGTTGCTTTTAGGCGCGCCCTTTTCTAGCGTAAAGGTCAGCGCCGCTTCGGTTAACCCGGTCAATGTCTACCGTTTTTATAGCCGCCGGTTTAGTAACGCGCATTTTTACACTACCAGCACACCCGAAGCCGCCAATTTAATAGCCAAAGACCCAAACTGGTGGTACGAAGGCATAGATTTCGGCGCTTACGAAAATGATTCCAATGGCTGCCAAAGCCATACCGCCGTCTACCGCTTTTGGTCAAGCAATTTCAAAAGCCATTTCTTTACCATAAGCGCGGCCGAAAGGGACCAGCTGATCGCCGGTAACCATGACTGGTGGTATGAAGGCGTAGCTTACTGCGCCGATAGCGCGCAAGTGGCCAACACCTACCCCTTGTACCGCTTTTGGAGCCCGAACTACCACAAACATTTTTATACTGCCGCCGAAGTAGAGAAGAATTACCTGATCGCCACCAACCCGAACTGGCGATACGAAGGCGTGGCTTACTATGTGCCTAAGGGCAAAGATTGTTTACCGCCCGATGCCACTTCGTACGATAAGACCTTTACCGGTATGACTAATTCCTCTTACCTGACAACTAACTCTTACGGAGATACCAAACAATTCTATGACGGGCTTAATTTCGCTGGGCTGCTACCGATTGTCGATAGCCCGCAGACCGTTGTTTTCGCCCCAAATGACTACGTATGGGATAATTACTTAACTTCAGCCCAGAAAACTTTTATGAACCAAAGCCCGGAAAATATGCGCTCCGTGCTGGGCTGGCATATCATAACCGGGTGCGTTATTTACCACCACCAAATGGATGAGGTCAATTACACCATGACCCTGACCACTTTAAATGGCACTGTAACCTATACGCCGCAAGATATTGGCGCCCTAGATAACGTAGACGTGGCTATTTGGGACTGGTTTACCAGCAACGGGGCAGTGCATTTCATAACCGGCTTCATTAGGCCGCCGTCCTAGAACCCCGGCTTTTAGCCTCTTAGCACTAGTACTTATTTGCATTTATACAATTTTATGGTATTGTGTCGAAATGAAGGCTGAAAACTGGTCGGGCATTACTCAAGAGGCGGGTTCGCCAATTGAAGAGCTAGCTATAAAGTATTCAGTAGCCTTTCCATGGGGTACTTTCCAGGTTACCGATGGGGCTCATGAAGCTTACGGACTTATGCCCCTAACTCCTAGCACAGATAGTGGCAAGCCAGAAACAGCACCAATTGGGGACAAGAAAATTCCACCGATAGATATAATTCTGCTTGGGCCCGAGGATATTAAGTTTCTTGAATCCGATTCTTCTCCAGAAGAGCTTTCTAGCGGTAGCTTTACTAGAGTCCGCAGAGACAGTAAAGGCCGCATTACAATAGCGATAGGCCTTACCGAGACAACTGAAGCTCACCGGCAGCATATACTTAAAAGAATTGTTTCCACTCTTAAGCCAGATTTCGGTGAAGTTGACGACGAAGATATCTTACGCCGTCTTGTTGACTTCGAAGACATACCTTTAGAGGAATCGCTGCAGCACAACTTACCACAAGCCTTTGTATCTGGCTTGGCCCAGCACGTCTCAGATGTAGCTTCCGGTACCTTTTTTAACTGGCAAGAAGGTGAAATGAAACTAATCGCAGTCAGACACCTAAGTCGGCTAGGAAAGATGGCGGTGGCCAAAACAGCTGCAATGACCGCCCTTTGGATAGAGCTAAATCCTAGGTATCCCTTCCTAGCCGCAATACCCACCTCTCTGTTCTTAATAGACGATTTAGGAAGGATGCGCCGCAGACTAAAAGATCTCTTACTAACTAAAGATGATATAGATAGTCAACTGCAGGAGATGAGTTTAGTCTTTGGACGTGCAGTCGCCACGGATATTTATAATATCTACAATCGTCGACTTTTTGATGAGCAGGCTAGGCAATCCTTAGAAAATTAGGCCGCCAAACTCTATTCAAAAATGCTTTCTATAAGGCTCTGGTGGTATTTTGAGAGCACTCTAGGCTACGTTTCAAGGTGATCAGTGGCAATTTCCATAATGCTTTGGTATCTGTTGTCGCCCAGTATTAAATGGTCAAGCACATCAATCCCCAGCACTTTGCCAGCCATAATCAGCTGTTGTGTAACTTCTATATCGGCGTTAGTCGGCTCCAGAACTCCGGAAAGGTGGTTATGGGCGATGATGATGGCCACGGCGCTTTGCTCTATAGCCGGCTGGAAGACCTCCCGCGGGTGAACGATATTGGCGGTCAATGAACCGACCGAAATAACTTCGTCGTGGATGACTTGGTAGCGGCTATTCAGGTAGAGGCCGCGGAGCTGCTCTTTTTTGAGCGAGCCCATGTCTTTTAAATAGCGGTGGGCCTGTTTGGCATTGCGGACGTAAGCCGGCCGGCCGCCGGTGCTGCCGAAAAAACGTCGGCCTAGCTCGAAAGTAGCTACCATTTGACAAGCCTTAACCGTAGGTATGTTCAGTGCCTCGCTCAAGTTTTTAGGATCGGTTTCGTTGATTATAGCCTTTTCGCCGTATTCTTTTAGAATCCGCTGCGACATAGCCAATACCTCTTCTTTTCTAGTGCCAACGCCCAGCAAAATAGCCACTAATTCCGCGACTGTTAAATTCTTAGGTCCAAGCGCCAGGAGTTTTTCGCGCGGTTTTTGTTCGCTAGGTAAGTCTCTGACTCTTAAAAGGTAATCGCCAGCAGCTTCGCCCACAATCAGGTCATTATCTCGAAGAAGGTATGGTTTTGTGTCCAAAACTGGCATGGGCTTCATTATAGCAAAGCGCTCCAGGCAAGATCTTAAAATATTATTAACACTTTGTTTAGTTGATTGCTTTCGTCGTGGCCAAAAGTGCTCGAAGCCGGAGTTGCCGGTAAAGCACAGGTTTCCGTGGGGTTGATTTAAGATCTTTTTAAAATCCTTATGTTAAATATGGTTGGGATAAAACAGCCGCTTAAAGGTAATTAAGTTAGCGCGCAAAAAATAATAATTAGAAGACAGGAGTGAGGATGAACAGCCAATATTACACACCTAAGATCCATAAACAATCCATAGCCTTTTTAATAGGCGGGTTGCTTCTATTAATCGCGGCCCTATTGTTGTGGATCCGTCCAGCTAAGGCCGCCGAGATCAGTTACGACCCTTACGCCGATAGCGTGGCGGGCACGGCGGCGGCTGTTTTAGATGCCAACAACGCCGTCGGCGCCCCCAATGGCACTTCGGCCACTTTAGTCGGCGTTGGCGCTTCACTGACACTGGATATGGGGGCAGGCGAAGAAGGCACTCAAAGCCTGAAGGTTTACTTAGGCCAGATTAACGCCCAAGTAAACATTACCGTTGACTTCCTAGACAACAACCAGAGCGTCATTACCTCCGAAACCCGCCAGCTTGGCGCCGACCCCAACCCATCCACCCAAAACTTCGCCTACAACTGGACTAATTTTGGCAAAGCTTACCGCTATGTACGGTTATCGTCAGCTGTCGGCGGCGGCGTTAATGTCGATGCCGTTGAAGCTTTAGGCTACATTGGCAGCACAGCCAGCCAAGACACCGATGGCGATGGCCGGGCAGACCGCTCCGAGCAGCAGAACGGCACCAACCCGCTAGTGCCCGACCCGCCTCTTGGCAGCTCGCCGACTCCAGCCTTACCGGGCAGTAGCACCAGCAGTAGCGGCAGCGGCACAGCGAGGGGCAATTCATCTACGGTTTCCGGCCAAGTTAACCCTCCGCCGGCCGCCGGCAACGACAAAGATCATGACCAAATGGACGATACTTGGGAAGTGGCCCACGGCTTAAACCCGAACGACCCTTCAGACGCCAAGACCGACCTTGACCACGACGGCCTAAGTAACCTAACAGAATTCCAGATAGGTTCCGACCCGACTAAAATGGACACCGACGGTGACGGCATGCCCGATAAATGGGAGTACGACCACGCCCTGAACATCAATAAGAACGACGCCGATGCCGACCCGGATGGCGACTATTTGACCAACCTGGGCGAATACCGCAACAACACCGATCCTAACAAGGCCGACAATTTGCGTGACGTTTTCTGTACCACCGCCGCGAACAAGCGTAGCCGCGCCCAGAACTTAGGCATCATACTATCGGCTGGCGGCGGTATAGCCGCCTGCCTGGCCGCCTTGGCCGCCGGGCGACGCCGTCCGGAGCACCATCCCCAAACACTCGCCCCCAGCACTCCCTAAGTTTCCGAGGTTTTGTAATTATTAGCCTCGCACAGCAACAGACAAATTATGTTGTCAGTTAGTTTAATTATGATATAGTCTATATCCATAATGGTTAAAGAGCTTTCGCCGCGACCTGCCATAAAAGGCGAAGTAGCTGAGAACGATCAGATAGCTAAGATCATTTATGCCCGTTCAGGTATTGATGAGCTCTTGGAAGCCTACGCTTTTAGAGGAGCACATAGCATTACCGAAACAGAAATAGATGCTGCCTTAGGCGATTACGCAACTGATATTGCTAGATTAGCCACTGCCTCCGATGGAATAGATGTGGAATTAGTTCACCAAGCTTTCGATCAGGTGTTCAAGGGGATGAATACAGTGGCGGAACGAAAACATGGCAAACAACCTCCGCCTAGTCCTGTCCGCAGTCTTCTGACAAGAATCGGCTTGAGCCATCCGGCACCCCCCATTAATTATGTACATGTGCTTGATGAAAAATATTGGGCAGAGCAATTCATGGATCAATACCGGAGCCAGTCATTTGTAAAACGCCAGCCTAACGAACTTGAAGCAAGCTATGCTGCTCGCTACATCCACCACTGTCTCCATGGTTTTGCATTAGCTCCTTTTAGTTACCTTTTTTGGGGCTAAGCCGGTAAAATACCTAAATGAAAAACATTATATTCTCTAAGTTAACCCCCAAAGTAGTATTAGGGGTGGCCGCCCACCCGGACGACCTGGAATACGGGGGTGGCGGCACGCTGGCCAAATTCGCGGCCGCTGGCGCTGAAGTACATTATTTGATCTTGACTGATGGCAGCCGAGGTTCTAGTGACTTAAAAATGTCACCAGCCAAACTTGCCGAAATCCGTCAAAAAGAACAGCGTGCGGCTCTGAAAGCCATCGGCGGCTCTAGCGTACAGTTTTTGGACTATCTAGATGGCTGCTTAGAAATTACCATGGACTTGAAAAAAGCTATTGTGCGAGCCATCCGAGAACTCAAACCGGAGGTAGTGGTTACGATGGACCCGTCGATGATTTACGTGGCCGAGCAGGGCTTCGTGAACCACCCCGACCACCGCGCCGCCGGGCAGGCTACTCTGGACGCTGTTTTCCCGCTGGCGCGCGACCACCTGAGTTTTCCAGAACTATTCAAAGCCGGGCTTAAGCCTCACGAAGTAGCCACTGTGCTGCTTATAAACTTAGAAAAGAGCAACTTCTACGTTGATATAACCGATTCGATCGACCAAAAGATGGCCGCTTTAGCCGCCCACGCCAGCCAGAAAATGCGGGCCGCCCAAAAGATGCTGCGGCAACTGGCCTCTGAGGCAGGCAAAGCCGCCGATTGCCGCTACGCCGAGCCGTTCGTCCGCATTGACGTTAAAGCCTAATTTCGTGCCTGTCTTCAAGTGGCGTGGCTTGCACGGCCCAAAACCTTAAACCGCCCTCTTCAACTGTTAAGGCCCATTCTATATACATTGCTACGCCGGTAAGCCGCTCTAACCTGCGCAATCTCTCTAGCAAATCCGCGGGTTCAAAAAGCCGCAGCACCCGGCCCAATGGTAATTCTATATCTTCCGCGGCGCTGGTGCTAGATTTATGGACTCCGATAGGCCTTTTTTCTAGCCGCTTATTAACACCAGAGGCTACTAGGCCTAAAACAGGACGGCTAGGGAAGGATAATTTTCTATCCTTTAAAGCCTCCAGGTCAGATGGCGTAATTACTTCGCCAGCTTGGCCCAGCCCGCCGCCAATACCAGAGACTACCTTAATAACACCTTGACTATGGTGCGGGGTAGAAGAATATCCATAGCCGGACAACGGCGGCCCATACATTTCACCGTCCTCATTCAGTTTTTGGCCCACCAATGGCTGAACCATGGCCGCCAGCTCACCGCCCAAACCGTGTTGTTGCCTAAAGGCGACTGCCTGTGGGGTATGGTAGCTGCTTAGGACTTGCTGCAAGGCCTCGGCAATATGGTGTTTATGGTTTGGCGATGCCACGCTCCTATAAACGCCAGTGCCGCGGGCATCCCCCTCGGCACTGGAGCGAACCATGGCTACCGTGGAACCCAAGGAAGCGCATATGGCAGCGATCATGCTACCAAGAAAAGCGGCCCTGCCACGGTCAACTTCAGTTTCAGAAGCCAGCACCAAGTTGGTTTTTAAGGGTTCTAATGTTTCGCTGGCAATTACTTTGGTGCGCGGAATGTTAAACCCGACTTCACGCAAAGGGCCGCTATATTCCTTCAACAGGGCAGCTTTTTCACCTATTTGCTCACCGCCAAAAACAGCAAACTCGAAAGGCACTTCAGACATACTTTGATTATTTTAGACTAATATGTTTTTATATGCAAGGTCAGCTCGCCATTAAACCTCTCCCGAAACTTTCCTGTCAGCCAGAGTTGTGGGAGAAGTCTATTGTATAGTTTTGATTTCATCGGCCCTGTATAGTAGAAGTATGCAATTTGTAAAGACAGAGGGTTGGCAGGCTGGCACTCAAGCCCTTTCCAAGCGGCTCACCGAGGAGCTGAAAGCGGGCAAAAAGGTGCTTTGGCTAGTGCCTGGCGGCTCTAACATCCCGGCCAGCGTGGCTATCATGAATAATTTGCCGGTCGAATTAACCGAAAACTTAGCCATCCTTTTAACCGACGAGCGTTATGGCTTACCCGGCCACCCCGACTCTAACTTCAAACAACTTCATGACGCCGGCTTTAATCCCCAGCAAGCCACTTTTATACCAGCGCTAGTAGAAAACTTAAAGCTCCAAGACACTACTCAGCGTTATGAAGAGCTAGTCCAGCAAGCTTTCGCCCACGCCGAAGTCACCATCGGCCAATTCGGTATCGGACCCGATGGGCACATCGCCGGCATTTTGCCGCGTTCGCCAGCCACCAACTCTAACAGTCTGGTCGCCAGTTATGAAGCGCCGCCGTTCGTTAGATTAACTATGACTTTTGAAGCCTTAAGACGTTTGCAGGTAGCTTACGCTTTTGTCTTTGGGGCAGAGAAGCGGGCGGCTTTAGATAAATTGAAGGCCGAAGATTTAACCCTGGCTGAGCAACCTTCGCAAATCCTGAAACAGCTGCCGGAAGCTTATATTTATAATGACCAGATAGGAGGATAGTCGCTGTGCTCCAATTTACAATTTACAATTTACAATTTTCAATGAATGACCAATTAGCAATTAGCCATGAAACCGCGGTTAATAATCGCCAATGGTTAATTGCTAATGTGTCGTTACAGGCTAATGGTAAATGGCTAATGGCATCCGAAGGAGGCAAGTTATGAAGCTAGCCATCCATGGACTAGGCCGCATGGGCATGCAAATTGCTCGTAAACTCAGCGAAGACGGACACCAAGTAATTGCCCACAACCGCAGTCCCGACAAGATAGAAACCGCTGTAGGTTTCGGGGCAATTGCCGCGCTTACCAAACAAGAAGTCTTAGATCAGTTTAAGGGCGAACAAGCCGTTGTTTGGATGATGCTGCCGGCCGAGACTGTTGAGGAGGAATTGAACGCTTGGCTAGCCGTGCTACCCAGCGGCAGTTTGCTGATTGACGGGGGGAATTCAGACTTCCGGCTTACCAAAATCCACGCCGAAATGGTCAGTAGCCACGGCTCAATGCTAGTCGACGTCGGCGTTAGTGGCGGAGTCTGGGGTTATCAACACGGCTTTTCGATGATGGCCGGGGGCAGTGAAGACGGCTTTAAAAACATTGAGCCGGCTTTTAAAACTCTGGCGCTGCCTGAGGGGGCTTACCATTACTTTGGTCCGGCCGGCGCCGGGCATTTCGTGAAAATGGTCCACAATGCCATCGAATACGGCATGATGGAAAGTTTGGCCGAAGGCTACCGGATGCTCAAAGAAGGGCCTTACAAATCCCTAGACCTGGGCGCTGCGGGAGATATTTGGCAACATCATAGCGTCATCACTTCTTGGCTGAATGAACTTTGCCGCGACGCTTTGAGCGAAAATCCGGGATTAGAAGGTATTGAAGGTTATGTAGCCGAAAGCGGTGAGGCCCGCTGGACACTTGAGGCGGCTGAAAAACTAGGCATACCGTTACCAAGTATTCAAGCCGCTTTTAATGTTAGGCTGGCCTCCCAAAAAGGCGAGGTCAGTTTCGCGACCAAGTTACTGTCAGCTATGCGCAACAAATTCGGCGGCCACGAACTAAATAAAGAACAATAAGCAATGAACAAAGATCAAGCCACGGGCTTAGAGCCAACAATCCTGGTTATTTTTGGCATCACCGGCGACCTGGCCAAGCGTAAAGTCCTGCCGGCTTTATACCATTTGCTAAAACATGATTTATTGCCCGAACACACAGCCATAGTCGGTACTAGCCGGAGCCAGCTGACGAGCGAAGACTTATTAAAACAAGTCGAACTCTGCGTGCTGGAAGCCGACAAAGTCTGTGACCCTGAAGTTATCAAAAAGCTCCGCCGGTTGTTAACTACACTTAAATTTAATCCGGCCGAACCAAGCGACTACGACCAATTACTCAAAACATTAAATGGCATCGAGGCCCGCCACGGCGTGTGCATGAACCGCTTGTATTACTTATCTATCCCGCCTAGCATTTACGGGCCGATAGTTGACAGCCTCGGTAAACACGGGCTGAACCATAGCTGCCCGCACGGCAACGCCAAAGTGCGTCTGCTTTTAGAAAAGCCATTTGGTTACGACCTGGCTTCAGCCAAACAGTTGGTAGAGCGCACCAGCCAATCATTCAGCGAAGAGCAGCTATTCCGGATAGACCACTACTTAGCTAAAGAAACTGTCCAGAACATTTTAGCTTTCCGCAAACATAATCCGCTGTTCGCCAGCGTTTGGGACAATAAGCACATTCAAAGTATTAGTATCACGGCTTACGAAAAGGTAGATATAGAGGGACGAGTAGACTTCTACGAGAAAGTAGGCGCTTTACGCGATTTTGTCCAGAATCATTTGCTGCAGCTTTTGGCTCTAACCACCATGGAAATGCCAGCCGATATTATGAATAACAAAACTGTACACGCCCATAAACAAGCTTTACTTAAGAGAGTCAAGGCCGTACCAGCCAATCAAGTAAAACAGAGGGTGCTGCGGGCCCAATACAAAGGCTATACTCAAGAAGTAAACAATCCAAATTCAACTACTGAGACCTACGTGTCACTGCTGCTGGATATTAACAATGACCGCTGGCGAGGAGTACCGATCTATTTGGCAACTGGCAAAGCTTTATCCGAAAAACGCACCGAAATCAGAATCGTAATCGCCGGCCAAACCAAACATTCTACTACTAATGAGTTGGTCTTCCGCATCCAACCCGATGAAGGTATCGCCGTCGCCCTGCGCGTTAAAACACCGGGTTTTATGAATGCCCTGCAAACGGCCATGATGGATTTTAGGTATCAAACCAGTTTTGGCAATGGCAGCCATCCGGACGCTTACGAGCGAGTCTTGATCGACGCCATCCATGGCGAACACCCCTTATTCGCAACCGCTGAAGAAGTTTTGAGTAGCTGGCGAATTTTGCAACCGGTCTTAGATGAATGGGCCAAAGACGCTTCCGACCTCAAAACCTATCCCAAAGGCTCTACTCTTCAGGCCGTGCTAACCATGCCTTCCGCGCTCTTCCGCCGCCCCAGCTAACACCTGACCGGCTACAAACTTTCACTCCTCGCTCACCATAACTACGGTTATGCTTCCCTCGGACTACAAAGTTTTCGCTCGCTCAGCTGCAACCTGGCATCAACGGCTGAGCGCGGAAGGCATGCTAAACTTGAAGTAATGATCACTTATTTCCAAGCTATAATTCTTGGTTTGCTACAGGGCATTACCGAACTCTTCCCGATTTCCAGCCTCGGCCACTCGGTGATTCTGGCTTATCTTTTTAATTGGCGGGCCATACTGGGCAGCCAGAGCAAAGGCGAGTCCTTCTTCTTGCCGTTTTTGGTTATCCTGCATGTGGCCACGGCTTTAGCGCTGCTAATTTTCTACCGTAAGACCTGGCTGCGGATTTTTCGCGGCTTTTTTAGCTCGCTCAAAACTCGTCGGATCGATAACCCAGACAGCAAGTTAGCCTGGCTATTAGTTGTGGCCACCATACCGGCCGCCCTAATCGGCCTTTTGCTCGAACACCAGCTGCGTACCCAATTCGCTAAACCGTTAAGCGCCATTATCTTTTTAATCATCAATGGTTTTCTACTTCTAAGTGGCGACCGCTATATGGAAAGTCACCGGAAATCAGCCAAGTTAGAAGCAAGTACTTGGAGCACTGGGGCGACCATTAGCCGTACCAGCGACACCTTGACCCTGCGCCGCGCCGTAGCGGTCGGCCTGGCCCAAACCGGAGCCCTGCTGGCAGGTATTAGCCGCTCCGGAGTAACTATCATCAGTGGTATTTACAGCGGCCTGAACTACGAAGACGCCGCCCGTTTTTCCTTTTTGCTGGCCACGCCGATCATTTTAGGGGCCGGGGTTTATAAACTGCCGGATTTTTTCAGTAATTTAGATAGCGGCGCCCGCGGCCAAATTTTAGTCGGCGGGCTGGTGGCCGGTATTGCCGCTTACTTCTCGGTAAAATACCTGGATCGCTACTTTCGCGACCGGCGCCTAAGGCCGTTTGGGTTGTATTGTATCGGCATCGGCGGGTTAATGCTGCTCGTTGGTTTAGCCCGTGGCCACTTTTAATTCAGAAAACGGTTGACTTATGAATTTGGTTGACGTTATTATCATCATTTTTCTGATCAGCGCTTTGTTTAGGGGCAAGGAAGTGGGATTGGCCCGCCAACTTTTTTCGACGGTCGGCTTTTTTGGCGGCTTGCTGGTCGGCGCGGCGCTGCAACCAGAAGTTGTCAGGTTAGTGCACGGCCCTTTGTCACGCTCGATTATCGCTTTCGCGAGCACATTGGGCTTGGCTTTGGCGTTCTTGGCAATCGGCGAATACTTCGGAGAAACCTTGAAGCACAAATTCCGTACCTCCTACCTGAATAAATTCGATAATTTTCTGGGCAGCATCCTAGCTGGCTTAACTCTATTGATTGCCACCTGGTTGAGCGCTTCTATTTTAACTACCTTGCCATTCCCCAGTCTGCAATCGGCGGTTCGTGATTCTAAAATTATCGCCACCTTAATTACCCGTTTGCCACCAGCACCTAATGTTATAGCCGACTTAGGACACCTGATTGACCCCAACGGCTTCCCGCAAGTCTTCAGCGGCAACGAGCCCAGCCCGCCCGCCAACGTTAATTTACCTTCGTCCAGCGAGCTGCAGGCCGCCGTCAACAAAGCTAAGGGCTCGGTCGTCAAGATCCAAGGCCAAGGTTGTGGCGGCATAGTCGAAGGCTCCGGTTTCGTAGCTGGTAATAACTTGGTGGCCACCAATGCCCACGTCGTCGCCGGCATAGCCCGGCCGTTTGTGCAAGATGCTAACGGTACTCACAGCGCGGTGGCCGTGTGGTTTGACCCTAACCTAGACTTCGCGATTCTGCGGGTAGCCAACTTGGCTGGCCCGGCTTTAGTGGTTAATGCCGGCCAGGTGGGCTCCGGCACACCGGCGGCAATTTTAGGCTTTCCTGGGGGCGGCAGTCTGAAAGCCGAAGCCGCGGCCGTAGTGGACGAATTCACGGCTATCGGCCGCAACATTTACAACCAGGGGCTGACGCAGCGCGAAGTCTACGAACTAGCCGCTGACATCGCCCCAGGCAATTCCGGCGGCCCGGTCGTTACTAAAGACGGCTCAGTCATCGGCATAGTCTTTGCCCAGTCCACCACCTACAACCATATAGGCTACGCCCTGACCACTGCCCAAATCGCCGGCGAAATCCGCCAGGCCACCGCCCAAAACCATGTCGTCAACACCGGCAGCTGCGCCGAGTAAAGTAAGGACGCCCGATAAGGCTAGGCTAGGCTAGACGTGGTAGAATAAAGTTATTAAACAGTCCCCTTATGTTTAAAAAGAAAAACTTATTACGAAAAGGCGCCGAGGCGCCCGCTGAATTTTTAGAGCGTACCATCCTGGCCACCGAGGAAATTGCCGCCGTTTTACCAGCCGATAAAATGATCAAAAAAACCGAGGACTATTGGCATATGCTGGGGCCCGGCTTAACCACTGGCGCTTCCGATGACGACCCTTCGGGCATCGCCACTTATAGCCAAGCCGGCGCCCAGTTTGGCTACGGGTTACTGTGGCTGGCGCCGCTGACGTTCCCATTAATGGCTATTGTCCAGGAAATGTGCGCCCGCATCGGTATGGTGACGGGCAGGGGACTAGCCGGCAATATCCGCGTCTTTTTTAACAAACGGCTGCTATACATTTGCACCACGCTGCTATTCGCCGCCAACGCCCTGAACATCGGCGCTGACTTAGGCGCTATGGCCAAAGCCGTCCAGCTGCTTAATCCGGGGCTTAATTTTGGTTGGTTAGTAGTGGGCTTTACTATTTTGAGTCTATTATTGCAAATCCTGACACCCTATGTACGCTATGCCCGCTACCTAAAGTGGCTGGCTATGTTGCTGCTGGCTTACGTTTTGTCGGCTTTGCTGGCCCACCTTAACTGGCATGACGTCCTCAAACATTCGTTTACGCCCACGCTGCATTTTAATAAGTCCGAACTATTGCTGGTGTGCGCCATATTGGGGACTACCATTTCGCCGTACTTGTTTTTCTGGCAAACTTCCCAGGAAGTCGAAGAGCAGATCCTGCAAGGCAAAACCACTTTAGCCTTACGGCGAACGGCGACCGCGCCGAGTGAGGTCAAAAGTATGCGCGTAGATGTCTGGTCAGGTATGTTGCTGTCTAACGTAGTAATGTTTTTCATCATCGCAGCCTGTGGCGCCATTTTGTTCAAGCACGGCATTACCGATATCCATACTACCGCCCAGGCCGCTGAAGCCCTGCGGCCGTTCGCCGGTAACGCCACTTACTTCTTGTTCGCGGTCGGCATCATCGGTACTGGCCTGCTAGCCATCCCAGTGTTAGCTGGCGCCAGTTCTTACGCCATGGCCGAGAGTTTCCGCTGGCGCGAGGGCCTGTACCGTAACTTGCCGCAGGCTTATGCTTTCTATGGAATCATCATCATATCCATGCTCGTCGGGCTGGGGCTTAACTTTGTCGGCATTGACCCCATTAAAGCTTTGATCTACGCCGCTGTTGGTAACGGTTTGGTCGCCCCGGTCATTTTATTGTTCATCGTGCTGATTAGCAGCAATAAAAAAGTTATGGGCCGCTGGGCTAACAAACCCTTTACCACAGTTACGGGTTGGCTAATAACCTTACTGATGGCCGCCGTCGGGGTAGCCGCGATTATATCGCTGATTTAGCCTTTTAGCCTTTACTCATTTCTAAGGGCGTCGATCGGATCTTTGCGCGCCGCCTTCAGCGCCGGCACCGACCCGAAAATAATGCCTACAAATATAGCTACTCCCGCCGCCAAAGTCATAATTTGCCAACTAAATACCGGCTGCAAATCAGTCAGGACCCTTAGCACCAAATTAACAACTAACGACGCTAGAATGCCTAACAGGCCGCCCGCCAAACTAAGCACCGCGGCCTCGGTCATAAATTGTTTCAGGATCTGGCTATTGGTAGCGCCAACGGCTTTGCGGATACCGACCTCCTGCATGCGCTCGGTAACTGATACCAGCATGACATTCATAATGCCTATGCCGCCCACCAGTAGGGAAATAGCCGCCACGCCGCTAATCAACTTGGCCAACAAATCAAGGATCTTGTTGGTTGCCGCCTGGGCTTGGGCGGCTGTCAGTACCATAAAGTCCGCCTGCCCGTCGTGGATATCCAGTAATTGTTGTTTGATACTAGCGGCCGTTTGGGTAACGCTATGTCCTTGACGGGGCTTTGTCAGGATTTCATAAATCGGGGTATTGTTCTTAGTCAGCTGCTGCGCCACCTTGTATGGTATAAAGATAGCGTCATTAAAATTGACGCCGTTGAAGAGCGGGGTGTAATCAACCTCATCTAAAATGCCACGTACCGTAAACTCCTCGCCCCTGAAATTCACCGAGCGCCCGAGCGGCACGTTTTCGTCAAACAGAGCCTGAGCAGCATGATGGCCCAGCACGGCAACACTAGTATCATTTTCGTCCGCTGAAAAAAAGACACCATAAGCCAGTTTTTGGTTGATGATTTTCGCCAAGTTTTCATTGGTGCCGATGACGACGCCGGTTTTATCGCTATTGTCGCCTTTGGGCGTTCCGGCTGCCAAACTCAGCGGCGCTACAACATCTATGCCCCGGGCGCTGGCAACTGCTGAATAGTCCTTGTTGGTTAAAGGCGCGGTTACCGAAAAACTACTTAGCAGCGACAAGCCGGAATTAGTTTGGCCACTGCCTATCTGCAGCGGCTGGATTTTGATGACGTCCGGTCCCAAGCGCTTTATCTGGCCGTTGACTTGCTGCTTGACACCCTGGCCAATGCTGACAACGGTTACTACTGATGCGACGCCGATTACGACGCCTAGCATCGTCAACAAACTCCGCCCCCTGTTGGCCCGTAAAGTGGCAATGGCGGTTTTGACGTGGCCGCGGGTCAGAGCCTTCATTTATTACGGCTCCGTGGACTAGACTTCGTTTTCTTGGGCATAGATTTCGCTTTGGCGGCTTTAGGCTTGCGCGCCGGGCGGGGGTTCTTGCCAGGCAAGGCTTTCATCAGCGCCGACACGCCGGCCAGATCGTCTTCTTCGCTCAAAGTCGGCACCGTGTACATCACCCGTTTGGCCGTCGGCGCTACTTGGCCGAGGCGAGTTTTCTCATCTTGCACAATAGTTCCATCGTGCATGTAAACCACTCTGGTAGCGTAGCGAGTAAGTTCTGGATTGTGGGTCACGAAGATTATGGTGTTGCCCATTTTATGAATTTCACTCATCAGCTCCATAACCAGCCGCGATCCTGTGCTGTCCAGATTGCCGGTTGGTTCGTCGGCAATTAACAGTTTGGGCTCATTCACTAGCGCCCGGGCAATCGCGGCACTCTGGACTTGGCCGCCGCTCAACTG
The DNA here is from genome assembly GCA_035478435.1 of Saccharimonadales bacterium (SeqCode). Taxonomy (GTDB): domain Bacteria; phylum Patescibacteriota; class Saccharimonadia; order Saccharimonadales; family UBA4665; genus DATLRC01. Next base: position 25,446 of record DATIJT010000009.1, on the reverse strand, counting down.
GCTTGGCAAATAGTATTCCCGAGCTTGCATGCCAACCCGTTCCAGCATATTGCTGGCCATTTTAAGTCGGCGGGTCAGGGGAATGGCTTTATAAGTCAGCGGCAAAGCCACGTTTTCCAGCACCGTCATTTTAGGCAACAGGTTAAACGATTGAAACACAAAGCCTATGGCATCGCGCCGGATTTTGGCCGCTTGGTTAGGCCGCAGGTGGGCGACAACTTGGTCTTCCAGTTTGTAAACCCCGTGGCTAGGGTTGTCCAAAAGGCCAATAATGCTCATAAGCGTCGACTTGCCGCAACCGCTCGGACCCATCACGGCTATAAATTCACCTTTTTCAATGGTTAAACTAACTTCGTCGAGTGCTAACGTAGTAGCATCGCCAAAGCCGTACAGTTTACTGACGTCTTGAAGTTCGATTAAGGGCATGCTCCGCCTAGTTTAACCCCGCGTTCATCTCTTTGGCAATGTTTTTGTACAAAATTTAAGATATAATTTTATAGACCAAAATTAAACAAGTAGCCTAGCTGGAGTTTCATTTGAGGAGGGGTCGCATAGTGGCCTAGTGCGCTCGCTTGGAAAGCGGGTATGGGGGCAACTCCATCGCGGGTTCAAATCCCGCCCCCTCCGCCATTGACTTATTGCTTATTTTGTGATAGAATTTTGTTAATGAGTGAGTATGTACGGTTTCAGCTAAGCGTTGAAGGTAGCGTTGACCCAGAGCGTCTTCCAGAGCTAATCCAGCGCCTGTCAGGAATTTCAGAGTCAATGGGCATTGCTTTTTCGGTTGGTGATATGCCGCAACATCCAGTAATCGATCCAAAGTTAAAGGAAAACCTGCAGGGACTAAACAAATCCTTTGTCGAGTTCAGTGAATTGCCTAATGGCCGCAAAATACCGGTTGTTACATTTAGAACTCTTGAGGCTTTCGCCTCAGGCGGCGACCTAGGCAACGGCAGAGCTAGGCGCGCATGGAACGCAGTAGGTCAAGCCTTATTGCCTTTCAAAGGGCAATTTGAGCCCGCGCATGAGACTGATTTAAGATTATCAGAAGCACAATGGGGTCATTTTGGACATATAATTGGCTCGAGTTATATGGATGCCCAAATTGGATTTTTGTACGCGCAGCGTTTTGCTGAGTTCCTGGATATCGTCAGAAGCCGCCAAGATGACATACGTAATTTTGGAGCAACCTCGATGAGATTCCTGGATTCCTACCACGCCGCACTTTTTAACCGCTAACATTTTATCCTTATTTATGAGCTATGTATTTCTTGGGCAGGATAAACCAAGTGAGCCTTTAGTTTTGGAAGCTTTGGGATTCGTGGCTTGTCTATGAGTTTAGGCTTAGCTGGAACTTTAGGCGAGATAATCGGCGAAGGTGATTGCTCCGCGGGGAATAAGCTTCCAAAGCCGACCAGTTTGGCGCTGTGTATTGATAAAGGCCGGACACTTACGGCATCGGCCGTATTGCCACCGCCTAATAGAAGTTGTCCGCCGGAACGGCCGAGTACGAACATGACGTGGCTACCATCATCCTCATCGCCAAGCTGACCATTCTCTCCGGCATTGATCATAAACGCTACATCGCCTGGTTCTGGCAATCTTTGACCAGGCGTAAACCAATAAGCATTGTCTTCAAACCAGGACCGCATCGAGACTCTTTGAGAAGATCCAGGCTTGTCGTAAACGCGCGGCAGTTGCCAATCCGGCCGGCCAAACTGTTTACCGCCGTTCAGGGGGAACCCAATGGCATTTAGCGTATAACTCACGAAGTCAGCGCACCATTTCTCGTTATGACCGGCTGTGTAATCATCTATATGGGGGCCGCAATTGCAGCCTTCGCCTTTGTCGGGGCCAGTTTTATTTTTATAGGCTTCGTGAACACCCAGCTTTTTTTGACTGTAGAAAAAATCTACTATGCTTTGCCGGAAGTTCTTTTCCTGGGCTGGAGTGAGAGATTCGAATATTTTAGTTGCTGGCTTTGGGGGCAAGTGCAGCGGTGAGCCTTGTTTCCAATGTTGGGACCAAACGTTAACCGTAGCTTCAGCCTTCAGCTGTTGGTCAGGCGTTGGATTGTAATGGGATTTTTGAGCAATATCTACGAGTCGATCAACTTCTAGAGGCGGTATGCCTTTAGATATTAAAAGCTCTTCGGTTTTATTCAGATCGCCGCTGGCAGCCTTAAGAGCGGCTACATAGGTTACTGGCGGCACATCTGTCGGCGAGACGTTAGGTAGAGCAGGCTTAAGCAAGACTTCTCTGAGCGGAAAACCGTGGAGGGCAGTGTGGCCTAGTTCGTTAGCTGTTTGTGGCCTATTATTGGGCGCTGCGCCTGTTTCATGGCCGCTAGAGCGGGCCACCGCGGCGACCATGCCACCGGCCAAAACACCAACCAATACGCCGCCCACCACTAACATTTGCGCAGGAGTGGCTTCGCCTGCCGCCCAATTTTGTGACTGATTAATAAATTTATTCACTGCTTCAAGACCTAACGCCTAACTAAAGCGTTCTAATTCTTATAAACTGGTCTATAGCGCTTTAGCTTGCACCCCAAGCGACCGGGTCATTAAGCTAAAGTATAACCAGTCTTATTTGCAAGTCAAGCTGTTTTATGAGCCAATAGTTGTTCCAACCGCGTTGCCTTGGGAAGCGTCAAGAATATTGCCCGATTTCAGGGCGTCAAATACAATTATGGGCAATTCATGCTCCATAGCCATGCCCATAGCAGCTTTATCCATCACTTTTATGCCATCATTGGCTACGGCTTCCTGGAAAGAAATTTTATCTAGCTTTTTAGCATCTGGGAATTTGGCCGGGTCTTTATCGTAAACACCCTCTACTTTGGTAGCCTTGAGCACTACTTGGCAGTTTAATTCTAGGGCCATTGAAACAGAGGCCGTATCTGTAGTAAGGTAGGGCCGCCCTAGCCCTCCCGCTATAATCACTACTTGGCCCTTTTCTAAATGACTTTCTGCTAAACGATGCGCGAATGACTCCATTAATTGTTCGGCGAAAACATTCGACAAACAACGAGTAGCCACGCCTTGTGCTTCAAATATATCGGTCAGTGCCAGGGCATTCATCATAGTGCCTAGCGTACCTATTTGGTCGGCCGTCACTCGCTTAATGCCACTGTTGCCTTGGGACAATTGGGCGCCTCTTGCAAAATTGCCGCCGCCGACTACAATCACCACCTGCGTACCAGCTTCAACTACTTTTTTAATCTCTTGGGCCAACCAAGCGCCTAACTCTACATCTATGCCGCTACCGGACTTGCCGGCTAACTGTTCGCCTGAAAGCTTCAAAAGGACACGTTTGTACATTGACACTTAGTTTAACAGTTTTATAGAGCTAATTGTAGTGGAGTTTACCATTTTTATTTAGATATAAATGGACTATACTTTTACCACTATGGGCAAAACTTATAATGAGGATGATATTAGCCGTTTAGCTAAATTAATTGGCGAAGAATTTTCCGATAAGCTAAATGTATTTGTCGAAGATCTTGATAGCAGGATTGACCGTAAACTCGCTCCTATAAAAGATGATATTACTGAACTTAAGCAAGATATGAAAACCCTCAAGGTTGTCCTAAGGGATACCAACAAAGACGTTATGCGACTAAAAGACCGGGTTACTCATTTAGAAGAAGTATAAAGTCATGCTCAAGATTTATTCATGGAATGTCAACGGTATCCGGGCCGTAACTAGAAAAGGTTTGTTCGTGCCGTTTATGCAAGCCGAGCGGCCGGACATTTTGGGCCTGCAGGAAACTAAGGCACAGCAAGGCCAAGCCGAGATTGATCTATCTGGTTACGAAGAATTTTGGTATTCGGCCGATAAGCCCGGCTATTCTGGAACGGCCATTTTTAGCAAGCCGAAGCCGAAGCAAATCATTAACGGCTTACCAAAAGATATCATAGATGAGTTTAAAGTCAGCGGTGACATTTACGGCGACCCTAACTTAGAGGGCAGGGTAATCGCCGCCGAGTTCGACAAATTTTGGGTCATGACAGTCTATACGCCTAACGCTAAAGATGACCTCAGCCGCATTCCGCTGCGCCACAAACACTGGGATCCAGCATTTTTAGCTTATGCCAAACAGCTGGAGAAAACTAAACCCTTAGTTTTCATGGGTGATTTAAATGTCGCTCATACGCCTGACGATTTGGCCAACGATAAATCTAACGAGGGCAAAAAAGGCTTCACTAAAGAAGAACGCGAAGGCTTTCAGAATTTCATCGATTCTGGCTTTGTAGACACTTTTCGGATGTTCAAACAAGGCAAAGGCTATTACACCTGGTGGAGCCACTTTGCCAATGCCAGGGCTCGCAATGTCGGCTGGCGGATTGATTACATATTGGTGTCGGAAAGTCTAAAGTCTAAAGTCAAAAGCGCCAACATCCACCCCAAGATCATGGGCTCCGACCACTGCCCGGTATCTGTTACACTAGATATATGAAGCGAGACTTAGAATTTTTATACGAAATCGGCGCGCTGCGTCTGATCCCACGCCAATGGTCGCGATTTCACTTGCCCAATGTCCAAAACCTCAGCGAGCATCACTTCCGGGTAATTTGGCTAGCCTTGATGATCGCAGCCCGTGAAGGCCAGGGCGACAGCGAAAAAATTATGAAAATGGCGCTGGTGCATGACATTGCCGAAAGCCGCACTGGCGATGTTGACTACATTGGCCGTCAATACGTTGAGCGCCACGAGCATAAAGCTTTGGAGCACATGTTAAGCGGCACACCACTGAAAGACGAATTTCTAAAACTATTTAAAGAGTACGAGGAGCGCACATCTATCGAATCGCAAATAGTCAAAGACGCCGATAACCTAGATGTTGATATGGATCTGCGCGAACAGGGAGCCAGCGGCCACAACTTGGGTCAAGATTGGAAAGGCCAGCGAGCTTGGGTAGGCAATACCAAGCTCTATACCAAAACTGCTAAGCAACTGCATAAGGCAATCTGGAGCTCTAACCCACACGACTGGCACATTAAATCGCCTTTTAACCGCCTAAATGGCGGCGATTGGAAAAAGAAGGGGAAAGCATGACGCCAGATGAATTTACCAACCAAGAATTTTTCCTGGATGTCGGCGACGGCCACCAACTGTATGTCCAAGATTGGGGCAAAAAAGACACTGGAATACCAATAATCTTTCTACACGGTGGCCCCGGTGACCACGTCAAAGATAAACATAAGGGAGTATTCGACCCTAAACGACAGCGAGTTATTTTTTTCGACCAACGCGGTTGCGGCAAAAGCTTGCCCTACGGTTCGCTAAAAAACAATACCACTAAAGATCTGGTCGCCGACATTGATAAACTTGTCAAACACTTAAAATTTGATCAAATTATTATTACCGGCGGCTCATGGGGTTCATGCTTAGCCTTGGCTTACGCTATCGAACATCCGGAAAGCCTTAGATCTTTAGTTCTAAATGGTATCTTTACTGGCTCTAAAGCTGAAATTAATTGGCTCGATCAAGGCCGTTTCCAAACCTTCTTCCCGGATGTCTGGGAAGGGTATCTTGGAAACACTCCCAAAGCCCATCATGTTAATCCAAGCGCTTATCATTTTGATAGAATCCTTGGTTCGAATGAGCAAGCGGCTAAAGAGTCCGGTTATATTTATGAAAACCTAGAGGGCGCGGTCATGGCTTTGGACGATAGATTTACTCCTGAAGATCCGAGCGAATACGACCCAACTGGAATTAAAATAGAAGTCTACTATATGGCAAATAGCTGTTTTATGCCTGAGCGTCATATACTGAGCAATGCCTCCAAGCTTAAGATGCCTATATGGTTAATCCAAGGGCGTTATGATGCCGTTTGCCCGCCTACCACAGCCTACGAACTTAACCAAAAATTACCCAACAGTAATCTCGTCTGGACTATCAGCGGTCACAGAGCCGAGCACGAAAGCTGGAACCTGATCCGGACTATCCTTTTGCAGTTGACCGGAGATCATTAATGCCTTCTCCTCGACCTTTCGCGGTTTTTGACATCGACGGCACTTTAATCCGTTGGCAACTTTACCACGCCATTGCTGACGAGCTAGCCAAACAAGGCCACTTTAAGGAGGCTGACTACCAAGAGGTCAAACAAGCCCGCATGCTTTGGAAGCGCAGAGAGCACCAAGACTCATTTAAAGACTACGAACAGGCTTTGGTTAAAGCCGTCGACCAAGTCATCCTTACCATCACCGTGGATGATTTAAAGCAAGCCTGCCAGACGGTTTTGAATGAATATAAAGACCAGGTCTATACCTACACCCGCCAACTGATTCAAGAACTAAGATCTAAGAACTACCTACTATTCGCTATCTCCGCCTCCCAGACTGAGATTGTAAAGCTACTAGCCGATTATTATGGTTTCGACGACTCCGGCGGCTCAAGTTATGAAATTAAAAACAATCGTTTTACCGGCAAGAAACAAGTGCTTAGAAGTGAGCGCAAACCAGATTATTTAAAAACGCTGGTCAAAAAACATAACGCCATTTACGAACAAAGCATAGGGGTAGGTGACAGCGAAAGTGACATCGCCATGCTAGAAGTCGTAGAGCGGGCAATTGCTTTCAACCCGACTAAACAACTATTCAACCATGCCAAAAGCCACGGTTGGAAAATCGTAGTTGAGCGTAAAAACGTAATTTACGAACTTGAGCCTCAAAATGGACCATATATATTGGCACAAACAAACGGCTGAAAAGCCATTGTTCCCAGATTTGCTCTGGAGCAGGCCAGAGAATAAAGCCCATGCCGGCAAGCTTTTGATAGTCGGTGGCAACGCCCATAGTCTTGCCGCCCCCGCCGAAGCTTACAGTGAAGCTATAAAGGCCGGCATCGGCACTGTCCGGGTAATTTTGCCAGATTCTCTACAAAAAACTGTCGGCAAACTTTTTCCAGAAGCCGAATTCGCCCCCAGCACTCCAAGCGGCAGCTTCGCCACTCGCGCCCTAGCCGAATTATTGGCCGCCAGCGCTTGGGCAGATGGAATATTATTAGCCAGCGACTTTGGCAAAAACAGCGAAACAGCAATCCTGCTAGAAAAATTATTAGAAAAATACCACGGCCAACTGACTTTATGCGGTGATGCTCTGGATTACTTTATTAATTCCCCCCAAAATTTGTTTCAAAGGTCCGCTACCTCACTGGTACCAAGCTTTGAACAACTTCAAAAGCTAGCTCAGCACGCTAATTTCCTTCAAGCTTTTACTTCTAAAACTGATCTGTTACACATGGTTGATAAGTTACATGGTTTTAGCTTGGAGCACCAAGCAGCTATTGTCATAAATCACTTAGAAAACACGATGGTGGCCGTTGACGGGCAGGTGAGCACTACAAAACAAGGCAATGCCATGCATTCAAATATAAAAACCGCCACCCACGCCGCCGTCTGGTGGCTCCAAAACCCAGTAAAGCCATTTGAAGCTGTAACCACAGGGTGTTTTGACATTGGAGTGTAAAAAATTATATAATAATTAAATGAATCGGCTTGATAGCGGTCAGGCAAATTTCCGGAGCCTAAGAGAATTTGTCGACATTTATCATACGCTCGGCACTCACGTTGCAACGCCTGAAGACGTACCAATTATCCGGCAACTACTAGGTGGACTGGAAGCATCAGGAGTCAGCCTAATTAAATATCGCTATCTAGGCTGGCTTAATTACGAATTAGGAATAGCTCTGCAGGCCGAACAGCCAGACCAAGCTGGTAGACATTTTGCAAAAGCAACTACTAACCTTAGAAGGGACTCGGCCACCAATCCGCGTGAGTCAGTTATTTTTGGCGCGCCTAGAGAGATCGCGCTTATAGAGCTGTTGCACGCTAGACTAGGCGCAACCGAGCGCCAGCATCGGCTAAGGCAAAGAACCGTCGTTAAACAAATGGGCGAATTGGTAATTAAAAATATGGCAGCCCTGAAGCAAGGGAAGGCAAGAAAGTTAACACCATTGCTTAATCGCACTCTTAGGGGTGAAGCCAGCGAAGCGGCCATGGCCGGTACTTTGCTGACTATAGGTCTGCCCGATTCGACGCTGGTGCCGGCACCAGCGTCACCGCGCCAAAACAGCCCCCACAACAGTCCTATCTCTAGAGCCATGCTAATTCCAGGTACTCTGCCAGGCAGTAGCAAAAAGCATGCCATTGATTACAGTTTATACAACTATAAAGACACCGAGTCCGTGCCTGCACTCGTTACGCCATTGCAAGTCAAGACAGTCCTAACGGACGAAGAGGAGTCAGCTTATGACGAGTCAGTTGCCATTCTCTACAGCGACCGCGATCTGTTTATCAGTACTAATGGCGAATTTTGTAGCTTGGGTCAGGCTTTAATCGACTGGGCCAACACCGGAGCAGCCTCTAGACAACTGGCACTTGCACAGGGCAATGTCACCTACGCGCTGGAGGATCACGGCGATCATCTCGCGCACCTCGATGGCAGCTAGCCTTAGGCTTATTGAGATTCAAATCTATATCCTTTTATATTAACGGATTGCACTAGCGATCTAGTCTTGATCGCTTGAGGATTTATTAAAATTATGTTAAATTTAGTTTAGATATGGCTGAGTTAGCTACTGGACTCGATACTCACCCCTGGTCAAGACCACTGCTATCCAGGGAGTGGCTGGCACCTTTACGCCAAGAAGCTGATTTGCTTTTTGGCTGGTGTTTAACAATCTACCCAGACTCCGAACTAGCAGTGAGCTTTTTGACTCCTCTAGAGAGCAAGGCTCTTGAGGCACTTGGCACTACAGCAATAGCCAATTTTCAGCAAGGGATTGAGGAAAGTAGTAAGCAAGGGCGACTATCAAATATTGCCTCAGGTGACATAGTTATCAAAACAGCGGATCTTTATATGCGAGGACTAAGCAAAAACAGAGGCCTAAAATATAAGAAGAGCGGTTTATTTGTAGAACTTTGCGGTGACAAAACTCTAGAAGAGGTACGTAATGGAATTCTTGCAACGTTAAAGGACTGCACTGGGCTAAAACAAAGTGGTAAATTTAGCTGCAAGCTGGCCCTAGGCCAATCTCGCAAAGGAGAGTTCATAAGTTCTCAAGAAGCCCAGCCCCTTGCCAAACATGTACCTCCTACTTTAAGTTTTAGTGGCTATTAATGGATGTATTAATCTTTGCCTCGGACGCCGCCGTCTGGTGACTCCAAAACCCATCAAAGACTCTTGCAGCGATCTCTACCGTAGCTCTAGTGCTCATTTGACCTTTTAACGATTTTTTAATATAATAAGTTAATTAGCTTTGGATAATTTATATGGCATCACCAGCCGATATTGCGCATGTTTATTCAATTGAAACCTTGCCTCCAGCAGTCTTAAGGTCTGATGTTGTTGATGCGCATGATTTCTATCACCGGCAAGATAGTCGTTCCAGATTGCCACTCATTATGTCAAAGTTGCTTTGTCGGGCACTTACTACCAGTCCTGACCCTGACCATCAGCTAGATGGTGGCTGGCAGGCTGTATTAATCGCCACCCAAACTGACGGCCCTGTAAGGTCAACTTATTTTGATATCGCCCGTGAAGCGTGGCAGGGAGTAGAAGCTACCGAAGGTGATAGTTTTATGGGCATAAGGGCAGGCATTAATCTAGCTTTCCTGCCATCTTTTGGTGAAAAAGTAGCTTCTGGCAGCGTCAACGTTGGTGCGCTTACTAGTCGATTGAGACAAGTCCACTCTAGATTACTTAGTTCATACGCTAGAGTAGCGGTGTCAAAAAGAAGCGAACTAATAGGAGTAGCCAACGAATTATTGGTCCTTAGCCTGTTGTTAAGGCACGCCGAAAAATCAGGTTTAACTGACTTAATTGCATGGCCAGTTTATTCTTGGCAAGATGATAATTATCGGGTAACTCCTAGGTTTTCAAGGCTTATGAATTTTGATGTGGCCTACGGATCTTTTCCAAATGTATCCAGGCCAATACAGGTTAAATCCAGTCTACATGTGCCTCGCGATAAAAATTTCAGTAGCTTTAGAAAAGGATCTGGAGAGCCAACGCGGGAAGAAGTTTACGACTTTTGGCGCAACCGTTACATGGCCAGAATCGCCTTAATTTTTGGCGACGAGCATCTTGATAATGATGGCAGCCTCCGTACAAATAGACTGTTTTTGGAAGGCGGCAAGAAAGCTAAACCCACGCTAACCACGTTCACAGACAATATTCTTAGAGAGATAAGTTATGTCGATCAAAAAGCGGCTTCTGAGCCTGACGATATTCAAGATGTAGATCCCGCTCATGAAGAAACGCCTCGATTAGGCCGCAGACTCCTGTCCAGGCTGTCCAGCCTTATTCGCTTAGGACATAGTGATTAAATTTCATAATTAATTGGTGAGTAAAGGATAGAATTTAATATAATGTCAAGAACTCGTCGTCAACAAGTCGATAGAACTACCCGCTATACAGCCACATATGGCGACCCGGAGCGACAAGATGATTCTAGTTATCTTGATCAGTTATTACGAGCTCAGTCACTCGATGAAAAAATGCACTGGCTATTAGAACTTGAGCAAGGAGGCCCTAAAGGATGTTTACATGCGGGAGAAGCTTGTTTAGAAATTGCCCAAACCGACTTCGCCCACGATCCCGAAGCTACACTTAGTTGGCTAGAGCGAGCAGCTACTAATTGGCGAAGGGCTGTAGATACAAGCCGACCGAATGGGCACCGCTTGGCTACGCCTTTTGCCTTTTCATCACTTGTCCAGCTCGCGCATTTGCCGGCTTATACCGAGCAGGTTCGCACGGGCCGTTTACCCGGCAAAGCAATCTGTCAAAAACTCTACGAGGATTTATTAGGAATTGGTCAAGCCTATAATGAAGATCTTAACGATATGCGCACTTTTACAGACAATCCGCAGACCGAAACAAAACATCAGAGAATGGCAAATCAGACTGCGAGCGAGCTCGTAACTTTATTACTTTTACAGCGCTTTGCTTGGCGACACTTAGAAGAGGGAGCCTATATGTCCTTGCCGGCTTTACAATCTGGAAGTCGCAATATATCTACTGCTCCTCAAGCAGGTACGCGCTGGGACATTGCTATCTTTACAGATACAAGTCCGGAACCATGCTACAAACTTCGGGTTCATCCTACCATTTTTATCCAACAACAACTTGGACGCACATACCCAGAGGATATTCATGCGCTGTCGATTTACCCTGACTTAATGACAGAGGGCGAAAAAAACGTGACAGCCTCAAAGATAATAACTGAGTGCATATTCGAGAAACAAACAAGCCCACCATCTCCTCGGATTATGACAAGCTTAGATCAGCGAACGAATCAACTTCTAGATATTATGGGTTAATCTGCTTGGTGGGCAAGGAGGGACTATCGCGCGCAGAGCGCACTCCTCTCTCGCTGCTCGGTAAAATTATATAAACACATTTTATCTCCGCGGCTACGTCCACGAACCCTCATGACCTTGCGGCCATTGGATTTTGGGGTTCACCGTATCTGATTCAGATGGTGCCGCGGGACGGACTTGAACCGTCACGAGCTTGCGCTCACAGGATTTTTAACGGCCTTCGCAATCATCTTGAAATAAAGCTGGTGGCGCTGGTCGGAGTTGAACCGACACGGGTTGCCCCACACGATTTTGAGTCGTGCGTGTATACCAATTCCACCACAGCGCCATTGGCATACACTATATTAGACTTTTTAGATACTCTTTGCCAATACCAGACTTTAGATATTTTTCTCTTTGTCTTGCCTCTGGCCGTGTAGACAATTCTTCTGAGTGGATAAGTCTAAATGGTGCGTAAGGACGGGTGGTTTTAGATTTTCCAGTGTTATGCTCTAGAAATCTCCGCGACAAATTAGCTGTTAAACCAACATAGATGTATTTATTGTTTAAGCTTTTAATAGCATACACAGTGAACATAATTTTGAGTCCAGCGCGCCTGCCTGCCGGCAGGCAGGTCTACCATTCCACCACCGCGGCAATAAACATAAGCTCGTCATAGCTTACAGAGGTGTATTGTACTATACTTACTGACAGGGAGCCAAACGGCTCTTTGGATTTCTTTTAGCATGAATATTCCAGCTTTTCTAAACGGCAATCAGAATTCTAACTCCGGAGGTTTTTTACCGCCAGGTATTAATCCGGCCGTTGAGTTGATTCGCCAGAAATTAGCCCGCATCTATTCCCAAGAACCCGACGCCAAGCAAGAATTAAGTGAGGTTCAGGCTAGCAAATTTAGGAGCAAGCACCAGCAGTTCATGCAGGCTTTGGCTGCGTCCGGTAAAAGCTGGGCCGACGTGCAGACGGAATGGCACAATTACTACGTCAACTTGCCAGACGACCAAAAGCACCAGGTGTGGCAGGAATTTTACGAAAGCAACGCCCTGGTTTCGCAATACAATCGGGCCGCGGCCACTCCCGAGCAAGCCGGCCAACGCCTGGCCGCCCACAAAAATGAAGTCCTGGCTCCGAAGCGGCCGCCGCTGAAAGCTATAAAAACCCGGCTGGCCGAACTACGAAACCCCGAAGAACTGCGTGAGGCTATCCGTAACACGGTAACTGCCGGCGGCAAGTTGAAAGCCAAACACCATTTGCAATCACTGCTATTCGGAGCCGCCACCGCCATGGTAGTAATGGTCATTTTCTTATTCGGCTTCTTCAACGAAGTTGTCATAGCCCCCTTCATCCAGCCCAGCCGCCACGCCGGCAGCACACCGTTCATCATTGACCCAGGCAGCGTCGCGCCGACTGCCACGCCTGAAGTTATCATCCCCAAAATTAACGTTGAGATACCGGCAGTTTACGGCACTAATTCCATTGACGAAGAGCAGATTCAGGACGCCCTGATGGACGGGGTGGTGCATTATCCGACTACTGTCCTGCCAGGGCAGCAGGGCAATACCGCCTTTTTCGGCCACTCCAGCAACAACATTTTTAACAAAGGCAAATACAAGTTCGCCTTCGTGCTGCTGCACACGCTGGTGCCGGGCGACACTTTTTACCTAACTAACGGCGGTAAGGTTTATGTCTATAAAGTCATCAGCCGGAACATCGTGGAGCCTGGCAACACTAGCGTACTGGGGCCGGTGCCGAATGCCACGGCCACAGCTACTTTGATTACCTGCGACCCACCAGGCACCAGCCTGCACCGCTTGGTGGTAGTGGGGGAACAAATCAGCCCTGACCCGGCCGCCAATACCACCGCCACGGCGGTAGCGATAGAAGAACCGGCGGCTTTGCCAGGCAATGGGCCAACGCTATGGTCGCGCTTCTGGCATTGGGTCTTTTAGGATCTTGAGTTTATACAAATCCCAAACCTTGATAATATCAACCTTTGGGCGGCGGGGATGTACTATAAACTAAGACTGTTTCTGGCTGTGTTAAGCTAAAGTTGTATGTACGTTATTAAGCGGATCGTCCAATTAATAATAGCAATTATAGCTCTTTTGACGGCTATACCTCTTGGCGGCGTATTACTTTTTGCGGGTGCCGACACGAAGAATCTCTTAGGCATACTACAAATGACAGGCTTCTTAGCCGGTTATGTCTTAATCTATTGATTAATCGAGCGGTCTATCGATCACACAAAAACTCCCAAGTGGACACTAAGTACGTCCACAATACTGCGTATACTTGGAGCAGCGGTGCTTCTAGGAATAATTTTGATGCTGGCCTTTGGATTGATGGGCTTTTCCAAAGGCTAACATTTAGGCTCCGTCTTTAGCGAGCGTTTAGAAATTTGGCCATTGGATATTGTTTAGGATTTAGAAATTAGAATTTCCTACCTATAGGTCCGCGGCGGTTCGTAAAGCAGTCTGGTTGAGGTTCAGGCTGCCAGGCGTGGTTGACGCAGCTAGGCTGTAAACATACTTATAATCTGGCGCGAAAAACGCTAGGTAAGCCGGGTCGGCGACCATAAGCGTCTCGTCGTTGGCCTTGTCATAATCCAATATCACTAGCCGGCCGCCGCTAACGTACATCAGGTGGTAACCATCCATCCACTCCATATGGGTTTGGGGAGCATCTATGGAATCAGCCGATGAAAAAACGTAGCTCTTGTCGGCCTCCGCGTCGTAAACACTGATATGGCTACCATTTTCAACTACCACAAATCGGCTACCTGGCGAAAAGCTTAGATAATTTGGATTGTCTAGCCGCAAAGTCCGGATGGGCACGGCTACATGGTCGGGGTGTAGCGTAAGCTGTTTAGCCGGATTCCGGTAGATATAAATTTTGCTTTCGCTACTAGATCCGGCGGCGACCAACATAATGCCACGGTATTCAGTGACTTTGAGCAAATAAGTGCTGCCAAGCGCCACTTGCCGTATAGGGTAAGTCTTGCCATTAGCTAGTAAATTTACCTGTAACTCACCCGCAGAAGCACCAGCGTCAGTCACGTAGAGCAATTTGTCCGCGCCATAAGAGTCATAACCTAATACATGGTCCAAAAGAGCCTGCGGCGTAGGTGATTTCAGGTTAGCCGTTTGCAAAGTATGGGTCGAGGCGTCGTATAAATAATATTGGTCATATTTTTTATCTATAAAACTAATGTTACTCGGTTGAATCCTAAACGTTGCGTTCAAGTTCAGCGACTGGGCCGGATCGGATCGGTCCAGTAGTATATATTCTGTCTTATCGTCGTATTTGTGGGCGAGCAGTAAGTGCCGGTTGTCATCGGCCCACTCCTTAACTTGCCAGCTTTGGCTATTGGTGGCCTTGGTCAAAAGGCTAGAGGGCAGAGTAACAGCCCGCGGCGCTTTGGAAGGATCTTTTAGGTCAATTTCTTCAAAGGCCGCTAAATTGCCGGCGGGATTGATTAATAACCAGTGCAAGTCGGGGCTTTGACTAACCAGAGCTGGCAAAGCCGCGTAAGCGCGCAAACGATTAGTCACCAAGTTGGTTGGAAACAATAAAGGATAATCTAACCGCTGCTGGTGGCCACCTTCTACGGTTATAGATCGCCGCCATGACCGGTAGCCTGTTCGCTTGAGCTCGGCCTCGTAATCGCCAGCCGGCAGCACCAAGCGGGCATTAGTCTTTTTGCTTAACTTGCCGTTTAAATATATCTGAGCTGAATCGGGCTGGCTAGATAGGAAAACCCCGCCGTTCTGGATGATTTCGCCATTTTTATCAACCCAGTAACCATAAGTTAGGTTAAGTAAAATTGTCGTCGCTATCAAGATAGCGATAGCTACCAGCATGTAGCCGGTGTACAAAATCATATTGTGACGGCGGCGTTTTATAGGATCTAGATAGTCCATGGGTTACCTTCAATTGTAGCCGCTTTGAAGTCTTTATGGAATAAAAGTAGTTGCGGACGACAGGCTAAAGGGGTTAAAATATTGGCAGTTTACCGCTTAAGGTATATAGAGGTAATAGCCCGTGGCCAAAACCAAGACTAGATTTAAAGATGAGATCCCAACTAGAAATTAATGGCAAGCGTTACAATGCCGTAACTGGAGCTTTGGTTAGCGGCCAGGCTTCTGGTCATAGCCGCAGATCGGCCGCCAAAGCCCGTAATATTGACGGTGTAGTGCATAGCTCTAGTCCTAAGGCAATCACCGCCAAACCTGCCCAGCATAAAGTCTCTCGACCCTCAGCCATCAAAACTAGGCCGGTTATGGACGTTCAGCGCTCAAAGAACGCCGCCGTGCCCAAAAGCCGTAGTCCTAAGCACTCCCAGACGCTTATGAGGCATACTCTAACTAAGCCGGTTCTAGGCCATAAGCAAGCTTTTAAAGTCCAGACACACACCGATGTGTTAGTTGCCGAGCCAATGGTCCTGCCTAAATTAGCGGTCCAGGTGGTTGATACCAAACGGTGGGCCCGGGCCAAACGAATCGCCAAAAGCAAATTGATTAGCCGTTTTGGCGACATCAATTCGCCGCTGAGATTAGCCGCGCCAATAGCTGTCAGGCCCGCCGCCGCGCCAGCCTTGAGGCCCGTAGCCAAAGCGCCCGCTGCCCCAAAAACTCCCCTCGCATCAGCGCGCCACAAGCCTTCAACCGATATTTTCCAGGAAGCTTTGTCACGGGCTAAAAGCCATGAACAGCCACGTTTGGCCAAGAAGCACGTGGCACACAAAGCTAAAAAATCCAGGCCGGCTTTACGTCGGGCTACGAACTTGGGCGCCAGCGCTCTGGCCATCATACTGATTGTCGGTTTTATAGCTTATCAAAACGCCGCGAACTTCAAACTGCACCTGGCCTCTTCTAAGGCCGGTTTCGCGGCCAGCTTGCCCCGGCAGACGCCTTCGGGCTTTTCGCTGGGCAAATTCAGTTACAGCCCCGGTTTGGTGGCCGTTAATTACCATAGCAATAGCGATAGCCGGCATTTCGCGCTAGAGGAGCGCGCTTCCAACTGGAATAGCCAGACACTACTCAATGAATACGTCGCCGTGCAATCAGGGCAGGGTTATCAAACTGTCGAAACCGCCGGGCGCACCATCTACCTTTACGGTGACAACAACGCTACCTGGGTTGACAAAGGTGTTTGGTATAAAATCCAGACCGGAAAATCCCTGAGCCATAGCCAGCTAATCGATTTAGCCAGCAGCCTTTAAATTCACTTCACAGCTCTTTTCTCTTATAATGAGTGCCTATGAAGTCCGTCCGCACACGCTTTGCCCCCAGCCCAACCGGTTTTTTGCATGTCGGCGGCATCCGCACGGCTTTGTTCGGGTGGTTAGTCGCCCGGCAGGCAAAAGGCCAGTTCATTTTACGCCTGGAAGATACCGACCAAGCCCGTGAGGTGGCTGGCGCCGACCAGCACATCATGGACAGTTTGCGGGCACTGGGGTTGGACTATGATGAAGGGCCAGACAAGGGCGGTCCCTATGCCCCGTATCGCCAGAGTGAACGTTTGGCCAGCTATAAAAATTGGGCCCAGAAATTAATCGACAGTGGGCGGGCTTACGCCGATCCTTACTCTAGCGCCGAAGTCCAGGCTTTTCGTGACCAAGACCAAAAAGCTAAACGGCCATTTTTGTACCGTAATTACCGGCCGGCTAATCCGCCAGCGTGGGATGGCTCGCAGCCTTTACGTTTTAAATCAGACCCTAAGCCTTATAAATGGCATGATGAAGTGCTGGGCGACCTTAGCGCCGGCCCGGAAGTGATTGACGATTTCATCCTCATCAAGTCAGACGGGTACCCAACTTACAACTTCGCGCATATCGTCGATGACGCTGAAATGGAAATCACGCATATTATCCGCGGCCAAGAATTCCTAGCCAGCGTACCGAACTACCTAAACCTCTACGAAGCCTTAGGCCTGACACCGCCTATCATGGCCACCGTACCCCACATTTTGGCGCCGGACGGCAAAAAGAAGCTTAGTAAGCGCGATGGCGCCAAGGATGTGCTGGACTATATGAAAGATGGTTTTTTGCCTGAGGCGCTGGTGAACTTTATAGCCAGCTTAGGCTGGAATGACGGCACCGAGCAAGAAATTTTTTCCCGCCAAGAGCTTATTCAGAAATTCAGCCTTGAGCACGTCCAAAAGGGCGGCGCCCGTTTTGACGAGCAGCGGCTGCTATGGATGAACGGCCATTACATTCGGGAACTGCCGCTAGACGAACTTTATGAAAAAGTTGCAGACTTTTGGCCAGAAGAGGCGAAAAATTATGATGAGACGTATAAGAAGCAAGTTTTGGCCTTGGTGCAGGAACGGCTCAAATATTTGGCTGAGCTGCCGGAATTGACCCGCTTTTTCTTTGTCGACCTGCCGGTTGACCCCGAGCTCATTAGCCGCCACAAGCAACTGGGCAAACTAGCCAAAAACGACCTGAAAAGCCTACTTGAACAGGGTAAGGCAAGCTTAGAACAAAGTGATTTTACGGCCATAGACCTGACTGAACGCCTCAACCAATTACTCGAGCTAACAGGGCAGAGACCGGCCGTGCTCTTTAGTCTAATCCGCATTGCTACCACCCAGGCACCTGCCAGCCCCAGCCTAGCCGAGACTTTGGTTGTTCTGGGTAAAGAACGTAGTCTTAGTCGTATAGACCAACAATTAAGTAGCCTTTAAGCACTACCATTATAGATCTTAGGTTGCTACAATTGTGCGTATGATTGATGACTTCAAGCCGGACCAACGGCCTGTTCAGCCGGCGCCCAAGCTCGATAACATGCTTGGCTCAGCCGAAGACAAAAACCCCATCGCCGAACCAGCTTTTGAAGCGCCGGAAACGGTCGCCGCCCACGAAGCGGCTTCCGCCGAACCGCCAGAAATGCTAGCCGCCAGCCAAATTAAAAAGCGCCCTAGCTTTTTAAAGTTTAAGTGGCCGCCTACTAAAAAGGAATGGCTGACCATAGCCGCTGCCGTGGTGCTTCTAGGCGCCGGGATAACCAGCTTTATTTTGCTACACAAAACCTATCCTGTAACACCGGTTAAAATCACCAAACACAAAAAGGTCGTGGCCGCGCCCACTACCGTGCCCTCAAACCTGACCGGCCTACCGGTTGACCCTAGCATCAACCAACGTCCCGTCACTGGCGTAATGATCGAAAACAGTACTTTTGCTAGGCCGCAATCAGCTTTGGGCCAGGCCGGAGTGGTTTTTGAAGCCATCGCTGAAGGCGGCATTACCCGTTTCTTAGCCCTATACCTGGACTACAACCCGGAATACGTCGGTCCGGTTCGCAGCGTCCGGCCATACTATTTGCAGTGGGACTTAGGTTTCGACGCTCCCATCGCCCACGTCGGCGGCAGCCCGGAAGCCCTGCAAGACATAAAAGATTGGGGCGTCAAAGACCTGGACCAGTTTTCCCATAGCGGTTACTACCAGCGAATCAGCAGCCGCGAAGCGCCGCACAATGTTTATACTTCCATAGTTAAATTAAACGAACTGGAGCACGCCAAAGGTTACGGCACTAGCAATTTCAGCGGTTTTGCCCGCAAGGCTGAGGCGCCCGTTAAGCTGCCGACCGCCAAAACCATCTACATGAATATCTCGAGCCCTGACTACAACGTCCAATACAATTATGACTACACTTCCAATAGCTATAAGCGCTTTGTCGGCGGTGCCGCCCACATAGACGGCAACACCGGCGGCCAGCTCAGCCCCAAAGTCGTCATCGCCTTGGTTATCCCTTATAACCTGCAGTCCGACAACAAACACTCGCAATACGGCATTGTTGGCAATGGCCAAGCCTATATTTTCCAGGATGGCTCTGTAACGGTTGGCGGCTGGAGTAAATCCGCCAGCAACGCCCAGATAGTTTTCGTTGACAGCAATAACCAGCCTGTCAAACTGAACGCTGGCCAAACCTGGCTGACAGCCGTCAGTTCCGGCGATAAAGTCAGCTATAAACCTTAAGCACTCATGGACTATCTGCAGCGCTTGGTAGGGCAAGCCCAAAAACGACTCCTAGCCATTCTGCTGCTTAACAATCTTTTTCTGGTCGCGGCTTGGTGGGTTGGTGAGCGGGCTTTGGCGATTAAGCCAGTCCTACTAGCCGGTGGGCTAGCAGCCATGGGCTTAGGCTTGGCTGTGTTAATCGCTACCAGCCTGGGCAAATATTTGCTGCAGCCGCTCAAGGCCCTGTGGCAAGTCATCTTACATTTAAGCCCCCACACCCAAAGCGTGGCCCCGCCTAAACTGGAAGGCTTGCGTTTTGGCCGCGAACTAGTGGCTACTCTAAGCGCCCAAATCTATCAATTGGTTAGCGTGGCCGACCAAACTCGTCAAATCGGCCAAAAAGAACGTAGTGATTTAAAGACTAACTTTATAGCTACGGCTTTGCCGTTGCCTTTGTTCGTTTTGGATGACAGCGAAACCATCCAATTCGCCAACGAGACGGCCGCCCAGTATATCGGCATCAAAACCGCCGATTTAGTTGGTAAAAACATTTATATGGTGCTCGACATGGCCTTTCCCAGCGAGAGTACCTTTGATAAATGGCTAAAGGCTGCCAAACTACACAATGCCACGGCCGTCAGCTACTGGGAACGGGTACGGCTGAACGTCCAAGACAACCATCCGACCCGCCTGTTTGACCTGGCGGCTTACTATAACAAAGGCAACCCCGGCAAGATCGAAACCATGCTGGTCCTCTTCGACCACACCAAACAGTACTCCCAGGACGAGCAAGCCATTAGCTTTATCGCCTTGAGCGTTCACGAACTGCGTACGCCGCTAACCCTGCTGCGTGGCTACATAGAAGTCTTCGAAGAAGAACTGGCCGGCAAAGTATCGCCCGAACTCCAAGACTTTATAACCAAAATGAGCGCCTCCGCCCAGCAGCTGACCGCTTTTGTCAACAACATCCTGAATGTCGCTAGGGTAGAGGAAGATCAGCTGACACTGCAACTGAAAGAAGAAGATTGGGCGGCGGTGCTAGCCGATATCGTCAAAAATCTTGAACTCCGCGCCCATGTCCGGGGCATTACCTTAGACTGCAAAGCCACGCCTAACCTGCCGAAAGTCGGTGTTGACCGCCTGAGTATTTACGAAGTCATAAATAATCTGGTCGACAACGCCATTAAGTACAGCGGCACCAGTAAGGTTATCAAAATCGACGCCCATTTAACCCAAGACGGCCTGGTAGAAACCACCGTCCAGGATTTCGGCCTGGGCATCCCGTCGTCCGTTATGCCCAATTTATTCACAAAGTTTTACCGCGACCACCGCCACCGCGCCCAGATTGGCGGTACCGGTTTAGGCTTGTATTTGTGCAAAGCGATCGTCGGCGCCCACGGCGGTAATATTTGGATCCGCAGCCAAGAAGGCAAGGGCAGCGTCTTCGGCTTCACGCTTTTGCCGTACGCCCAGCTTGCCGAAGAAGTCAAAAACAGTGATAATAAAGAAATCGTGCGCAGCGCCCACGGTTGGATCAAAAACCATTCACTGTACCGCAGATAGAAACTAGGAATTAGAAATTAGTAAATAGCACCTCTGATTTTGGGCCATTTTCTAATTTCTACTTCCTATTTCCTAGTTTCTGATCCCTTATTTGTTAGAATAGTAGCAGTATGCCTGACCAACCAGCCACCTCAGCTCCACCGCCAGCGCCGGCCGGTCGTAAACTGCTCGTCGTTGAAGACGAACATTTCATCAGCGAACTTTACAACCGGGCGCTGACCAGTGCCGGCTACCAAGTTACCATCGAACCCGACGGCCAAAAGGCGCTGGCCCTAGCCCAGTCCAATCAGTACGATATTATTTTGCTGGACCTGATGGTACCTAGCTTAACCGGCATCGAGATTTTGCGGGCCCTGCGCGACCCAGCCCGAACGCCCGACCTAAAAGCTAAGATTATCATTACCACTAACCTGGAGCAGCGCGAAGACGTCCGCGCCGATATCGAAAAGCAGGCTGACGGCTACATCGTCAAAGCCGAACTCACTCCCCGCGAAATCGTCCAATTCCTCGACAACATCAAGTAAAAATACTTCAGGTTTTAATATAGACTTTACCCCATGCTAATTAACGAGAAGCGAACTGGCGGAATTATATTCTATTAACTCGAATCTTTAACGATTCTCCAGTTCAATTCCTTGAGTCTTTTTGGTTTCTGATGAGTTGCCACTAAAGCACGATAACTAGCCACATTGTGGCTATCTATCCTCTGATTGACTCGTTCCTGAACTATTAACTGTAGTCGCCTTCCATTAGGCCACATATCCACGCCTAAATAAGCAATGCCTTTCCAAGTTGGAGCTACATGATCAACTTTAGGATTGATATCTAACGACAGCCCAGCTAGCTTTTGGAGGGCTTTTCCCCGCGACTGAAAAGCCGTGCTTCTATCCGACACAAAGCATAGCCAATCATCACCGTAGCGCAAATAGGCAAGTGGTTTCAGACCATGGCTCATGAAACGGTCAAATTCGTTCAGATAGATATTCGCCATAATCTGGCTGGTCAAATTACCAATCGGCAGGCCTTGCTTGCTTGCTTGCTTGCTTGCTTGCTTGCTTGCTTAAGCAACAATTGTAGCTGTCTATAACCCTGTCAAGCAAAACGAGAGCCCGCGGGTCAGCAATGCGTCTTCGGAGCAGTTGCTTCATGAGACCTTGGTCAATCGAATCAAACATTTTACGGATATCCGCTCGCCACACATAGGCTTCAGGGTATTTATACATAAAAGATTGCGCTCGCTCAATTGCCCGGTGCAGCCCTTTATTGGGACGGCATGACCATGCGTCATATATAAAAGCCTTATCCCAAATTGGCACAAGATAGTCATAGAGCAGGCGATGTACTACCCGATCTCGCACGCTGGCGACAGCTATCTGTCGCGGTTTAGTGTCATGCACTAAAAAATGATCATAACCGCCATGCTTATAAGTAAGGTTACTGAGGTCTTGCTGCAAGCCCCATAAGTTAGCTTCAAGGTAATATTCAAAATTGATGATTGCGGAGCTGGAGCGTTTACCCTTACGAAATGCATACCACGATTTCCAGACATTTGTTAAACTAGTGTCTTATGTCTGAGGCGCTTCCCGTCATTACCCAAGTTTACAAGCTCTACAAACACATTGTCGATCTGAATAGTAAACTGCCAAAAGCCCAGCGCTATTCATTAGGGCAAAGTTTAGAACAAAGCACTCTTGAACTTATGGAGCAGCTGATCATGGCCAAAAACGCTCCAAAGCCTCATAAGCCTGGTTTTCTGATCAAAGCCTTGGCGCAACAGGAGATTGCCACTCTAAAACTTCGTTTATACCTAGAATTAAAATTAGCTAATGAAACCAAAGTCTTTCAAGCCCAGGCAATACTAAAAGACATTGGACGAATGGCTGGAGGTTGGCTAAAAAGCCTGACACCATAAAAATACCAAGCAACACTCGCTTGGTATTTTTACTTACGATTATCCCCATCACCTCGGCGCGAACACCAAAGTGGTCGTTCCGGTTGTCAGCGTTCCAGTTGTTCAAGTTCACCTGGCGATTGTCCGGATTCCAGTTCACGCTCGCGACGTTCACCAGGACAACTTTTTGACTACTAACTTATCGGGGTCTTGCTTAGCGGCGCACCGCCAAGAAGCGCTATTATTTCAGCTCCCTAAATGGAGCTAAGTTCTTCGTAGTCCGAGAGTGGGAAATTGTAAACCTGTCTGAGATCAGCATATGATATTAGCTCTTTTTGAAAAGACAAATATACACTTTAGCTTTCTTGACCTCACACAATGACACGGTAGCAAACCAGCCCTAAAAAGAGCGTGATCTGAGACTATTCACCGATACTTACAGTCTAGCAAATTCAAAAGGAAAAGAAGAAGGAAGAATCAAAGACCTAAGTCTTAGAGCCCACTCTCCTCGGCGCGAACACCAAAGCGGCCGCTCCGGCCGCCAGCGCGCCAGTCGCCCAAGCACACCTGGCGACCGTCCGGACCCCAGCCCACGCCCGCGACGCTCACCAGGGTTTTGGGTTTGCCGTTTTTGTCTAATTCGTAAACAGCTTCGTTAGCAAAGTCTACTGCCCAAGCAGGGTTAGGCGTGCCATTGGCTTGGTGAAGAAGTTGCATAGCCAGCAGACCTTCTGGGGTATTTGTAGGACTTACAAGTGCATGCAAATTGCCCGCACTTTCATAGGTTCGTGGCGCACGGACTTGGACATCCATAACCGGGAACGTCCACAGCGTACCGTCATTACCCTCAACTATTTGTCCAGTATTCATTAAAAGAGGTAGGTAGGCATCTCGGCCGACTACCGAACCATCAGGCATTTTGTAGCCTAAACCATAAGACTTACGTCCGTCTTTAACTGGTTGATCTGGGTCAGCAAGCAGTTTGCCATAGAGATAGCTTTGGTCTGGTGTCCAAAGTGGAGATAAACTGTCATGGAACTGGTTTTTGCCAAAAGCACCTTTGGCAGCTTCGGCCAGTTGGCTACGAGCATCGGCTAGGTTGCCTTGAGATAAGAGAGTAGGGACAACCCTATGGCCTGGGTGAGTTTCAAGAACTTGCTCTAAGTGGGTACGTTGGTGGGGAATTAATAGATCTGCACGTAAAACGACTCCAAGTTCCTTCCAGAAGCTGGTCATAACGTCTAGCTGGGTTTCGAGGTCAATAGAGACGTCAGGATTGAGAAAGTCAAATTCAGCTAGCTGTTTTTCGAGTTCAGTTTGTGGTCGCTCGGTAGTTTCGGCTACGGCTACGCTACCAGCGGCAGCGCCCGCCAAGTTAAACCGTTCCGCTAAAGCGGCTTCAAAGTCGGCCTGTTCACCAGGCTCCATTGCCTCATGTAGAGCTTCAACTGCTTTAAGTGCGCCTTTAGGATCCATGTCTCATCACTCCTTTTCTCTAGCTATTTCTAGAATTATGCTTAATCATACTACTTTTGGTTAAAATTGTCAACTTTTTCGCTGGAATGTACCGCGCGAAATCGTCCAATTTTTAGACAACATCAAATAGCCTTAAGCTTGACGAGCATGTATAATTAAAACTAGCCATGTGTGGGCTCTCTGAGTTTATCGAAGGGTTCCTCCGCGCAGACTTATAAACTAAGAAAGTATACCTCGGTCACTGCTTTCTTCATTCAACTCCAAGCATCTGGTATCTAGAACCGCTTCGAACGGTAGTTGGTTCCGAAGCCAGAAGCTCCCAAAATAAAAGCCGTTTACCGCTAGCTAAGACTTGTCGGTTTTCTCTTTATTTATCTAAACAGGAGCTTGAATTATGGGGACTTTGATTGATCAGGAAGTAGAAGTAACGTCCGTTTATTTTTGGCGCAAACCAAACCAGCCAGGTCTGGAGACTTATCCGAAGCGCATGGTTTACGGCGACCGGGAATATAACTTTATGGAATCAGGCATCAGGTATTTAGTCCGAAAGGGAACGTCTTTGACCAAGCTGTTTGATATGAGCGATGGCAACAATACCTACCGTTTAAGGCAAGATGATGGCCGCTGGACACTCGTAGGAATGAAAGCGGGAGCCTAAATGAAGCGCAAGCAAACAAGAGAGGAAGAACTATGGAAGAAGATTTGGAAGCTCTGGCCGGAAGCGATGGAGTATCAATACACACCGGTTTTCCCAACCCGGCCATAGAACGGGCGGGGCAGGGCCGGCGCTTAGCGCTCGACCTTAACCAGCTGTTAATCCGCCATCCCAGTAGTACCTACCTGCTCAGGATTAGTGGCCATCAGTGGGCTGACCAGGGGGTTTTCGACGGCGATATAGCCGTGATTGACCGCGCCCTAGTGCCTAGCAAATTTGACTTAGTGGTCGCTTGGGAAGAGGCCGGCTTTGCACTGTACCGCTACCTAGCTTTAAACCACAGCCAAAAACCATGGGGCGTAGTAACCGCCATTGTCCACCAATACCAAACCTAACTCTTAACTATCAATCCCGCCAGCTAAAGCTGCCGGCCTTATTCCTTTTTGTTTCGGCAAAAAGGAACCGAAAAAGCCGACAGGCAGTCGTCAAACTTGACCTATCTGTTGTACAAAACAGGCTTGCTCGAGAACTCACTAAAAACTTGCTACCAGCAACTTTTTAGCTCAAACAACTCT
>DATIJT010000008.1:0-4545 GCA_035478435.1 Saccharimonadales bacterium (SeqCode) | reverse complement strand
TTTAAAGCACCCTAAACGAATTTTGCTAGTTGAAGACGACGATGCCCTGGCCAATGTGTACCTTATGCGGCTGCAGGCCGAAGGCTTCGATGTCCGCCGAGTAGCCAATGGCGAAGAGGCGCTGGCCTCAGCCCTAAGCTACAAGCCCGACCTAGTGCTACTAGACGTCATGATGCCTAAAGTCAGCGGTTTTGACGTCCTGGATATTTTGCGCAACACTCCCGAAACGGCCAACCTCCGCGTAGTTATGCTGACAGCCCTGAGCCAAGAGAGCGACAAGCAACGGGCCGAAAGCTTGGGCGTAGACGATTACCTTGTAAAATCCCAAGTCGTCATCGCCGACGTCATCGACCGCATCAAACACCATTTAGGCGTATAAACTAGGCTATATCATCCCTGATATAGCCTAGAGTTGATTTAATTTCCTATCTGTTTTATAGTATAGCTTTATGCATGTTAATATTTACCGGGCTACGGCCCACGGACCTAAAAATTGGGCTGAAGATATTGAAGCTACCGTTGATAGCCTCACGGAGCGACTAGCTGATCCCTTGCTATCTACTACTAAACCATATTGGAGCCGTGATATAGGTAGCGGGTTGGCCCAGGCGGTGGCTAAGGCTATAGATGTCCGGCAACGCCGAGCCGTGATTTTCAGCAGCTTGAACGAAAATGTGGAAATTAGAGATGGCCAGCCTTATTCGCCCTACGCTGACCGTTTCTTAGCAAGAATGGGTGCTTGTTTTTGGCCCTATGAGACTGAACCTGCTTTTCCATTGTCTAACCTCGCGCAACTCCGGCTTGCCAGCTTAGCGCTTACTCAACGAAGAAAATCTCCTAAACTACGACCCGAGTCCCATAATAGTAGGTTATTTTTGCTAAATCGTGCCCCAGAGGGGACATTCGTAGTAGAAACAGCCAACCAGGACTGGCCGCAAATGGTGGTGGAAACCGATATTCCCGGAGCGCGTTTATGGTTTCAAGGCGCGCCTATTGATAAGCGCGTTACGCCTGAGGTGCTAGAGGGACATAGAAGAGGGCAGGCGATCTACGCGGGCGTAGTTATCGACCTAGCCCCACAAACCTAAACGACCCAGCATTGCAAAATTAGTGGCAATGTGTTAATATCTAACTATGACTAGAGAAGCGCCTAAAGCTGGACCTAACGAACTTGTGGATGCTGCCTACTTAGTGGCAGAGGCAATGATAGATGGACGGGATGAGCGCGCGAGCGTTCCAATTGATTTAGGGGATGACCCAGCAGCTACGTTAGCCAACCTATACAGAAGCAAGTTTAGGGGCCAAAATAAACGTGAATTATCGCGCGAAGATGGCGGTAAAGATGTAGTGTGGGTGTTTGATGTACCTATAGTCCTAGGCGATCATGATTTTAAGCCTTCTCTTTATGTTGTAGAGTCCTATCCTAGCTCCTCGTCTGAAGGGGGAGCAGATAGTGGCATCAGGGCTTCTTTTGAATTGCGGGCCCCAGCCGCTTACTTGCAACTTATCATGAACGAAGGGAATACTACTATTCCAAAACCTAGCCCCGCTTCTTTGGGATGGTGGGGCAAGCTAACACATCGCGGTCGCCGAGCTTAGACATAAGAGAAAATTTACTAAATCTTTGTCTATCAAGATAGTTGACTTTCTATCAAGCTTATGCTATTATTGATGTGTAAATCAAAATAAAAAGTTTGCAAAGTCATGAAATCTAACGCCGAACTTGTTACCAGGCCTCAAGAACAACTCACCAGTTTAATGCTAGGAGCCTTAGAGCGCCCGGACGCTAAAACTGCCCACTTTGTTAGTGAAAAAACGGGCCAGGTCACTGGTGGCTACACGGCTCTTGAATTACCGTTGGATGGCAGATCGGTAACTGTCTTTAAGAATTTGGATTTAGAGCATCCTACTTTACATCTTAAGATTCCGGGGGATATCGACGATGAAAGTGAAAGCAAGACAGGCTTTTTGGATATTCAAATAGCAGAAGACGGATCAGTTAGCGCGGTTAATGTGCCATCGGTGACATCGCCATCTAAAAAATTAAAACCGCGCCGCATAACTGACCCTGGTGAGTTAGTAATAACCGAAGATCTAGCAATAGCTACTTTGCACCGGGCTTTAGAGGCCAACCCGCCTACTGTAGACAAGGAAAAGCCCTGGGCTGGCCGCAGAAAGCAAGCTGCTCGTTTTATTGGTGATATTCTAGAAGACACAAGGCGAATACATCGTCCTAAAGAGGGTTCTCGCACCTTTGGTACATGGATTTGACAGTTCTATTTATTAAGGACTAACATGATAGTTAACGAGGTTTGCATAAAAAATTAAAATGGCAGACGA
The DNA here is from genome assembly GCA_035478435.1 of Saccharimonadales bacterium (SeqCode). GTDB lineage: Bacteria > Patescibacteriota > Saccharimonadia > Saccharimonadales > UBA4665 > DATLRC01. The sequence goes on along the minus strand of DATIJT010000008.1, from coordinate 2,205 downwards.
ATTAGACCCCAAGCCCGAAGACTTTTCAGCAACCTGGAGAAAAATAGGACATGATCTAAGGAGTACCCAAGGAGCTATCGATCTAGCTACTTACATTCATGACGAACGTTATAAGTACTCTTTAGAAGAAAGGCAGGCGGCTGGTAGAACTATAGCCGCCCAAACCTGGCATATCGACGAGCTAAAAGGTGAATTGACTGAAGCTCAAAGGTTAGGGGCCGAGCATTTCCATGCTCATGAAGCCGAATATGTAGAGCTAGCCATAACCGCCATGGAAGCCGCTGGAATTACCTACAATCCCGGCGCTGACAGGGCTCAACCCGCTGCCTAAAAGTGATTTAATAGTCTATTCAACAGTAACGATAGTGCGAGGGGAAGTGTTGCCGCTGTAGCGCTTAACTTTTTTGACTTTAAAATTCACGGTGCCATCTTTGGCGGCGTGGATGGTGAAGTTGCTGCTGGTAAAGGTGCCAGGGCCGCCACGTTTGGTGCCTCCGACCTGGCGGACAATGATCTGGCCGGTTTTAACCTTTTCGCCACCAAACAGTTTAACGCCTAGGCGTTGACCTGGGCTGTCGTGTACATTCTTGGCTGTACCACCGGCTTTCACATGTGACATATTTCGGCTCCTTCTTGCGGCGCATTACGGCGTCAAAACCTGCGCTGCTCGCTCACCGTACGCTTGGTACGGCTCACTCCGCTGCTCGGCCTTTCCTTGTACTGCATCCACAAGAAGGAGCCTCGCCACGGATTTACTATTGTCTTGTTAAAACGAGCAGTTCGCGGGCCACGATTTGGTCTTCGCGGTAGTAGAGGAGTTCCTCCGGGCGAACATGCTCAAAACTGACTCGATTATAGCCAATTTCCTCTATTTGGTCAAGGACGGGCAGGTGCTTGAACTGGCCCGCTTGTGCCTGCCAAGCCGGAACCGCGAAACAAAGCCTAGTACCCGGTTCAATTTGCGGGGCGATGTTTCGCAGAAATTTTTTGAGGATCAGGTTACAATCGGCGGCAGTTTGGACTAAAATCTCCGGTCTGGGCGGAGAGGTAAAAGGTCGCCCTAAATAAATCTCGCTGGCAACGAAATCGATTCGCAACGGCCAATTGTGGTTAGTAGCATCGCCAACTTCCAAATTATGGACTTTAGGGTTAAGGCCATAAGTTTGTTCCAGCCAGGCTAAGTTTTGCTTGGTGTAATCTACCATCCGCGGCTCTAGGTCGCTGCCGTAAAGTTTGTAGCCCATCAGAGTAGCTTCTTGTAAGATTACTCCGGTGCCGCAGAACGGATCTAGTATGGTTTGATCTATTTTAGGTTTGGTAATTGTAGCGCCGGCGGGGATTTCACAGATTGATGCTAGGCTGTCTTCGGACAACTGCCCAACAGCCAGGTTAATGATGATTTGGGCTAGTTTGGGCGGTAGCATGCCGACTTTGGCGTCGCGCTTGGGCCGGCCGCGGTCACGCAAGCTGTAAGAATCAATATCTTGGACTTTGATGGTCTGGGCTAGCAGCGTTTTGTCGCCGTCCCTTACGAATACTAATTCCCAGCCGGCCGGCCCGGTCAGGCGGTTATGCAGTACGCTGGCGCTATTAAGCTCCAGCTCTTTGTTAGGAACCAGCCGGACATTGCGCCCGGTTTTTTTTATGGCTTTCTTGATGCTTAAACCGGTGACTTCAAGCTGACGTAGGTTGACATCGAGACCTAGAACACTTAGGCCCAGCTGCATTTTACCCTCTGGCATGCGCCTGGAATGTTCAGGCGACACCTTCAATAAATATTTTTCTATTTCTTTCCAATTAGTAGTGTCGAGCACGGTCAAAAGTTTACAAAATTTGATTGAGCCGCCCAGCCGGTTGAAAGCTACCAAACATGGATCTACATCTAGCAAGGCCGAATATTGGCCGACTGGCCGTAATTTGTCAGGGCCGTACAAGCTTTCCAGCTCGGCCATGCCCAAAGCTGGCTGCCGCCCCAGAATCATCAAACTTTGCATCTTACTAGTTTAGCGCGTATTGTCATTCCAGCGAAGGCTGGAATCTAGTCAAAAAATTCTCTAAACTCTCTAGGCTGCGACCTAAAGCTCGCGCCACCATTACTTTTTGATCAGCAAAAAGTAACACAAAAAGCTGACGGGCGACTGTAAAACACTATTGCCACTACAACCACCCACCAGCCGCGCCGGCACATCGCTAAAGCGGTTCCGC
>DATIJT010000007.1:0-40697 GCA_035478435.1 Saccharimonadales bacterium (SeqCode) | reverse complement strand
CCGCTGCTGAAGAACAAGCCGGAGCTGGTAGAAAAGGCCAGGGAAGTTTACAGCATGCTCAAAAAAGAATTCGGCGTCGTAATGTGGGACGACAACGGCAATATCGGCAAACGCTACCGCCGCCAGGACGAAATCGGCACCCCATACTGCGTAACCATCGACTTCGACACTCTTGAATACAGTGATGTAACGTTGAGGGATAGAGATACAACCAAGCAAGAAAGAGTATCTATCAGCGGACTCATAGCTAGATTATTAAAATGGTAGTATAGGCCGAAGCCTTAGGCTAGTGCTGGTATTTTCAAATTCTCCCAGTAATTATCTGTTGGCCAAATATCTTCATATACGCCCAACTTCCTAGCGCCGGCCTGTACTTTTTCTCTGGATAAATGGTTAGCAGATTGCACTAGAAGCCCAAGTAATTGATCGGGGCTTGAGCAAGCCACAGTATCCTTATAACCAAAACTTATGCCCGGACCCAGGGCGCTTACTAATCTATACTGAGCAACCAAGCGGATAGACACAGATAGAGGTGCAGTCTTTAGGGCGCTACGCAAATTGCTGCCTACCGGCAATTCTGGCAAAATTTGTTGTAAGCGAAGATTTATTTTTGCGAGCTCATTCCTATAGGCTTTAGCTACTGTTTCCCTAAAGCTATCCCAGGAATCAAATTTTTTGTTGATTAGGTCGGGTGCTGGACCGCGTTTCTTAGAAGAAAACGCCTGAGTATCTGGATGAGTAGGTGGCTTGCCATTATTCGCTAGCATAAATTTCACGCCCCAAGCTACCAAATCACCTTGAGTCATCTTACGACGACCGAGATAATAGCCTCTAGCTTCTAGTAGTCTACCGGGGGTATCGCCGATTCGAGCTCGAATCAGCGCGTAAGACGGCCCCTCAATAGCTTTTAAAGCTTCGATAAGGGTTTGAGATTCTGGCTTTGTCAGCAGCGTCCTCTCCAGATGATCAGCGAATTGTTCCACGCTCCAATCGGAATAAAGGTATTGCGGAGGGCGTCTGGCTATCTTTAAGTATTTTATATGATCAGGTGGCCAGATGTGGTCACTTAGGTCTAGCTCCTCAGCTTTTTTACGAACGATCTCGGAGGACAGGTAGGCTCCAGTTCTTGTCATCTTTTCTAGGAACTTCGCGGGATCTAGGGTGCAGGCAATGCCATCTTTTTTGTCCGGGGCTAGGCGGGCAATAAGAGTGTTTACGAGCTTATACTGGGCAAGTATACGAAAGCAGGTACTATAAGGAATCTCGGTAAGTGGTCGCCGTAAGATGGTGTGCAGCTGGCTACTTGCCGGTACCTCGCCCATTAACTTGGCAAGTTGAGCATCAAAAACTTTTTTTAATTCTCTCTGGTAATGGGATAGCTTGTCAAATTGTCCTAGGATTGCTGAAGTTGATGGAGCTCGTTTTTGGCTGGCTAGGGCATCAATAGAGGGGCGCGTAGGTATTGACCCGTTGTTGGCAATCATAAATTTTATTCCCCACCGAAAGTAATTAGCGCTATCCCAACGCCGACATTCACAATATCCTCTTGCCTCAAGCAAAACATACAGTGGTCTGCCCGTGCGTTTCTCTATAATATGCGTAGATGGTCCCTCATGAAGCCTGGCTCCCCCGGCTAATAGAGTTTCAAAACTTTGACCCTGTTGCAGGTTAGTGAAGACGCCTTCTACGTAATCAGTAAATTGCCCTATACTCCAATCGTCATAGTCCCCTAGGTTGTAGCGAGGGCGTGACCCAAGCTTATAATAATAATTGGGATAGCCACCAAAATGTTTCTTAATTCCATTTCTATGGGGGCCTACACCCAGTAAACTAGCTTGCTCAAGGACATGAAAGGTCAAAAAAGGCTGGATATCAGAAATAATAGTTAAGAGCCAATGGCCATAAGGTATATAATCTTCTTCGGCCCGCCAATCTCTAGTGTCAAGATATTCATAAGCTCTGGAACCAATCTTGACGCTTTTATCACACAACAGTTCCCCTAGTTTTCTAGTGGTAGCGTCTGTTTCATTAGAGACTGTGATTTCACGGTTGAGCGCTAGTCTACCCATCGCGAATAACTGGTATAGATGCCGTGGAGCTTCACCGCGTTCTATAGATGCTATAACTGCCGGCTCATCGGTTATTAGCTGGCCTGTTTCCAAATTAAAATAGTAAGTTGGCTGAGATTCGTCTATATTACCAACCCGGCTATCCACTGGGGATGTCAACACATCAGACATAGCGATATTATATATTTGCCTAAAGTAAAAAACAATTCTGTAGCTAATCACGCTCCAATTGTTCTTGGCGGTGGATGTTATGATTGAAGCAAGATGAAGCGCGTAGTTGTTATTGGTTCCGCCGGGGCGGGCAAGACGACTTTTGCCCGGGAATTGGCTAAAGAGACCGGCTTGCCGCTGATACATCTAGATTTTTACTATCACGGCTCCAAGCATGATTACTATCACGATAAAGTTGCTTGTTGACGGCGTGTTCTTCCATCCGGGAGACGGCAAAGAATTAGCCGACCTTGAAGTAAAAAACGTGGCTTTGCCAATAACTGGACCAGACATTAGCATGCTCGATGCTTACAACTTCGCTAAGCAACTAAAGGCGGAGCTGGTGATTCCCATCCATTACCTCAAATTTGGTGCCAAGCCTGAAGTCTTTAAGGCTTACGCCGAAGAAAAGTTCCACTTTCCGTTCAAGGTCCGCGTGCTGGCCGACGGCGAAAGCACTGAGTTATAAAACTCACAATCAGTTATTTAAATACAGGCTGACTGCTCAGCGCAAAGCTTATCTACTGGATTACCTTACAAAATTGATGATCGTCAATTTTGTAAGGTAATCTACCGAGCTAATTTATAGACTGAAACTTTCCTATTCCTTGGTGGTTGGTCGGCCTGGTGCTACAATCGGGGGACTATGAGGCAGAAACAGGCTTTAAGCGTCATGCTCAGTGGTAAACCAGTGTTTTTGACCGGAGCGCCGGGGGCGGGCAAGACTTACGTTTTGAATGAATTCGTGCGGCGCGCCCAGGCTCGCGGCCGGCGGGTGGCAGTTACGGCTAGCACCGGCATCGCCGCGACGCACATCGGCGGCAGCACTATCCATTCGTGGTCGGGGCTAGGCATCCGCGACTCTTTGAGCGGGGCAGACCGGAAGTGGCTTGGGGCTAACGCCCGGCTGGTAAAACGTTACAACGCCGTTGACGTGTTGGTGATAGACGAAGTGTCGATGCTACACGGCCAGCGGCTGGATATGGTTAATGAAGCCTGTAAATTGTTACGGCAGAACGACACGCCCTTCGGCGGTTTGCAAGTCATCCTGGTGGGCGACTTGTTCCAGCTGCCGCCGGTCAGCCGCGGCAGCGACTTGGCAGATTTCGCCCACACCTCGGCCGCTTGGGCCGAACTGCAACCGCAAATTTGCTATCTGAGCGAACAACACCGCCAGACTGGTAGCGATGGACTGCTGGAATTACTGGAAGCTATGCGCCGTGGCGATGTTAACGAGTTCCACGAATCTATGTTGAACGACCGGCTGCAGCAGCGCCCACCCCGGGCAGGGGCAATTACCCGCCTGTTCGCGCACAACGTTGATGTTGACGCTATCAACCAAAAGCATCTAGCCGCCATAACTAGCGCCAGCCAAACCTTCGCTATGCAAACCAGGGGCGCCGCTAGCCGTGTCGAAACTCTCAAGCGTAGCGTCTTGGCGCCAGAGAACTTGGAACTTAAAATTGGCGCCGAAGTGATGTTCGTGGCTAACAATTTCGCCGAAGGCTTCGTGAACGGCAGCCGCGGGCAGGTAATTGGCTTCAAAAACGGTTCGCCGGTGGTAAAGCTTAACGACAAAAACCGTACCATCCAGGTCGAGCCACACAGTTGGTCGTTGAGCGAGGATGGCCGGGTACGGGCCGAAGTTAGTCAGTTGCCGCTGCGCCTGGCGTGGGCCATCACCATCCACAAAAGCCAGGGCATGAGCCTGGACGCCGCCGAAATCGACCTCGCGCGGGCCTTCACACCAGGTATGGGCTACGTGGCGCTGAGCCGGGTACGGAGCCTAGATGGCCTGTATTTGTTGGGCATCAACAATATGGCCCTAGCTATGCACCCGGTTATTTATGAATTTGACGTTATGCTGCGCCAGGCTTCGGACGCACTGGCCAACAATACTGAAGACGTAACTGATGAAGTTGAGGCAAAAATAGCCACTGATTCAATGCCGGTTGATGAAGCGCTACTTAAAAAGCTTAAACAATGGCGGCTGCAGCGGGCCACGGCCGAAAGCATGCCGGCCTACATAGTCGCCCACGATAGCGTACTGAGCGAAATCGCCCAGCGCAAACCGGCGGCGGCCCAGCAACTACTGGCGCTCAAAGGCTTCGGCCCTCGCAAACTGGAAGCCTACGGCGATGATATTCTCAAAATTGTCAGTACCCACGAACTGGTTCAGGCCAAAGATCAAGTAGCATAAAGCCTGTGCTTGCACTGGGTTAAGACTTGGTGAATAATAGCTGCCAGCGAGGAGGCTAGTTACTATGACAGTTGCGGCTGTAGAAAATTTATTGCCAGAAAATACGCGCGCAGAATTACCGGCTAAAAAAGACGAGGTGGCTGTTCATCTGGGCAAGCTGGTCGGCCTGGCCGTGGAATGGCATGGCGAGAGCGACGCCGCCAAAGCCCGGGCCATTACCGATGCCCTGACTTACGAAGCCACACCGGAAGAAGTAGTAGCGGCCCTAGGTTTCGCCGAAGCCACCATCCAGGATCCAAGCGCCTTAGGCGATGTTCATTTTGGGCTAGCCGATAGGCTGGTGAATGGTTTATCGTTTAGCCAACAATCCAGCAGTCTGCGAATGCAGATGGGCTTGAGCCTGCTGGAAAATTCCGTGGTAATGGAGCCAAAAAAGAAAGTCGATTTGTTGGAACAGGCTGTCACATGCATCTTGACTAATCGTTCCCCGCATCAACACACTGAGTTCCCCGTTTTTGAGGACGATGATCGCCTCGGTTTGTATCGCCAAGCCGTGGCTTTAAAGCTGGCTACCTTGGAAAAATGGGATTCCGCTGGGCCGAAAGCCATCGACGCGGCATTGGGAATACTGGTGCCGAGCAAAGATAATGAGGGATTTGTCCGGCGGAACGCCAGCACGGAAGTTATAGAGCGGGCCTGTAAGTACATAATTAACCACTTGCCAACCAAGGATCTGGCTAAAAGGCAAAAGGCAATCGAGGCGGTTATAGAGTGGACCCTTGATCCGGCGATTATTAACCAGGCGACCGAGGCGGCCCAAAGTTTGTATGGGCAGTACCAAACCAACCTGGCGGCGGCCAAGAATGAAGTTAGCGCCGCCGAAAGTCAATTACAGCAGGCCAGAGAGCAGTGGCTTAAAAGGGCCCTAACTAAGAAAGCCCGTCAGCGCCGCCAAGCCGCCAAAAGCGAAATTGAAACAGCCCATCGAAAACTACATGGGGCGAAAGAACTGACTCTTTTAAACGAGAGAGGCTTATTTAGATTAATGACTAATTTAACAAACATTGGCCGGAATGGACTGATATTTTTCGCCGCTATACCGGAAGGCCAAAAGCTGCTGAAGTTTATCGCCCAAAATGATCAAGATTTTGTCAGGGATGGAGCTAAGGCGGCGTTCGAGCAAGGCTATAAAGATTATGCCAGCGGCGACCATGAAGACTATGTAACCGATGAATCGCTCAAAAAAGCCCGGGCTTTCCTGACCGGACCGGAGATGGGCGTTCAGTTATAGGACCGGTCAAGATCCAAGCCGTGCTATGCTGGAAACATGGACCAAGTCAAACCCATAGTCTACGCCTTCATCGACAGCCAGAACTTAAACGTTGGCGTGCAACGGGCGGGGTGGAAGATGGATTGGGCTAAATTCCGCCGCTGGTTGGCCGATAAGTACGGCGTTACCAAAGCCTACATGTTTATCGGCTACATTCCGGAGTTTGAAAGTATTTACGAGCAGTTGCACGAAGCCGGCTACGCCGTAGTGTTGAAGCCGACTTATGATATGACCCGGCCGCGGCCAGAAGAACCGGCCCCGAAGGAAGACACTAAAACTGGCGAGCCCGAAGAGAAAAAGCCGGTGAAAGGAAACATCGATGCCGAGCTGGTGCTTTGGGCCATGAAAGAATTTAATAACTACGACAAAGCTATTGTGGTATCGGGCGACGGTGACTTTTACTGCCTGGTTGAATACCTGGACGAGCAGGGCAAACTGCTAAAACTGTTAACACCGAGTTTTCGCTACTCTAGCATCTTTAACCGTTACGATAGTTACATTGAACGGCTGGACCAACACCGGCAGGAATTAGCTTACCGTTCTTTCAGAAAACGGCCAGGCAAAGACAAATCGCCAGACACGAAAAACAACTGACCAGCACTTGCAAATAAAACATATTTATGATATTATGTACTCTGTATAAGAGGTGATGATGGCTAATTTTCCAGATACTTTTGCTGAACAATTACAGCCTTTACCAGATGATTTAGGTGAGGCGGGCAATGCCGCGGCTGCGGCCCTGGCCGAAAAGGGCTTCGTCGTAATGGCTGGCTTAACCCGTAATTACGTTGGAGCTCTTACGATCATGGCTGCTCAGCGTGAAACTAGGGAATATTGCCCAAAGGATCCCACTGAAGCTCGTTTTGCAACTGAAGAGTCAACCGAGAAATGGTTGAGTAAAAATGGTGGTCGGGGCATGTTTTTGCTTCTAGAGAGACTTGGTGATGATGCTTTAGATCTAGCCGGCTACGGCTGGACAGGTCTGGAAGAGAGTGAGGAAGTGCCGGGCGGCGAAACAACTTTTGCTATCCGCATAGGCGAACACAGTCAGGGGCTAGGCCTAGCGACTCCATTTACAAAATTGATTGTGGCTGGTTCTGCCCGGCTATTCGGGGCGCGTAACATATGGCTCGAGACGTGGAAGGGCAACGGCAAGGCCGTAGGTGCTTATAATAGCGCTGGCTTCGCCAAGCTGGATGTGGAAAAGGACGACTATCGGCCAACTACCCGTGAACTTTTCAGCCTCGTTAATGGCCGGGTGGTAGTTCTGAAAGAGCTGAAGAAAGGAGAAGGCAAAGTGCCGGCGGTCGCGGATACTCGCTTGTACTTCTCTTTCCCGAACGAACTTTTGCCGGCTGCCTAAATTTGCTTATTCTTCAGATGGCCAAATAAATTCAGCAACTCCTATTCTTTCCGCTGTACGTCTGATTGTTTTCTCGTCCAGACCCATGCTGGGCTTTGTCATCATTGCTATAAATCTAGACGGCTCCGCAATACTAGCTAGTTGGTCTTTGCGCTCCTGGCTTACTCTGGCGTCTACCAATAAGGCATTTATAAGCTTGTATTGCGCTAATACCCGCAAGCAAGTTTCATAAGAGAGCGGCCTGTCTTTACGTTGTATGAGATGAGGCAGCAAGCTTTGAGGAGGTAGAGACTTGATTATAGAAGCAAGTTTTTGTTCACGCTCTTCAGGCAGTTTATTGATAAGCCTCAGAGTCAGATAATAGACTGATCTTAGTTCTCTATGAAAATTAGAAATTGTACCAAAGCGTCTTCTGAGAGTTGTAGCGCTGGGGGCCAGATTGTCATGTGCCAACTCTATAATCACTGATGTTTTAGGCACATTGCCATCATGATTTAACATGTACTCTACGCCCAATCTTACCAAATCATCATTTGATCGGTAACGAAAAGGCTGGTTGGCCTTATCGCCAAGTAATGCGCCAGGTTTTTGACCTGTGAGAGTCAGGATAGTTTCATACGACGGTCCTTGGCCGCTCCTGGCGCGTTCTGCCAAGGTTTCCATGAGGGTTTGGGTAGATGGCTTATGCTGATTTACTACTTCTGTGTAGTTAACTACCCTCTCTAGATCCCAAGACTTATATAAACCTCTTTGATTTTTAAGATTTGTGCCTAACGCTTCGTAGTACTTGGTGAGAGACCTGAAGCAACTATTTTTTCTGCCCTGGAATTGACCGATTGAAGGGCCCAAACCCAGACGATAAGCCCGTCTAACTACATTTACGTTTATAGTGGAAGCCACCGATAGTAACCAGTGGCCGTAGGAAAGATAATCCACCATGTCCCACTCAATTACGTCCAAAGGCTCATATCTACCTTTATCTATTTTGACTGTTTTATCGCATAACAATTCGCCCAGTTTACGAATTTTAGATTCATTATCTTTTTCGCTGGAGAACCTAACTTCTGGGTCAACTACAAGTTTGCCGGCAGCAAAGAGCTGCTGAAGGTGGCGGGGAGCTTCACCGGCTTCAATAGATGCTATAACTGCTGAACTATCAGTTAGTATTTGGCCGGTTTCTAAATTAAAAAAGTAGGCTATTTGATCAGCAATTGTCACGCCCGTTTCTGGTTCTGGCGCTCTCACCAAAGTTTCTGTCATAGCAGCATTATATATTTGCTTAAAATCAAAAACAATTCTCTAAGCTATCACAAACTATAGCATAACCCAGTTAGTGCTAAACTGTAAGCATGAAAACGGCTATTATAATTCATGGCAAACCCAGCAAAGAAGGTTATTACAATCCTAAGGGGTCCAGCGAATCTAACTCCCACTGGTTGCCGTGGCTGCAACATGAATTGGTGCTATGTGACATATTGGCCCAGACTCCTGAAATGCCGCGGCCCTATGAGCCGGTGTACGAACAATGGAAGGAAATGTTCGAAAGGTTTTCGCCGGACCAAAACACTATGGGTGTCGGCCACAGTTGTGGCGGCGGTTTTTTGGTGCGCTGGCTCAGCGAGAACCCCCAGGCCAGGCTGAATAAGGTGGCTTTGGTAGCGCCTTCGTTGGGGCTGGACTGGGACCACAAGAGTTTCTATGACTTCGAGATTGACCCGAATATTGCGGCCCGAACCAAAGGCATTACTTTGTTTTATTCGGATGATGACCGCGAAGCGATTATCCAAGCGGCTCAAATACTCAGCCAAAAAATCCAGGGCATCAAAGTCCTGCAGCTCCACGGTTTAGGCCATTTTACCTATGAAGACATGAAGGGCAAAACTGAGTTTCCCGAACTCCTACAAGCCCTGGTCGCGTAATTCAATCAACCAAAGCTCTATAGTGTAATAACCTGCCTATCAAAACCTCCAACCTGTCATTCCCGCGCAGGCGGGAATCCAGTAAAAATGGATCTCCTTAATAGTACTGGATCCCAGCCTGCGCTGGGATGACTGGGTTTTGAGAGTCAGGTAATAACGTTGACAAAGCATAAAAACTTTGCTATGATAGCTTACGCTAATATGAAAAACAAAAATTTACAACCCTACCAAGATAAAAGGCGGCCGCTGCATGAACGGCTCGGTGCTCTAGTCCTAGCTGGGGCTACTCTGTTTAGTATGGCTTCACTGGCTTCCAGGGAAACCTTGGCCCACAGGGAAGTAGCCCTTGTCCAACCGGCCAACCCCTTGCTGCACGTTTCAGAAATTATAGAGCGCGAGAATGAAAATGAGCGCCTAACGGTGAAGTTTGATGACGGATTGCGACCCCAAACGACATCGGGGACATAGAATTGACAAAATTGAGCAAAAATGATAGTATACAGACATGAGTGAACGCTATAAACCAACCCGAAGACTCAAAATCCTTGCTGGGGCTCTAGGAGCTGCAACGGGGGTTGCTGTAGGTATAGCTGGATATAAAGCTTTAGGTCATTCTCAAGAGTTTGCACACAAAGTCCCAGCGGCAGGAGAAGACTACCGTAACTACAAGGTCGAGCCTGGTGATACGCCCTGGAGCCTAGCTAAGTTGGCTTACCCTGGCGAAGATCCGCGCCGGGTGGTAAGCATGATTGAAGCCCAAGAACCTGAAGGTAGTGAAGGCAACTTGACACAACTTAAGAGCGTGCATTTCCCACTTGACGCCCATCTAGGCGTAGTAGTCCACTCCATGCCTCCAGCAGAAGTCAAGAAATAACCATGAAGTTTAATTTCTTATTTAAGACGAAATGATATATTAGATAATTATGAGCGAAACGCCAGATCAAGATAAATCCTTAACTGCCTCGGCGCCAGAGTCGGATACTCCGATCGACCCGGAGATTGTAGCTAAAGCTAAACAAGTTTTCGATATAGCCTACAAGTACTTAACTGGCGAACAGTTTGAAAAAGACGTGAAATCTGATGATGTCCCTGAAACTAAAGACGGACGGAATATCGATAGCAGAGTCACGAAGAAGTCTTTACCGGTTGTGCCAGCTAATAACCCGAAAGACGTTATTAGCCTTAGCCTGACTGAACTCTATGGCAATCACCTCAGCGTAGGTATAGGATTTACTTCACTGCCGCCAGAGCTTGATGCTAAGAATAGTGGTGCATGGCAAATGATTTTTTACCTTGATGGCACTTTGGCGACTTTTAGCGCGGCATGGCATCTTAAAGAAGATCCAGAGAAGACCACCTCCCGGATGGGGCCGCCCTTTGATGGTACATCAAATGAATTAATGGGTTTCTTAAATTACGCGGTAGATAGCTTACAAGACGCCCAACCCGTTAATAAACAAATTAACCTTAATGAAGTGGACCAAGCTTCTGAAACCGTCTAGTATAATTCCGCGAAAACAAAGATAGCGTAGACTAATATAGGTTATCCACCACATGTGTGGTGGATTTTTTATATTCTATAAAACTGTGGATAAGTGGTGTCAAGAACACCACTATTTATATGTAAATAAGCTTGCAGTGGGGAGGTGTGGGTAGTATATTCAGGTCAGTGGGTAATTTTGGAAAGGCCTTCGACAAGCTCAGGCCAAGCCAAAAAACAAAAATAAAAAACCACTAGCAGCTTAAAGGGTACCAAATGGCCACGGTAGACTACTTCGAACGCAAGCTGGACGATAAACGGCGGTTAACATTACCGCCGGAACTTCGTGAACAGTTTGCCAGCGGGGCAGTCGTAACCAGGGGCTTTGGTAAGTACCTGCATCTTTACCCAAAAGATGTTTGGAATAATCTGGTCGAACCCAGGTTAGAAGGCGACATTCTAGATGAGCGCATTGCTGATCTGAATGTGCAGTTCAGGATGGGCAAGACCGAATCCCAGCCTGATACCAAACAGGGTAGGATCACCATAGAACAGCATTTGCTGGACTACGGGGGGATCACCAGAGATGTAGTAGCCGTCGGAGTCGGGCGTTATTGGCGCCTCATGCCGCCGGGCCAAGCTATATAAGCGGCTCAGGTTCTTTAACAATCTAAAACAGATTAGCAAAACCAAAAAACAGTTCTTCCTGAGTTAGGGAAGAGCAGCCGGACAAAATGTATTCCATTTTGCCCGCGCGGTGAGAAACCTGCTTGCAGGTGTCTCATGGTTGCCTCGAGTTTAGCTAATCGGCAGTCAACAAGTGGCCTTAGAGCAACCACTCAAAAAACTCTCGTTCTTTCTTAAAAAACACCTCCCAAAACTCCACCTCACACATAAGTCTCTCAAACTTGACTTGTCAAATAGTAAGAAGTTCTAAGATTTTTTAAATCTCGTAAACCTTCTTTACATACATATTTGATAAGTCACAACAAAAACAAAAACACTCAAAAAACAAAAAGTTGGCTGCTGGTTAGGTGACCTTGCAAAATAAAAACAAGAAAAAGATGCACCAAAATCAAAATAAACATCAAAAATTCACCCGGCCGTCTGCCCGCCTGTCTTTCCGACAGGACGGACAGGCAAGACAGCCGGGCAGGCATACTCCGGTCCTGCTGGACGAAGTCCTAAGCTATCTTGACCCTCAAACAGGGGAAAGTTACCTGGACATAACAGCAGGCTACGGCGGGCACGCTAGAGCTATATTGGCCAAAACCAAACAGCCCGACCAGGCTGTGCTCGTAGACCGCGACCAAAATGCGGCTAGCGAGCTCAAAAAGGAATTTACGGGCCAAGGCGTCAATATTCGCCAAGCAGATTTCTTGAGCGCCAGCCAAGAGCTAACGGCCGACAAGCGTGAATTTGATCTTATTTTGGCAGATTTAGGGGTATCGTCACCGCACCTTAACGAGGCAAGCCGAGGTTTTGCGTTTGCTGTGAGTGGTCCGCTCGATATGCGGATGGACCAGGCTCAGGCTCTAACTGCCGCCGATATAGTTAACGGCTATAGCCAAGCTCAATTGGCTGAAATATTAGCCAGTTACGGCCAAGAGCCCAAAGCCCACCAGATTGCCAACTTAATTGTCGGCAATCGGCCACTAAAGACCACCACGGAGCTAGCGGCAATTGTGGCCAAAGCTTGGCCGGGGCACAGTCGGGTTCACCCGGCAACCCGGACTTTCCAGGCTCTGCGCATAGCCGTCAACGACGAGCTGAAACTTTTAAACGACAGCTTGCCGCTATGGCTAGAGCTGCTGAAACCGGGCGGTAGAATTGCAGTCATCAGTTTCCATAGTTTGGAAGACCGGCTGGTAAAGCAGTTCTTGGCTGAAAAAAGTGGCAACCGTTACGACGCCACGTTGAGACTACTGAGCAAACGGCCGATTACCGCCGGCCCCCATGAATTAGTTATTAATCCGCGTGCTCGCAGTGCTAAACTGCGGGCCGCCGTAAAAATAAAAACAGAAAGGGAAGCCTAATGCCAATTCCAGTAAAGAGCACTTCCCGTGCCTACAAAGTTCAAGTCAAAGTATTGACTTAAACTTGTACAATTCCTAGCTCCGAGTTATCGGAGCTAGGACCAAAATATCAACATAAAAACAAAAAAATATGACCTATTCAAGTTCACTAGCCATGAGCCGTTCCCGGATTTCGGGGCGCAATCAGAACTCAGTCAGTTTTAGGGCGAAAACCCGAACCCTGGGCCCGATTAGCAACACTATTACTTTAATCGTGTTGGCCTGTTTGCTAGGTTTGCTTTACCTGACACAGGTAACCAAGACTAACGCTTATGGTTATCAAATCAACGACCTCCAACTTCGTCAAAGCCAGCTCAAGGACCAACGCGCTGACCTGGAAGTAGCTTCGGCGCGCTTGCAATCGCTCGATCGGGTAAGAAACAGTTCGGTCGCTAAAACCCTGGTATCGGTAGCTCCTACCGAGACTATTCAAAATTAAACCATAGTCTTATTTAAAGCTACGAGAAGGTATAATAAGATTATGGTTTTTAATAATGGTCAAGGCCACACCGCCGGGCCGGCTGCCCAACGGGTGAGGGCTTGGTACGGGCTGATTTTAGTAGTAATCGGTATCTTTGCGGTGCGCCTATTTTATATCCAAGTTATTCGCTATGACCACTACAAAGCAGCGGCGCTTAGTGACCAGTTGAAGCAGTACAGCATTCCGGCTACCCGCGGCACGATTGGCGCCCACGATGCAGCAGGGGTAGTGCCAATCGTGCTCAACCAAAAATTGTATACGCTTTTTGCCGACCCGCTATATATAAAAAATCCAGAAAAAGTTGCCGTGGCCATACAGGGAATCGTAGGCGGCGACAGCAGTAAATATTTAAAAGCTTTGCAGCAAAAAGGTACTCGCTACGTGGTTTTGGGCAAACGCTTAAGCGAAGCCCAAAAGGCTAAAATCAGCGCCCTAAAATACGCCGGCGTAGGGCTGATCGAGCAAGATTACCGCACCTACCCCCAAGGCGCACTAGCCGCCCAATTACTAGGCTTTGTAAATGATGACAGCAAAGGTGTTTATGGCGTCGAGCAAGCTCTGGACCCTAAACTAAAAGGTACGCCTGGCCAGCTTAAGGCCATCACCGACAGTAACGGCGTGCCACTGGCCGCCAGCCGAAATAATGTAGAAAAACCGGCTGTCGCTGGCAGTAATTTAGTCCTGACTATAGACCTAGCTTTACAACAACAGCTGGAGACTATCCTTAAGGAAGGCGCGGAGCGGGCCCGGGCCGAAAGCGCCAGCGCCCTGATCATCGATCCAAATAGCGGGGCCATTCGGGCGATGGCCAATTTCCCAACTTATGACCCGAGTGAGTATTACAAAGTCGATGACCCCAAGATTTTTAATAACAGCGCGGTAAGCGAACCGATAGAAGTCGGCTCGACCATGAAAACTTTGACTACAGCGGCCGCCTTAGATCAGGGGGTGATTAACGCCAATACTACCTACTACGATCCGGCACGCTGGAAAATCGACGGGTTTACGATTACTAATATTGAAGAAGACGGCGGGGCCGGTACCCGTAGCATCGCCCAGCTGTTGAACCTGTCTTTAAATACCGGCGCTACCTGGGAGTTGATGCAAATGGGTGGCGGTGAGATTAACACTAAAGCCCGTAACGCCTGGTATGACTACTTGGTGAACCGTTATATGTTGGGCAAAGCCACCGGTATTGAGCAGGGCTACGAAGCCTCTGGCTACGTACCTAAGCCGGCTGACAACGGCGCAGGTATTGACTTAACCTACGCTAATACGGCTTTTGGCCAGGCTCTGACAGTTACGCCGCTGCAAATGGCGGCGGCGCTATCGGCCATCCTAAATGGCGGTACTTATTACCAACCCCGCTTAATGGACCAAATTATTGGCCCGGACGATAAAATTACCACCGAAAAATCAGTTGTTGTGAAATCGCGCGTCGTGAAGCCAGAAGTGGGGCAGGCTATGATCCCGCTGATGCAATACGTGGTTGACCACCACTCGATCGTGCCGCCATTTGACCAGTCTAAATATATAGTGGGTGGCAAGACCGGCACGGCCCAGATAGCTAAACCCGGCGGCGGATACCATACCGATGAATATAATGGCACCTACGTTGGCTTTGTGGGTGGTAACCAAGTGGATTATGTAATTGTGGTCTTCGTCCACAAACCTAAAATTGGTGGTTATGCAGGTTCGGCTGCTGCCCAACCGATTTTCGGCCGGCTAGCCCACCTTTTAATTGACCAGTCGTATGTTAAGCCCAAGCATTAAATTAAGATATTTAATTAAAGCTGGAAGAGCCACAGATCTGGTATAATTAGTAATTAAGTTGAACAAAAACCGATGACCCAAACACTGCATATCGCTATCCCGACTAATGGTCTGCTGCACGTCCTGGTGCTAGGTGTACTGGGCTTTTTGCTGAGTATGGCCATTACGCCTATTTACACCACCATCGCCTACCGCCATAAGTGGTGGAAACGCCAACGTACCGATGCCTGGGCGGGCGGCGTAGCCACTGTCTACAAGGCGCTGCACGCCGAAAAGCACAAACGTAACATCCCGACCATGGCTGGCCTGATCTTCGTAGTATCGGTGGCCATCTTAACCTTTAGCGCCAACTTAAACCGTAGCCAAACCTGGTTGCCACTGGCCGGTATGCTGGCCTCGGGGGTCATCGGCCTGGTTGACGACTGGATTAACATCCATGACCTCAAAAGCCGGCTTGCTGGCCTGCAGGCCAAAGCCAAATTTTTGCTGCATAGCGCGGTAGCTCTGGCTGGTGGCTGGTGGTTTTATAGCAAGTTGGGCGTCACCAGTATTTACCTACCGGGCGTACATAATTGGCATATAGGTATATTCGTAGTGGCGCTATTTTGGTTCGTGGTTATAGCCACCGCCAACGCCGTAAACATCACCGACGGCTTGGATGGTTTAGCCGGCGGCCTACTTGTTTCTTCATTCGCGGCCTACGCTTTTATCGCCGCCGTGCAGGGCAGGTATGATTTAGCAGCCTTCTGTTTGACCGTCGTCGGGGCTTTGCTGAGTTACACCTGGTTCAATATTTACCCGGCCCGGTTTTTCATGGGCGATGTCGGGGCTTTCGCCCTGGGTACGGCGCTCGGCATTATAGCCATGCAGACGGACACGGTTTACGTGCTACCGATCATCGGCGCGGTTTACGTTATCGAGACTGGCTCGGTCATCATTAACCGTACCTCCCGCAAACTGCGCCACGGTAAAAAAGTTTTTCGCTCCTCGCCATTGCACCACCATTTTGAGGCCCTGGGCTGGCCCGAAACTAAAGTTACCATGCGGTTTTGGATTTTAGGCCAAGTCTCCGCGGTCGCCGGTTTGATTGTTTTTCTGCTCGGAAGGCACGGCTAGATTTCATATGGCAATGAGCGCTTGGGGCGGACAGGTGCGTCGGCGTGATTTATTCCGGCTTGACTTGGGCCGCCGGCACCGGCCAGACTACTGGCTGGTGGCTATTTGCGCCTTGCTACTAGGCATCGGTCTGATAGTGGTTTATGCCATTAGCCCGGCCTTAAGCGCTTCGGCGCACGTCGGCGGTAACTATTACGTCCTAAAACAATTGACGGCTATTAGCCTCAGCGTGGTGGCTTTTATCCTAACCGCCCAGATCCCTCTAGAAAAATGGCGCCAAGCTTCTAAGACACTGCTCATAATTGCCATTAGCGCCACCTTGCTAGCACTAGTACTACCGGTTAACCCGGTGTATCCCGCCCACCGTTGGGTAAGGCTCGGCAGCCTGTCGTTCCAATCGGTAGAGCTGGTCAAGTTCGCGGCCCTGGTTTGGCTGGCTGGCTTTTTAGCGGAGCGGATTACGCGCGGTACTTTAAAAGATGTAAATAAGACTTTTAAGCCTCTGCTAATTGCTCTAGGCGTTGCCGGAGTGATAGTGGCTGGCATCCAAAGTGACTTGGGCTCAGCCGGGGTGCTAGTAGCTATGGTGGCCGCCCTGGTATTTATAGCCGGTTTGCCCATGAAACGTATTCTCTTAATAGGCGGAGTCATTCTAATAGGCGGCATTTTAGCCATATCTGTAACGCCATACCGGCGAGATCGTCTGACTACTTTTTTACATCCTGAAAAAGATTGCCAAAGTGCTGGGTACCAAGCTTGCCAATCGCTCATCTCAATTGGTTCGGGCGGCATGATTGGCTTAGGACTGGGCCGCAGCGTCCAGGCTTACGGCTACCAGCCAGAAGCGGCCAACGACTCTATTTTCGCTATTTACGCTGAAAAGTTCGGTTTTATAGGCAGTATTGTACTACTTGGCATATTCGTCGCCTTATTTTCGCGCCTGAGCCATATTGCCGAACGGGCGCCGGATGATTTTAGCCGTTTATTGGTAACGGGCGTGCTAGCTTGGTTTAGCGTCCAAGCGCTGATCAACATCGGCGGGATGATAGGCTTACTGCCCCTGAAGGGCATTACTTTGCCGTTCATTAGCTACGGTGGCACCAGCGTGGTTTTCGTGGCGGCGGCTGTGGGACTGGTTTTCCAGGTTTCGCGCTATACATCGTTCGCGGCACCACGCATCACAGGCGAAAGCAAAAGGAGAAATTATGACAATAGTCATGACCGGGGGCGGCTCCGGGGGGCATATCACCCCGATTTTGGCGGTCGCGTCTGAACTTAAAAGATTAAACCCCAAACTAAAAGTTATTTACATCGGCCAAAAGGGCGACGCGCTCGGTGACGTACCGGCCCAGCACCCCGCGATTGACGAAGTCCATGCCGTGCGGGCCGGCAAATGGCGGCGTTACCATGGCGAGGGGTTGAAGCAGTTACTGGATGTCCCGACGCTTTTAAAAAATATCCGGGATGGTTTTTATGTGCTACTTGGCATCTGGCAGAGCTGGCGCCTGCTTGGCCTGCTTAGGCCACAAGCAGTGTTCATAAAAGGCGGTTTCGTGGGGGTACCGGTTGGCCTGGCAGCTGCGCTTCGCCACATCCCATATGTCACGCATGACTCAGATGCCATACCAGGGCTGGCCAACCGCATCATTGCCCGTTGGGCTAGCCTGCATACGGTAGCGCTGCCAAAAGAGGTTTATAAATATCCACTGAACAAAACCGTTACCTTAGGCATTCCACTGGCTGGCGAATTTACCCCTGTCACTCCAGGGATGCAAAAAAAATATCGTTCAGACCTAAAACTGCCGGGGCGGGGAAGGCTACTGTTTATAATTGGCGGCGGCTTGGGCGCCCAGCGGGTTAACTACGCGGTGGCCGAAGTGGTGCCGCATTTGCTGCGGGAATTTTCCGACCTGCAGGTAGTGCACGGAGTAGGGCGGGCTAACGAGGCCCAGATGCAAAAACTTTACGAAGTCGAACTGTCATCAGCCGAGCAGAGCAGGGTGCAGGTCAAAGGTTTTATAAGTGACGTCTACCGCTACAGTGGGGCAGCTGATGTAATTATTACAAGGGCAGGGGCGACTAATTTGGCGGAGTTCGCGGTGCAGGGTAAAGCTTGCATCGTGGTGCCCAATCCTATCCTGACCGGCGGCCACCAGCTCAAAAACGCTAAATATTTAGAGGCCAAACAAGCCGCCCTAATAGTCACCGAGCCCGATCTAGAAGCTAACCCGAATGTCCTGGCGGCCAAGGTTAGCCAATTAATGAAAGACGAAAAGTTACGCGCCAAATTGGGCGCCCAGTTTAGCCACTTCGCCCAGCCCCAATCGGCCAAAAAATTAGCAACTCTGCTTTTGGAGCAAGCAAAACCCTGAAATTAGTCTATGAAATTCAGCATCCGCCAATTAAAAACTAAGGCCGCGGCTAGCCGGCAGCGAACGCTTAGGAACGAGCGCCAAACCCCGACGGCCTTTTCCTATTATGCCCAGCGTTCGGAGCGGGGATTTAACACTGGTCGGGGGCAGCAAACCCCTGAAGAAGCCAAATTGGCCCGGCGTGGGCAGCTGAGTTTTTGGCTAGGTCGCCTGGGATTTCTGGTCGGCACTATTATCATCTTAGTATGCGCTTTTAATGTCTTACGGCTGTCTAACATGCCGCGGATTATCCCGGTATCTTCAGAAGTTAACCGTTATTTTTTACATTCCACTGACGATTATCAAAAAGCCGCTACCAAACTATTAGCCAGTTCTATCTGGAACTCTAACAAAATCACGGTTAATACTGGCCAAGTTAGCGCGGAGCTAAAAACTGAATTTCCTGAACTTACAGATGTATCTATTGTTTTGCCGCTACTCGGACACCGGCCGACCATTTATCTGGAACCAACCCAGCCGGCGCTTATTTTGAACACCTCAAATGGCGCTTTTGTTTTGGGCCAAAACGGCCGGGCTTTGCTGAACACTTCGCAGTTGCCAGCCTCGACCAAGCTTGAATTACCGGTTCTGAACGACCAAAGCGGCTTGCTAGTGCGCTTGGGCCAAACGGCTTTGCCTGGTTCGCAAGTCCGGTTTATCCAGGAACTGCTTAGCCAGCTGCAAGCTAGGAAAATTGGCCTAACTAGCTTCAACATCACAGCCAATGAGCTGGATGTTTATTTAGTTGGCAAGCCGTACTTCGTGAAGTTCAACCTGCATGCCGCCAGCGCCCGCCAGCAAGCCGGAACCTTCTTAGCTCTGCAAGCTTATTTGGACAAAAAGCAAATCACGCCGGCCAAATATGTCGATATAAGGGTAGACAGCCGCGCGTATTACCAATAAAAGAAACTAGAAATTAGAAACTAGGGAAGAGAGCTTCACGCTAGGCGGTAAGTAATCATTAATCTAGACTAAGTTTAGTGTTAGACTCCTAATTCCTAATTCCTATTTTCTAGTTTCTGTTCTCCCCCAATCTGCCCTAGTAGTTCGTATTTTGTTCTGTATATTGAATAACAAAATGTAACTATAAAAAACTATATAACTATATGGAGCAGGGCAAAAGTCAAATTTTTAATATATATGTATATAGTGGGGAAGAAAATAAAACAATATGAAAGTTAACAAAAAGCAAATGATTTCACGACATAGCTGTGGAAAAGTCAAATCCGTCCGTCCTGTCGGCCAGACGGGCCGGCTAGTGTCACAAATCACAACGTGACGCTAGCGAGCCTAGCAACTGAAAATAGTAATTAGGAACTAGTGATACGCGCGCGCAGTGCAGCCGCAAAGGCCAATTTCTAATTCCTAATTCCTAATTCCTATTTGCTAATTATCCCCTGTTGGGGAGGTAATACTAATCAATCACGACAAACTTATATACAGTCGCAAAATATACATTGTACGACATCATGTCTATGGCACGATTGGTTGCTCTATTGCGCTCTAGGTCCAGTAAATTCACCCCACACTTTTAGATTTTTGTTTTTAATTTTTGTATTACCCCGCCACGGCTACACTATTCACTAAAAGCCGATATGGGACTTAGTTTACTGTCAAAGCCTTTTCTCTTAACCTCTGTTCGTATTTTGTTCAAGCTTTAAACGATATTAGCTTTCTCAGCGCGTAGCTATATTGATTGACTATTCTTTTATAATACCTAACTTCTCGAATACGAAGCTGCACACACTGCCCAGGCGCTCTAAATCAATAGGGGTATGACCCGCTATTCTAAGTCGGTCGTAAGTAAGAATCATTGCCCTTAAAGCTTCCTGAACTTCCTCAGGATCTACCGTGTCGATTTCGGGCGAAGCTTTTCCTATAAGCAAGTCTAAATCCTCAGAATCAATCCTTTTAGTCTTTACGGCGCGTTTTGCCGATTCTGCTAGCTCGTAAACCTCTACTTCGCAACCAAGCATAAAACTATGGCGGACAAAATCAGGTTCTTTGGTTTCTGCTGTTACGATACTTGGATCTGGCTTGAGCATAAGACGCTCCCAATAGCCAAAGAAATCGTTTGGTAACTCAAGTACTCCTCCTAATAGATTTTTCACTATAAATGCTAGTTCAGTATCTCTTAAAGCCTTCATTTGATAAGGATCATCACTGTCTACACCTTCTGGAATAAGCCTAGGCCAGTTTATATACCTTTCTCCATTATCACTAAGGTCAAACATCGACCTGGCTGCATTAGCTCGGTGTTGCCAAGCGGGTGTAAAAGTTTCATCGGCCTTAAGTAATAAGTCAACTAGCCGTCCAGCATTTTCAACTCGACGAGCAGTCAGATGGGGTAAAGAGCTTACATCTGGTACTTGGAGTTCGCCCATGATTAGCCCCTATTCGGCTAAGGCGTAAGTGGCTTTGGCGACGCGTTTGAACTGGGGTTTGCCTTGTAGGTTCAGTAGGATGGTGGTTTCCTTGACGTAGCGGCTCTTCAGCACCCGTTTGACGATTTCGTCGCGGTGCAGCGGGCCGGCTTCTTTCTTCAAAACATCAGCTATGATGTCAGCCACGGTTCCCCGTTTGTAGCCCCACTCCTTCAGGGCGTAAATGCCCCGGCCGATCAGCACGAAACGGCCATCTTTGATAAGTTCGTTGTGGATAGCCTGGGTGGTCACGTCTTTGCGCTTGAAATCGCTGTCTTTGATGGCGGCGGCAATTTCGTTAAAGTGCATGTGCTTGCCCTGCTCTTTTAGGATGACGTAAATCTTATCGCGGATGTTCTTGGGTTGACCATAGGCCACTTTACCAGCCCCCAGCGGCCGTTCAAGGTGGCTAGTTGCTTAGAAGTGCTAGCCAGAGCCTCAGCGTGCTTAGTGTCTTCAAAACCGGCCGCTTTAGCGATTTCTTCGATTGTTTTAGGCTGGGCTAGGTTTTTGATGGCTTCAATGAGCTTGGCAACCTCGGCTTTCAGGGCTTTTTCGTCATGGGCTTTCTTGATACCGACGCTGTGGTAGAAGTTGTCGTCTTCGCTAATGACTACCAGTTCTGGGCAGAGTTGGGCCAGGAACGAAACCCGTCCCTGCTCTTCACGAGTGACTTTAGAGGTCAATTTAGCGGTTAGGTCACTAACACGGGCTACTTTGCCCATTTGACTCAGAATAGAGAGGAGTTTGGCCTCAAACTCTGGGACATGTGGCAGACCCTGTTGTTCGGCGGTAGTCTTAAGCCGGGTGACGACTGATTTTTCGAGCTGGCGTACCCGCTCACGGGTGATGCCGAGCAGTTCACCAATCTGCTCCAAGGTTTCTTTACGGTCGAACAAGCCAAAGCGACGCGCGACTATCTCGCGTTCCCGCTCCCGCTCGATAGTTTTTAGTACGTCGTTAACTAGCTGTTCGGTAGACTGTGCGGCTGTAATGGTGGACTCTGCCATTTTGTGTGCTCTTCCCTATCTAAATTTATATTTATAGTACAATTATAAAACTTAAGTTTTTAAAAGTCAAGCGTATTGTATACTGAACTTATTGTAGCACTAAATAGACGCTTTTACATACTCTATGTTGTAAAATAATACTTCTGTTAATAAAGATTTAACTTCTAAAGTAGTTGCCAAATTCAGCTTAAACACGCATTTCGCACTTTTCCGCCGCCCCAGATCGCACCTGGCCGGCTGCAAACTTTCACTCCTCACTCACCATAACTATGGTTATGCTTCCCTCGGATTGAAAGTTTTCGCTCGGCCAGGTGCAAACCGGCATCGACGGCTAAGTGCGAAATGCGTGTTAAATTTAAGTTTGGGCTTGAGGTACAAGCTTGATTTGTACGATGCCGTTAAATAAATCGAAAGCCTCAGTAGAAGCCGCGAATGAATCTGCCACAGCCTCAACTGCCCTTAAAGCGTCGCGGTAGGCCTTGTTTTCTCCGGTGTGAAGTTGGCTAACCTTTTGAGAGGCCAGCCCCGCCCCGGCTACTAAACTCGCTCCTATTATGCTACCTGAGATGGCTGGGTGGCCGAATTCGCTTCCTAAAAGGGCGCCAGCTAGGGCGCCGGTGCGGATTCTGGCGTAACGGCTGTGCACTGTCTCAATATGTCGCCGACAGATAGCTGCTGCTGGTAATAGCAGGACATTATCTACGGCATGCCGTGATTCGTGGGCCAGTACGACATTAATAGCGCGGTTCAATAAACTTGTCTCATCTGGCTTATGCCAGGCTGGCGGTAAGGCGGCCTCTCTTTTGGTTCCATTTATAATCAAAGGATATAGGGTCAGTACGTGCGATAAGGGCTCATAGCTGCTTGGCCTGCCACTCTTTGGCCATAGCTGGCTAGGGGGTAAGCCTGAAAAACGTACTTCTAGAGAACTGATAGCAGATTCCGGCATGCCCATTTTATCAAGGGCCTCGGCGAATCCCCATCTGTTGAAGTTGATATCAGCCCCGTGAGGTCGCAGCCCTTTGGCTACACGCACTCGGGGCAAAGACTCGCTCATATATTATTATAGTAGCATAAATTATGCTAAACATCAAATAGGTTTTTCTGAACCATCCCACACTTCGTAAACCAGCACTGTCATGCTGAACTTGTTTCAGCATCCAGGCGAACTATTTGTCATCGTATGGATCCTGAAATGAATTCAGGATGACATGAAGTGAGAGTGGTTCAGAACGAAGTAATTGACTCCCTTCTTAATATTATGTTTAACTAAGGTCAGGTTTAAAAACAAAGCTTAAAAAAGAGTAGGATTTTTATGCAACTCAAGAAGTTTGACAGCGCCGGCGTGGCACATGTCATTTTGCTGTTGGTTATTGTTGTTGGGGTAGCCATCATCGGAGTCTATCTCCTATTGGCCAGTCATGGCTTAGATTTGCAAACAGCGAACACTCTGGCGGCTGACAAGGCTGTTCAAGCCCGTGAGCGCTTGCAAACTTTACCTGATTATGCCGGTATCAGCCTGACTGACGACGGCAAAATCAACATCTACAGCAAAAACCCTTCAGCTGCTTTTAGGTCTCAAGCGGTCGGTGACAACAACGGTTCAGATTTTGTCTTTCACCAAACTCAGCATACGGCTCAGGAGTACGATCAAGTTCAAGCCAGCATAGTACAAGATACCGGCTTTTTACATAGCCAAGGAGTCAAACTAGTCAGTGCGGCGGCTAACCCCGAAACGGATTCGGTAGATTTAACTATTGAGTCCCCGACCGATTCAGTGCTTAAGCTTATAACCCAAAAATATGGCGAGATTGTTAAGGTTAAAAGCGGCGAACGGATCCGCCGCCTAACTGCTAATCACTTATCGCATTTTGCGGCCACCTTGGATCCAGGTGGTAGTACAACTATCACCAGCCGCCTGACGGATAGTGCGCCCTGGAATGGGGGTGATGTTATAGCGACACATAGTGGCACGTGTAGCTCCGGACTGGCTATCAAAAATAGCGCTGGCACAACTATGGTAATGACGGCCGGGCACTGCTTTATGGACCCTGGAAGCGCTTCGACACTTTCCTCTTACAAATACTTGGTTTACCAAAAAAATGATTCCTCTCCGTACGGCACTAACACCTCTCTCATGGGCTACGCGGCGGCCAAGAATACCATCAAAGGTTTTGACGTGGCGCTTATCAATGCCCGGGCCTACGGCCGTATCTGGACCACTGAAAAATTAACCGACCAATCAAGTACCGCCAAGCAAAAGCAGATCGGTGCCGCCTATAGCGTAAAGGGTGAATTGGTTTGTGTTTCGGGAGCTTTCTCGGGTCAAAATTGTAGCGGCAAAGTAGGCATGGTAGATGGGACGATCTGGGAATGCAGAGATGATTCTTGCTATTATAGTGATCCATATCCTCATATGTCCATAGCTACCAACATTTACGGTAGTGTGATGGCCGGACCTGGCGATAGCGGCGCGCCGGTTTATGCTAAGCGCACAACCGGCTTTCTGGTCAAAGGCTTACTGATTGCCGGTAAGCCTGGTTTGCCTTGCCAGTATTACAATACTGGCGATAGGTACAATAATTGTGCCGCCACGGTCTATTATCATGAGATTGCACCCTTGCTCCAGAATCTCAATGCTAAGATTTACGTACCTTAAGCAAAGCCCTGGTAGTGGACCACTCTGGCTAAGCCTAACGACTACGCTTTTGGCGCCGAAAACGTTTCTTGGTGGGGGCTTTGGCTAGCAGTTCTTTGGCTTCGGCCTCTGTTAACTTAGTGGGGTCTTGGTCTTTAGAGATGCGGGCATTCTTTTTGCCATCTGTGACGTAAGGGCCATAAGGGCCATTTAAGATTTTGAGGCCGCTAGCGAATTCCTGGATATTTTTCTTTTTAGCCTCTTCTAGTTTTTCAGCGTAGACTTTGCGGGCTTCGGCTTCTGTAATGACGTGTGGGTCATAATCTTTTATAGATACGAATATTTTACCGACCTTAATGTAAGGCCCAAATCGGCCGATATTGGCAATTATCTCTTCCCCGCTCTCGGTTTTGCCAACTTCTCGGGGCAATCTGAAGTTAGGCAGGGCTTGCTCTAGTGTAACGGTGTCTATGGTGGTTCCGGCCGGCAGTGGCGCGAAATCTGGCTTTTTGGTCTCGTCATCGGTTTCGCCGCGTTGCAGCATCGGTCCGTAACGGCCAAAACGAGCGTAAATGGGTAGCTTGGTGTCGGGGTCGGTGCCGATCAGGCGAGCCTGGGAGACAACCTGGCGCGAAACTTCGGCTGACTGCTCAACGAGCGGGTGGAAATCGTCATAAAACTGCTTGATCATCTGGGTCCATTCTTGGTGTCCCGCGGCAATCCGATCAAAATCGGCCTCTACCCTTGCTGTAAAGTCATAGTCCACTACCGAAGGAAAATAACTGACTAAAAAGTCGTTAACCACCTCAGCGACAGCCGTTGGTACCAATTTAGCCCGATCGGCACCGAACGAGTTCTTAGTTCTTAGTTCTTGGATCTTAGAATTTTCCAGTTTGAGCTCACGGATTTCGCGCTCCTCGCCGTCCAAATCTTTCTTTTCTATATAACCGCGAGTTTGGATGGTGGAAATAGTTGGGGCGTAGGTGCTGGGCCGGCCGATGCCGAGCTCTTCTAGCTTTCTTACCAGGCCGGCTTCGGAATAGCGGGCTGGTGGCCGGCTAAAGGTTTCAGTGGCCAGCATTTGCTTGAGGTCCAATTTGTCGCCGGTTTTAAGCGGCGGCAGCAACGTGTCGTCTTTGGTGCCGCCGTAAACCTTCATGAAGCCGTCGAATTGTAAGATTTCACCTTTGGCGACGAAGTCTTCGGGGCGCGTACTAACATCGATAGTGACATCTGTGCGTTCCAGTTTAGCCTCAGCCATCTGGGATGCCAGGGCTCGCTGCCAAATTAAGCGATAAAGTTTAGCTTGTTGGTCATCATTGCCGGCCTCGAGCTGTTTAAAATCGGTTGGACGGATGGCTTCATGGGCTTCCTGGGCACTTGCGCTTTTAGTCTTGAATTGCCGGCGCTTGTGGTAATTCGCCCCGAATTTTTTCTGGATGTAATCTTGGGCTGCCTGCAAGGCGAGGCTGCTGAGCGCCATGCTATCGGTACGCATATAGGTGATATGGCCGCTTTCGTATAGGCGCTGGGCCAAAGTCATGGTCTGGCGAACCGAAAAACCAAGGCGCCGCGAGGCTTCCTGCTGGAGACTGCTGGTGGTGAAAGGCGCGCCAGGGCTGCGAGTAGCTGGCTTTTTAGCGATGCCTTTGACTTTAAAGGTGGCTGGGGCAGCAGTTTCCAGCCAGGTTTTGGCCGCTTCGTGGGTATCTATTTTAGTACTCAGTTCAGCCGGTAATTCGGCCTTGCCGGCGCCAAAAACAGCGGTGACTTTATAAGAGCTGGCGGCCGCGAAATCGCGGATTTCGCGCTCTCGCTCAACAATCAGTCTAACGGCTACCGATTGGACCCTACCAGCGCTCAGACCCGTACGGACCTTCTTCCAAAGTACCGGTGAAAGCTCATAACCGACTAAGCGGTCCAGCACTCGGCGGGCTTGTTGGGCGTCAACCAGTTTTAGGTCAACCGTGCGCGGTTTCTGAATAGCCGCTTCGATGGCCGGTTTGGTAATTTCGTGGAAAACGATCCGTTTGGTTTTTTCGGGTGATAGTTTCAGCGCCTGGGTGAGGTGCCAGGCAATGGCTTCACCCTCGCGGTCTTCATCGCTAGCCAGCCAGACTTCGTGGCCAGCAGCGGCTTTTCTGAGCTCGCTGACGACCTTTTTCTTGTCGCCGCTGATTTCGTATGTCGGCTCAAAATTGTGTTCGATATCTATATTAAGGCCCTTTTTCGGCAAATCACGAATATGGCCAAAGCTACTCTTTACGACAAAATCTTTACCCAGATATTTGGTAATGGTCTTGGCTTTGGCTGGAGATTCGACAATAACTAGATTTTTGGCCATGGGCTACATCTTAAGCGTAATGGCCAATTAAATGCAAATCCAAAACCTGCAAGTTCAAAAATTCTGGCCGATTTTATAGCCCACCCAAATGCCGACTAGTGAACCGATGCCGCCCAGCAGGATACTCCAACCCCCAAGCCAATTGCCGTGGTCGAATGCCGCTCCAAGCCAGCTACCGATGATTCCGCCGACGCTCAAACCGACCCAAACCATTAGCTTCATAAGCTTAAGTTTATCACTTAAGCCGTTCACCGTTTACCTTTTTCCATTTACCTTGCTTTACCTAGGAATGGGTTAAGGGTTAAAGGCTAACGCATGGTGAACGGCAAATGGTTAACGGTTTAATAAATAGCCCAGTGGTTGGCGCCCAAGGAACGGATTTTGCCGCCAATTTCGAGCATGGTTAAGGTTTGGTTGAATAAACTTATTTCTATTTCGCTTTGTTTGAGTAATTGTTCGCCGTCGCTGATTCCTTGCAACAAGAGGTCCAAGATCTTTTGCTCCAGCTGGTTGCGGCCCTTGACGGCTTGGAGGGAAGTTTTGTGTTCGGCCAGCCCT
The DNA here is from genome assembly GCA_035478435.1 of Saccharimonadales bacterium (SeqCode). Taxonomy (GTDB): domain Bacteria; phylum Patescibacteriota; class Saccharimonadia; order Saccharimonadales; family UBA4665; genus DATLRC01. The sequence goes on along the minus strand of DATIJT010000007.1, from coordinate 13,297 downwards.
AAAATGTTCAGTACATCTTTGTAAGATGTTACCGGCTGGGCGCCGGCCTTGAGTAAATTGTTTGTGCCTACGGAACCGGGGCTAGTGATGTTGCCGGGTACGGCCACTACGTCTTTACCCTGCTCGAGGGCGAACTGGGCGGTATGTAGGCTGCCGCTTTTTTCGGCGGCTTCGGTTATAACTACTGCTTGGGCCAGACCGGCCATCAACCGGTTGCGGGCAATGAAATTTTGCTTTAGCCCGGGCATGCCCTCGGGGTATTCGCTAATTAGTGCCCCGCCCTTGGCAATGATTTGCTGTGCTAACTGGGTATGGGTGGCCGGATAAATTTTCTCCACCGGCCCCGGCAGTACGGCAATGGTCAGACCACCGGCTTCCAGAGCTGCTTGGTGGGCGATAGAATCGACCCCCAGCGCCAGCCCGCTAATAATCACCACTCCCTGCTCTGCTAGCTTGTAGGCGAGCGCTGTGGTCACTTGCTTGCCATAAGGCGAGACATTGCGACTGCCCACAATAGTTACCCGAGGTTTTTGCAACAGCTCGTTTAAGTCCGCGCCCGTGTGGAAAAGTATTTTCGGCGGCGACGGAATAACACGCAGAGGAGCTGGAAAACCAGCCGATTTAAGCGTAAGCTTATTGACTATCATTAGGAATTATTTTACACTATTGACAATAAGAAACATATTTGCTAAAATAGCAAACCTAAGTCCACTCTAGGTGGATTTACGCACCTTATACTAAAGTATCCGAAGCTTTTAAGCGAAGGATACCCCAATTCTAACAAATTGTTAGATCTATTTGTTAGATTGTTTTAGAGCGTGCTAGGTTCTTAAGTTGTTACCCTCCACTTAAATCTTAGTTCGCCTCGGCGAACGCTCTAAAACATACTAACCCCTTTAACTAAATCCCCTACTTAGGTAGGGTCCCCAATCAAAGCGAGCCTGAACGGTGGCACTTCGGGGCCGACACGAGTCTTTAAACACTTATGGGCTTACGATGTTTCGCTGGGGTGGGTTGAAGGGTGTTTTCCGGGCAGATTCGCCTTACGAGAGCGAATGTGCCCAAAAAGAGTCTCTAGCGGTGCCCACCCCCTCTAGAGACTCTTTTTGATTTGCGCTGATGACTAATTTGACGTATTGTCGCTAACAAGATGGCTGGGTCGCAGACTTTATTAGAAGTACCGGGGAAAAGTGTAACTGTTCTTAGGGCATTAGCCGATCAGGCTGGCCTGACACGTGAAGCTTACACTGACCAAAGCATACGTTTAGGCCTCTATTTGGCTCATTTATTTAGCGAACTCCATATCGGTGCAGATATGTATGTATGGTTTGAAGCCCCTGATAAAAATTACGATGTATACAAACTCGATTTCGTTGATTGTGAGCCGCCTAGACCTATTCCCGTAGAAGAGCTTCCAGACCTCGATCCACAGCCTGAACCATTAATCTTAGAAGTAGACCCTAGCTTGATGAGGGCTGCTGAACGAGTGGCAGATTTACTAGGGGCTAACCGACAGACTTTTATTGAGAGTAGTTTATTTTTCAGATGGCGATGGTTGGTAACTCGCCAGCAAGGCGGCGAAATATTGGTTGATGACGGCGCAAATGGCGGGAACTTCTTAGTGGTAGAGGAAGATATTTTCCTCAGACAATAAAACTGCGGGTTTCGTGAGGGAGTTGGGCGCCGTAGATGTATTCGCTTAAGATGGCGTTGACTTCACGGTAAAGGTTGGGCAGGTGTTTTTGCTCTTCGGCTGGGAATTTTTGGAGTACGAAATCGGCGCTATCCACCTGCCTGCCGGCAGGCAGGTTTGTTCCTGGCTTTTTTGGACCAACACCAATGCGAACGCGTCCAAAATCTTCTCCTACTTGTTGGATCAACGATTTTAACCCATTATGCCCGGCGCTGCTACCACCGATTCGTAAACGGATTTGGCCGAAAGGTATATCTAACTCATCGTGAATTACCAAAATATGATCGAACGGTATTTTATAAAATGAGACTACTGCCTGGACAGCTTCGCCGCTTAAATTCATGAAGGTGGAGGGCTTGATGGCGATGACTTTGGTCTCGCCAACCCGGCCAGTCGACATCAGACACTTCAGGTCTTTTTTCTCCACCCAAGCCTCCATTTCCGCCGTACGACTGACAAACTCATCTAGGCATTGGGAACCTATGTTGTGCCGAGTCAATTCGTACTCTTTGCCCGGATTGCCCAAGCCCACGATTAGCACAGTCTTATTTAAGCCGACAGTAACGTAGTTAACCGGATCGCTGACTTGCGGCCGGCGCTGGAATAATGCCATAGGTAGTAGTATTGCCTACTTTTCAATCTGTGACAAGAGATATGACTTTGACAATCATAAGTACTATGGTATTAATATTTTGATATGAAGATTAATCCTGGCTTGCTGCCAGCTAATCGTTGCGATGATTGCCCTGCCCTCAACCTATGCCATCCTTTGTTAAAGGCCATAGCCGGGACGGCTATAAAAGACGAGAAACCTCTAAGTGCCCGGGAGTGCTCGGACCGGATTCTAATCGCCAGTTACCTAGGGGAAAAACTTACTAAAGCTAGTAGTGGAACCCCATTTTGGACGGCTGGGGGCATCTATGGCTGTGCTAAAGATGGTTTCCCGCCAGCTTTTGTAAAGCTTAATGTGACAGATGAAGCTATAACGGCCTATGATCCTGAGACCGGAGAAGAGGTTAAAATATCTGCCTATCTGGCCAGCATATTAGGGCTAGACAATATCATGGAATAAAGCCTTAACTTTTATTTGGAAGACGAGCCTTAGTGGGGCTCTGGCCGTGTTTGTGCGTTAAGTGCTTTTCGATGAACCAGAGTTGTATGGGCGTGCCCTCGTAACCAAAAGCTTCACGCATGGCCCTGTCTAAATAACGGCGGTAGCTCCAGTGGACGAACTTAGTGTGCGAACCGAATATTTTAAAGGCGGGAGTGGGGTTATCGGTTTCCTGGACTATGTAATTCAATTTGGGGGCGCGGTTTTTAAGCCCGGCTGGCGGGTGCTTGTCTACCACTTGGCGTAGCCATTTGTTCAACTCGTGGGTAGAGATCCGTTTGTGGCGCTGGGCGTCGATCTCCAGGGCAATCTCAAACAGTTTAGTGACGTTTTGGCCGGTTACAGCGCTAGTAAAGATGAGTGGAGCCCATGGCACGAAATCGTAAGTGACCGCAATTTGCGGCGCTAGTTGGTCACGGGTGAAGGCTGTCCTGTCTTCGGCGGCGTCCCATTTGCTGACTACCAGGACCAACCCTTTGCCGGCATCTTTGATCATGCCGGCAATTTTTTGGTCGAGCTGGACAGTTAGCTCGTTGACATCCATTAGCAATAAGCAAATATCGGCTTGCTCAATAGCGCTCAGGGTGCGCAGAACGCTAAAGTGCTCAACGCCGCGTTCAATCTTGCCCGAGCGGCGGATACCGGCCGTATCGATCAGCTCAATTTCCCGCGACTTAAATTTGACGATCGTCCTATTTAAGTCACGAGTCGTGCCGGCACGGTCGGAAACAATGGCCTGCTGTTTTTTAGCCAAGCTGTTAAACAACTGGGATTTGCCAACATTTGGCCGGCCTAGTATGGCGATACGCAGTCGGTCATCGGCTTCTTCTGAAGTGACCTGAGGTATGGTTTCGGTCAGTTTGTCTAGCAGCTCTTCCAGCCCGGTTCGTTGGGTAGTGCTGGTGCGAATAATGTCTTTGATGCCTAAGCGTTCAAAAATAGATAGATCTTCACGGCCAGCCTTGTCAATTTTGTTGATTATCAGAAAGACGGGCTTACGGCTTTTAAGGGCTAGTTTAGCGACCCGGCGGTCTTCTTCGGTTATAGGCACATCGGCTTCTACGACTACCCAAATGACCTCGGCGCTGTCGGCCGCTTGGGTAATTTGCTCTTGGATGGTGAATTCAAAATCGTCTTCGGCAGTTTTGACCCCAGCAGTATCAACTAGCCAAAAATGCTGGCCTTCGTATTCTGCCTTAGCTGTAATAGAGTCACGTGTCGTGCCAGCTTCCCTGGCGACGATGGCCTCACGCCGATCCAAAATCGCATTGAACAAGCTGGACTTGCCCACATTCGCCCGCCCCACAATCGCCACGATTGGTAACTTAATACTCATTAATAGTAGTATAACAGATAAGAGAGTTGACTTAGAATATTAATTGTATTGCAGTAATCACTAAACTATTAGCGATTCTGGGCCTAAGGCTGCTGGAAACAGAGTTGGTGTACTAACGCACCTTTGGGCACCAGCCGCCCAGATAGCATCCATAAATCGGCCTCGAGCTGGGCAGAATTCGTAGGGTTTTGGGGGCTCGGCTACTGAACTACCTCGAAGACTGCTACCATAGTGGGTTAAGACCCTGTCTCTTAGTACAGAATTAGGAATGTATTTAGCAGTTCCATCTGAAAGATCTATAACGAAAGGTTGGTGACCATTATAGGGTGACCAATCTTGGTCTAGGATGCCAAAAACTGTCTCGTAGATGGCATTATCCGTACCATCCATCCGAGCAAAAAAGTTCGGTGTTTCGGAACTGTCTAGCAGAATCTGCAGCAGTTCTTGTAGGGTGGGATCTGTTTTTGAGCTGACACAGAAATCTTTATAGGCGGCGGGGGCGTACTGCAGAATCCTAGCGATGACTCTAAAACCATGATTTGTGCCGTTATTCCTAAATTGTTTGCGGTGATCAGGTGATAGTTGGGCTAAAAACTCTTCGAACATTTCATCGCCCAACTTCTCGTAGGCTTCATAAGGGCTTGTTCTGGGAGGTATTGAATAATCTACGTCTACGCTGCCATCTAGCACCACAGCACCGCTAACTTGAGCCAAAATTACTTGCTGCCCGTTTCTACGTTCTGCAACCATAGCAGATCTATCGACAACGCTTCCGCCTAATTGGTCCAGTGCAGTTTGGAGGTCATTTTCAGGCCCATTTATCGGAAATTGTCTATTATGATTTCGTAGTATCTGTAAATAATAAAAACTTACCGTGCTTTATACAAGCCTTGAGTTCTAGGCGGCAAGGTCGGCGGCAAAGAGATTTGGGTCGGTCAAGCAGATATCGATGCCGGCTTCCCACATTTTCCGAATAATTGGACGGGCTGGGCATATTTCATCAGGTTGTTGAGGAGGTAATTTTCCACTTTGCCTTTTTTGCTCCACATCACTATCAATACTAGCAAGTAAGGCTGGCTCAGCTTCATAGTAAGCCAAGCCATCGTCATGGAGAGTAACGGCAAATCCGCCACCGCTAACATAATTTAGCAGAAAGTCACGGATACCCAGCCTCTTTTCATAAACCTCATTTACATAGCGATTCATTTTTGCTAAAGAATCGGGGGTTTGAGAACTACGACGCAAGATGTCACCTAATTCGGCTAAGTCGCGTGGCTGCTTTTGTTTAGCACAAAAGCGTGAATAAGCTGACGGCGCATAACCTAGTACACGACCAACGACTAACGCACCGTCTAATCCGGCATTTTCCATCCTAGAGTCGCCAAATTGTTCCTGACAGCGATCAGCAACTGGTCTAAATAAAAATTCAGCTAAGTCATCATAGCGGTTGCGTTGCCAGAGGTTATCTGGCCATTCGACTTGCACCGAATCAGTTAGATTGCCTAAGCCTCTGGCTAGGCGCGCTAATTCTACTCCTTGGGTACGGCGTTCCCAGTCTACTGGGCATTTACCTTGAGTAACTGCTAAATCAGACATAGTAATATTATAACATAGAATATTAGTTTTTACTAATCTAAAATCTGATTATTTCCAGGTTCCAGGTTATTAAGTTTGTATGCTCCAAACTGGGTACGGTGAAGTTTGGCCACAGTGTAGCCGAGGGTTTCGAAAGTGCGGCGGATTTGGCGGTTGCGGCCTTCATGCATAGTTATAATCCAGTTTTTACCCTCCCCTTGAAGACGCAAAACACTTAAGCCGTCTTCCAGTTCGATGCCTTGCTCGATAGACGTTTTGTCTTCATTGGTTAAAGGCTTGTCTAGTTGGACTTCATACACTTTCTCTTTATTAAAGCTGGGATGGGTTAATTGGTTGGCCAGCTGGCCATCGTTAGTTAAGATGAGTAGCCCCGACGAGTCTTTATCTAGCCGGCCGACTGGTTTTAGGGAATGGTACTTCGCCGGTAGAAGATCATAAATGGTGTTACTGCCCTGCCCATCTCGGCTAACTACATACCCAATTGGCTTATTGAGCATAATAGTTATGGCCTGTTCGGGCAAAGTGATAGCTTCACCATCTAAAGTTACAGCATCGCCGGGCTGCACTAAACTACCAAGCATAGCAATTTTGCCATTAACGCGTATTCTTTGCTGCTTTATGCTCGTATCGGCCGCACGGCGACTCATGCCGGTGGCCAAAGCCGCAAACTTATTAATTCTCACCCCAATATAGTAAATAGAAATTAGGAATTAGAAAATAGGAGTCAAAATCTATCTTGTTGATTCTGACTGCAATTTACCCTGCCAGTTACTAATTTCTATTTTCTAGTTTCTACAAAGCTACGTGGTTGGGGTCAAAACCGGGCAAATTTTCTGTTGAGCCGGCGTTAGGGTCCGGAGTAATGATATTGCCTGGCGTATGCGTTGGTTCTTCGGTAAGAGGCGTGGCGCTTTGCAGCGGTTTAATTTCTGGGCTAGGCTCTTCGGTTGAGGAAACTACTGGTTGGGGAGGCGTATTGGCGGTTTCCTGGGCTTCTTCCATGGCGACAAGAGCGTCTAGAGGGGTCTTGGGCTCGCTGTCTAAAGGTTCAATGACTTTTTTATGGGCGATTGATACGCGACCGCCTTCACTAGAAGCCGTAGGCTCGGTAGATGTAGAGGCAGCGGCGGGTGCAGGTGTTACGATAGTCGGTTCAGGAGGAGTTGGGGTGGTGCTTTCCTTGGCTGGTTTTTCAGTATCGGCGATCAGGGTATCCATGGCTTCGGACAAGACTTTGTCATCGGCGGTGGCATTGGCGCTTCGTTCAGCTTTGGTAGTTTCGGGTGAGGCAGAAGATGTTGGCGGCGCGGTTGGAGAACTGGCCTCCGCCTTGGTGCCTGGCTGGTTATCTATAAAATTTTCTATCTGTTCTTTTACCTGGGCTTCTTCTTGGGCGGTTGATTGGGTAGAGGAATCAGTTACGGTCGCGCTAGCTGGCTGATTAGCGTTAGGCGCTGGGCTGGCTGCCCCGGAATCTGTAGCGGCAGACGTAGGAGTGGTTGTACTGGCAGCGCTGCCTTCGTCTGGCGCCTTAGCTACAGCAATAGGGGCAATAGAACTGTCATCGGTCGCGGTTGGAGTACTTGGCGCGGGCTGGACGGCTGATGTGGCAGAACTGTCATCTGTGGCTTGGGGAGCAGTTGCGTCACTTGAAGTTGGGTTGGCTGTTGCTGCCGGAGTGGCCGGCGGCGAAGTGTCAGCCATAAGTTCGTGGGCCGTTTTAACAATGTCTTCCAGGGTGACTTGTGATTTTACCAAATAGCGGTCGGCGCCTAGTTTGTTGGCCCGAGTTTGGTCGTCCGCTTGGCCTAAGGCTGTTAGCATAATGACTTTTACTTTTTCCAGTCCGGCGGTATTGCGCAAGATGTCTAGCATCTCAAAGCCGCTGATTTTGGGCATCATGACATCGGAAATAATCAAATCTGGCTGCTCATTTTTGGCTAAAACCAGGGCTTCTTCGCCGTCATTGGCCGAAACTATGTTATAGCCCTCGGCTTGGAGCCGTGCTTCGTATATTTCGCGTAAGTTATTGTCATCTTCGACCAGTAAAACTTTTGTCATGATTGTGCCTTTTGTTAGTTCGTAACGCTTATGCTTGGACTAATTGTATCATGTACTGTTTAGTGACGTAATAGGGTCGAGCTGAGAATTGCGGGCTTCCGAGGCCTTTAATCGGGTGGCTTCTTCGGTGCCTACCCTTGGCAAATTGATGAAAAAAGTACTGCCCTTGCCCAAAACACTTTCCACCCAGATCCGGCCCTGGCAGAGTTCGACGATCTTACGGCAAATGAACAAGCCTAAACCTGTGCCGCCGATTGTCCGGGTAGCCGAGCTATCGACTCTGTAAAATTTCTCAAAAAGGTGTGGAATGTCTTCGGCCGGTATGCCGGCGCCCGTGTCGCGGACATAAAATTGGGCCACTTCGTTATCGCCGGTTAAGCCAATGGCAATCTTGCCCTGGTCGGTATATTTGATGGCGTTATCGAACAGATTAGTCACTACTTCCCGCAAGCGCTCAGGGTCGGCATGGATGTAATAGAGCGGGCGAACCACCCGTTCGCCTCCGCCGTGCCGACTGGCGTCAATAGTCTGGTTAGTCCCGGTTGTAAAACTTAGCGACAAGCCTTTCTTCTCGGCAGTAAATTTAAAATCGTTAACCAATTGGTCCAAAAAGCTGCCTAGTTCAATAACAACCGGGTGATTGGTCAGGCGGCCGTCTTCGGCCTTGGCGCTAGTGAGGAGGTCCTGGAAAAGTTTGCCTAAGTGTTGAGTGGAGGCGTGGGCTTTTTCGATAAAGTTTCTCGCCCGAGTATCGACAGTGCTAACCTTGTCATTCAGCGCCAATGCCAGATAGCCTTCAATGGCGGCGACAGGCGTACGCATTTCGTGGGAAGCGGTGCTGATGAATTCGGCGCGTTGTTTTTCGGCCTGGCGTTCTTCGCTCACATCTCGGAAAATAGCTACCGCGCCAGAAACTTGTTTATCTTCGTCCAGCAGCGGCGAAATGCTCAAATTAATCGGGATCTGCTTACCACTACGCGAAACTAATACAGCGGTGTTATCATGGATGCTCTGCCCTTCTTTGAAAATACGCACCAGCGGGTTTTGCTTGTCATCATAAGCATAACCCTTTTGATCAATCAATTTTATAACCGAAACGCAATTTAAATCATTAGCTTCACTGGCCGGCCAGCCAGTAATGTTGCTGGCGCCTTTGTTGAATGATTTGATGATTTGTTGGTCGTCTATCAGCACTACGCCGTCTTCTATGGCGCCGAGGATTATCTCGGACTTTAACCTTTCGTCGCGCAGGCTGCTGGCTATCTTACTGCTGCTGGTGCCACTGCCGCCGCGGCGTTTGCGGATGTAGCTTGGCAAAAGAGTAAACGCGGCGGCTACTAAAACTAGTATGCCCACTGAAATGATGATGAATTGCCCACTTATATTCATTGTTTTTACTTAGATACATTATCAAGCTTCCAAAGGCTTTACGCAATGCCCCGTCCAAAAAGACTGAAATTAAATGACAAATTAGCAAAAAAGTGGTATTATACAATTATTAAGGTAAATTATGCCAGAAATTAGTGGAATTGTAGCTGGGGATGATTGGCGCGTACGTCCCAAAGTTGACGGTATAGCTATTGATGTGCCGCGGGCGCGCCGCTTGGATGATGCCGTATGGGCGGAACGAGAAGTCGAGGGCTATCGTCTGAGAGTCAGCGTGGTTGATTTGCCCGCCCTTGAGGGCAGCGTCAAGCGGTCGGCAAGATCTTGGATACTCGGCCGCGAACTCCCTGTATTGTCAGCCGCCATTGTCTAAGTCAGTTACAAGCAGTGTCTCTAAGCCGGAACCGCCTGTTACCCTATATCTTAGACTATACAAGTCCTGGGAGCGACGACTTACGGACGCCTCTAGAGACAATGAAGGAGGTCGCAAAAACCATGCGTGCGCGGCAGCGCCTGACAGGCCGCTCCGTAATCGGTAAATTTCCGATCGAACAGTTAGACGAGCGGTTGGCCAAGCCTATTACTCAGCCCAGCCCGTGGCTTATCTTGGTACGGGAGAGCCGTATGTACCCTGGACCTCGCCGTTATGGCGCCGAGATGACCGGCATAATCTCACTAACCTGGTAGCCCACCTGGAAGGACGGCCACCAGTTTATACGACGGAATATTTTGAATCACGCGCCCTTAGAATTAACCAGAATAGAACTAACCCATCTGCTAGCGCGCCTATAGAAAATAGTTGAGACGCCACCCGACTCTCAAGTATATGGACGCTGTATAACAGATGTGGTAGGATAAATCAGCCGTGCTTCCTTAGCATTGGAAATTGATCATTGTTAATTGGAGCGAAGCGACCTGGCCCCTTCGTCTAGCGGTTTAGGACATCAGGTTCTCATCCTGAAGATCGCGGGTTCGAATCCCGCAGGGGTCACCACGAAAGTGCCCGAGCTTTTGGCTCGGGTATTTTCTTGGTCATTCTTGCAGAATGGAGCCCGTGAAGCGGGTACGGTGGAACGAAGCCACGCACAGTAAGCCTAAGGCTTACGAGCATGGCTGAGTGGAAAAGGACGAAGTCCGCTATCCCGCAGGGGTCACCAATGTTTAATTTTTTCTTTACCAGCTGCCAGATCCTTTAGGTAATTCAGCAGGTCTATGACCGACAGAGCTTCGGATTCTGCGGGTAAGTCCTTCATCTTCAAGGTCAGTTATTCTTGGAGACGGCTGCAAGGGTGCACTTGAACTACGCGTATCAAAATAGCCGCCCCGTCTATCTACTAAGCAGCCTTGATTAGCAGCTAGTTCTCTAAGGTGCAACAGAAGATAATCATGCATATTTTTAGATAATTTTTGGCCTGGCGCGATAAAGTTTGCCACATTCCCAAGGCTAAACCTTCCTTTTCTCCGTAATTCAGGTGTGGCCAGAAACCATTGTACATCCTCTCTTACCTGTGCCTCGGTTACGTGTTCTGCCACTTCCATCTCATCCAGTGGTCTGGGTTCTCCTGCTTTCTCTGGCGGCCGTAAAATTTTTAGGCAATTTCCCCCAACAAAACAAACCCTATCTCCCCTTGCAGCTAAAAGTTCGCTAAGAATCTTAAGACTTGACTCGTCAAGGCGCCCGCCGGGAGCTAAATGTTTTTCAAACTCCCGAATATTCACTACTCTCTGGTTATTGTCTCTAAATTTGTCTAACAATTCATCTATGCCCTTTTCTATCTCGTAGTCCGGAACCTTAATGCCTGGATGGTCTTCCTTAGCAGGGGGTGACGAATGAGAATCTGTTACATCTAAATCTGGGGCAGGTTCAATAAACAGTGGACTTATGTCTTCTGTCGGTCTAGGATGACCGCCGTGAAACGTATCTACGGCCTCGTAAATCTGGCCAAAAATAGTTGAAATATGCTCACAGGCATCATTGATTCTATCTATCCTAGCCGTGGCTTCAGGATCGTCGGGATCAGTCTCTCCGATTTGTGCAATGACTCCTGGAGCTAAGGCTGCTAGCCTGAGCTGAAGTTCAATAAGCTCCTTAGCTGGATCTCTAATGATATGCTCACTTGGTTCACCTGTCTCGCTCATAACTTGATAAGATTATATCAATAGTTTCTGCCACTAACTATTTATCTTAAGAAATTGTTAAGGCGTCGGCGCAACCTTTTTGGCGTTTCGAGCCATGCAACCTCATGCAGATTCGTTGTTTTACCTTGTTCGCTACTCACGCAATAGACACAATGATGGCCAATCCCGAGGTTCAGCTTAATGTACGTTCTCAAGCCCAGGATTCTTTATACCTATCTCAGGTAATTCCTGCCAATTAGTAGTATAGCAGGGGCTGCGGAGGTTGTGTTTGGGGTGCCAAGCGTGGCTGAGGTCTTCGGCGGCGTAGCGCAGTCGGCCTTTGCCATAGCGGGAATTGACGGCGTCAAGTGCCGCTAAGCGGGCTTGGCTGGCCTGGACGCGGGCAATGTCTACAAAGCCCAGTAGGTCGGTTTGCAAGCTAGTCTCGGGGACTAAGTTGAGTAGCAGCACGTCGGCGCGGTGGTAAGCGAAGCGGGGATTAAAGACGGCTTCTAGCCTCCGGATTAGCTGGGCGGTGATGGCGCCGGTGTCGGCCGTGGGGGTTTGGAAATCCAGGACTTGGCGGACGCACTGGTAATTAGGCTTATGGCGGTTGGTGGCCAAGTGCAGCACGGCTCTCCTGGCTAGCAAGCCTTCACGCCTGAGTTGGAGGGTAGCCCGGGCGGTCAGGTTGGCAATGGCGGCTTCCAATACCGCGAACTCGCTGGTATCCTGGCCGAACAGCCGGCCATTCATGACACTGCGGCGAACTTTATGCGCCGGATGAAGTGTATGGCAGCTTAGGCCATTTAGCTCGGCCACCATTTGTTGGCCATGGATGCCCATCAGCTGCCCCGCTAAGCGTGGTGGCATTTGTTTAAGGTCCAGGGCCGTGTGGACTCCCTCGGCTTTCAGTTTTGGCGCTAAACGCCAACCTACTCCCCACACATCTTTGATTGGCACCTCCGCCAACTGTTTGTGCAAGATCCGACCTTTCACATTTAGGTGCAGGACTCCGCCTGGTGCGGGGTGTTTTTTGGCGTAATCGGCGCCTAATTTGGCCAGGGTTTTGGTGGGGGCGATGCCGATGGATACTGGTATGCCGACCTCCTGCCCCACCCTTTTCCGGACTTGCCTCCCCCAAGCGGCGTAATTTTTAATATGAAGTTCGCTTAGGTCCAAAAACGATTCATCGACGGAGTAAACCTCAATCCGGGGCGTGACGGTAGCTAGCAAGCGGGTAATCCGATCTGATATGTCGCCGTAAAGTTCAAAGTTGGCGCTGAACTGCACCACGCCCTGCTCGTTGAATAGCTGGCGGTATTTGAAAGCCGGTGCGGCCATGGGGATGCCGAGCCGTTTGGCCTCATTGCTCCTGGACACCACACAGCCATCGTTGCTACTGAGCACGACCACCGGCTTCCCTTCCAGGTCTGGCCGGAAAAGCCGCTCGCAACTAACAAAGAAATTATTGCAATCAATAAGCGCGAAAATAGTCTTGTTCATAATCCTTCTTTGTTCTTTCCAAGAACCAATCCTAAAACTTTTGCCTGGCCAAAAGTTTTACAAAAGGCCACAGGCGGCTGAATATCCTTGACGCATCTGCTAGTAAAAAACGAGCTTGCCTCAAGAACTCCTCATAAGAGAGCCACCGGCTCTCTTAATCGTCAGACAACTTGAGGAAGCCAAGCCCGCTCCTTTTTTACTACATCTGCTCAGGGATATTCAGAGCCTGGAAAACCCCACAGCCCTTGAAGTCTTCTGGGATCAGGAATCCAGGGGTTTTCCAGGCTCGAGGAAAACCTGACTAGATTTAGGGGTCCCCATAACGAGTTTTCTCGTTTTGGGGTAAATGGTTGTACAAAATAGGCGTCCTTGGGTGCGAGAGTTGTTTGAGCTAAAAAGTTGCTGGTAGCAAGTTTTTAGTGAGTTCTCGAGCAAGCCTGTTTTGTACAACAGATAGGTCAAGTTTGACGACTGCCTGTCGGCTTTTTCG
>DATIJT010000006.1:0-18660 GCA_035478435.1 Saccharimonadales bacterium (SeqCode) | reverse complement strand
GTCTGACGATAAATAGTGCCAGTGGCACTGTTTTGAGGAGTTCTTGAGGCAAGCTACTTTTTTACTACAGCTAGGTAAGGCGGAACGTCGTCCGGTGGCTTTTTCGGTTCCTTTTTGCCACCAAAAAGGAATAAGGCCGCCAGTTTACTGGCGGAATTTATGAATTGAGACAACTCTAATGTGATGTAAATCTCATTGTAATTTCCAGGCCCTGGGCATATGCTGAAATTAGGAAGTGTGAGGCTTCCCTCAGACCCGGGCGCAGATCGTTCCGGGTCTTTAAGAATGGCAAAGCAAAAAATTCTGCACCACTCACACTTTCATTGACGCCCCACTAAAATGGCGACATACTGTTTTCGTTAGCTCTAACACAAAGCAAAAAATTGTTGCATCTGTAGATAATAAATTATATAATATAGTTTATGTCCGATAGCCGTTTCGAAAGAGAAGAACAAAACCCTTGCCCTCCAGACATTAAGGCTGCCATCTCTAGTATGGAAGATCTACTGATGAGAGATCCTCTATTTAATCATGCTGGATTTCCTACCCAAATGGCTATTGATCTGATCAAACAAGGCCAGATAGACTCATTTGCACAATTTGAAAAATGGCTCAGAGAGCTTGGCAGTAAAATCTATTTTTTAGCTCTTCCGCTGGACTATTATCCGCCACCTTGGGATCGGGCAACTCAGTTTCCGTGGCCAAGCGATGAGAAACCAAAATATACTTTGTGGGTTGCGGTTAATGGTGAAGAAGAAGCTCAAGCTTTGCTCGGTGAGCTCCAAATAACCGTGGGAGAAAACGCATCAAGATTACGAGAAACTGGCGTGCTTATCTTGCCAGAGGACGCCAGGATAAGGTATTAGCTATTTGTTGTTTGACAATTTTGGCACAAGCCGCGGATTTCTAGTTGGTGGTCCTGGGCGGCGAAATTTTTAGATTTTGCTAGCTTATGTAAACGACTTTCCAGTTCGGCATCTTCGGGCAAGGGAAAGGTTTGGCCGCAGTTTAGGCAAGTCAAATGGTGATGGTGGTGGCTAAATTTATCGGTTAGTTCCAGCTTATATTTCCAGCCGATCTGGAGGCGCTGGACAATACCTAGACCTTCGAACAGGGCGACGGTCCGGTAGACGCTGGCGCGGTCAACTTTGCCCTGGCACAGCTCTACCAATTCACGCATCGTTTGGGTTTCTTTTTGTACCAAGGCTTCAAAAACGGCCTTACGGGCTTGGGTTAAGCTATAACCGTGGTTTTTAAGGCTCTTTTCAAATATGTCGCCAAGTTCAACCATGCCGCAAATATACCACAAATTGCGACAAATTTGCAATAATTAATTAGCCAAGCTAGCATTTGAGTATTGCGAAGGAGTAATAAATGAGAATAAAACAGTTGATGGGCGCTATCATTCTAATCGGTATAGTGATTGGTTTGGCCGCGTTTGGCCTGGGGCGTAATAAGCCAATCCAACAAGTCAATAATACGAAGCTCACGATCGTAGCCAGTTTTTACCCTTTATATGATTTTGCCAAACAAGTTGGTGGGGCTAAAGCCCAAGTAACCAATATTACGCCGGCGGGTTCAGAACCCCATGATTACGAACCGTCGCCAGGACAACTGGTTAGTGCCCAAAAAGCCAAAATATTTGTCTATAACGGCGCTACCCTGGAGGTTTGGGTCAATAAGTTCCTGCCGGGTTTTAAACATCTGTCCGTTAAAGCTAGCCAAGGTATCGATTTGCGCGAAGGCCAGAATGAGGACGGCGCGGCATCGCCAAATGTCAAGGATCCGCATTTTTGGCTCGATCCGGTATTAGCCGAACAGGTTGTTGACAACATTCGTGACGGGCTAATTAGATCAGATCCGGCGGATAAAGAGTATTTTGTGGCTCGCGCTGAGTCCTATAAAGCTAAACTCGCCCAGTTGGACCGAGATTTTAAGGCTGGCCTGGAAAGTTGCCAGAGCCGTAGTATTATAACTTCACATGCCGCTTTCGGTTACCTGGCGAAACGGTATAATTTAGATGTGGCGTCGATCGCGGGGGTCAGTCCCGACGAAGAGCCGAGTGCCGCTAAACTAGCGGAGCTTAGCCAACTAGCCAGGGCTAAAAATATTAAGTACGTCTTTTTTGAAAGCTTGGTCAGCCCGCGCTTGGCGGAAACCATTGCCCAGGAAACAGGCGCTAAAACGGCCGTATTTGACCCGATTGAAGGAATAAGTGATGCCGACCAGAAACAAGGCAAAGATTACCTCAGCGTCCAGCGACAAAACCTTGCCGCCTTACACGCCGCCCTCGCATGCCGCTAGACGTCTGCTCATAGACGTTGACAGGCTTTCTGTAACCCTGGGGGCAGAATTAGTCCTCGATAAAGTATCATTTTGCGTCCACTCGGGTGAGTTTATCGGGCTTATCGGGCCCAATGGCGCCGGCAAAACCAGCTTATTAAAAGTTATACTTGGCCTTTCGCGACCGACCAGCGGCAAGCTGTCTAAAAGACCCGACAAAGTGGGCTACATACCGCAGCGTGGTTTTGCCCACGACACCCAAGTTCCACTAAGCGTGCTGGAAGTCGTGGGACTTGGTTCTAAAGGCCATAAAGCCCGCGCTGTCCAGGCGCTGCGTGACGTTAAAATGTTCGATTTTTTAGGCAAGCGTTTCGCTGAACTATCTGGTGGACAGCAGCAGCGGGTTTTAATTGCCAAGGCTCTGTCAGCCGACCCTAGCCTACTGATACTTGATGAACCAACTACTGGGATTGACGAACGGTCACAAACTGAATTTTTTCAGGTTTTGGCTAAGCTTCAAAAAAGAGGCATCACCATACTGATGGTCTCACATGACGTTGATACGGTACTCAGGCTGGTGACACGGGTTATGTGCCTAAACCACAGCCTGCTTTATGATGGCCCGCCCCAGCATTTTGAAGCCGATAAATATTTGCCAAGTTTCTACAACCAACAACACCGCCTATTGCATCACCAACATGGAGAACCCCATGCTTGATATTTTTCGCTACGCCTTTATGGTCCGGGCCCTGCTGGCCGGACTGCTTGTGGCCGTTACAGTACCGCTGATGGGTAGTTTTTTGGTGGCCCGGCGGTATTCATTAATTGCTGACAGTTTAGCCCACGTCAGTTTAGCGGGTATAGGGGCTGGCCTATTGCTTGGCTCGACACCGATTTTATTCGCAGTGCCGGTCACTGTGGTTGGAGGTTTAATGATCGAGTATTTACGACAGAATAAAAATATTAGCGGTGAGACCAGTTTGGCAATACTAATGAGTGGCGGTTTGGCGGTCGCGGTAGTTTTGGCTAACTTGGCGCATGGTGCCCGGACCGACTTTAATAGTTATCTTTTCGGCAGCATCGCTACCACTGAAAGGGGCGATATTATCACGCTAGCCATCGCCGCATTATTAGTAATCTTTCTAATCGCCAAAAATTACCAGGCTTTCCTGCACATTGCCTTCGACGAAGACAGCGCCCGGATCGCTGGCTATAAAGTAAGCACCCTCAATTATTTACTAGCCGCTATGACCGCTGTAATCGTAGTCTTAAGCCTACGGATTGTCGGCGGCCTGCTTATTAGCGCACTGCTAGTTATACCGGTGGTGACGGCCAGCCGCTTTACGCGAAGCTTCGCCCAAACTATTTTCTTGGCCAGTGCCGTGGCCATGGTCGCGGTTATCACCGGCCTGTTTTTAGCTTTCTACGTTGGTATCGCGGCCGGGGGCGCGATTGTACTATCGGCTTTAGTACTGTTCATTCTTTCGCTGCTATTAAAATCCTAGCGCTGCCCTCATCTGCCCCAGACTCATTTTTTCAAATAATCAGACATCAATCTATGATTTACTACAAATTTGATACGATCGGATCAAATTTGTAGTGTTTAGCAGATATATTGAATGAACCGACAAAAAAGGAATAGGGCCAGACCACCTCTTTTATTTAAGAGCTGTTAGAATATAAGTATGCTTTGGGCAGTTGTTATTTTGGGGATTTTGAATGCGGCGCTGCTGTTTTATTTGATCGTCAAAAAGCAGGGCAAGAGCGATGAGGGCGCGGCCCAGATGCTCAAAGCCGACCTTACCGAGCTCAATAAAGGCGTGCTGGAGTTAAAAGATTCGCTGAACGACCGGATCAGCGACAAGCTGGATAAAAGCCAAAAACACATCAGCGAAAGCATCCAGCGGCAGTTTGAGCAATCGGCTAAGATTATTACCGACATCTCAGGCCGGCTGACTAAACTGGACGAAACCAACAAGCGGGTGGTCGATGTGGCCGACGAACTCAAAAGCCTGCAAAACGTATTGCAAAACCCCAAACAGCGCGGTGTTTTAGGCGAGTTCTACCTAAAACAAATCCTGGAAAACATGTTGCCCCCCGGCACCTTTGAGTTGCAGTACCGCCTAGGGGATGGCCTGATAGTTGACGCCGTTATAAAACTGGATGATAAATTATTGCCCATAGACAGCAAATTCTCTTTAGAAAACTACAACCGTTTGGTGGAGGCCAAGGCCGAAGACCGCCCTAACCTGGAAAAGATTTTCAAAGAAGATCTGAAAAAGCGGATAGACGAAACCGCCAAGTACATCCTGCCCAAGAAAGGCACGCTGGAACAGGCGCTGATGTTCATCCCATCTGAGGCCATTTATTATGACCTGCTGGCTAACAAGGTTGGCATAGGTGGCGTGAATGGCCGGGACCTGATGCACTACGCAGCGGTCGATAAACGGGTGACGGTGGTCGGGCCCAGCACGCTGAGCGCCATGCTGCAAATCGTATCGCAAGGACTTAATAGCCTAGAAATTCAAAAAGACACCGAGCTTATCCGCAACAACGTGGAGCAATTAGGCAAACACCTCAAAAACGTTGACGGCTATTTCGCCCGATTGGGCAATTCGCTGCGGGCGACAGTCGGTCATTTTAACAGCGCTCACAAAGAGCTGGGCAAAGTGGACAAAGACGTCGTCAAAATAGCCGGCGGCAACCCCCAAGTCGAACCGCTGCTACTCGAACGCCCGACCGATGGTGACGAAGAATAATTAGCCCAGTATTTTAAAAGCTAACTTACGGCGCAGTGGCTGAGCGAAATTGATTTTCTTGGTTACTGCCAGGAACAAGGCGGCGAGGCCAATTAAAGTATGTTTAGAATTAAATTTAATGTCCTTTTTGGTCATTCTAGGAATTGTAGCCAGTTGGTTTGGGGTATTAGCGTTTTCAGGTAGGGCAGTCAGGCTGCGCCCCATCGCCGAAATAGCAAACCGGGCTGCCCGCCGCCCTTTGCCGAACATGGCCTCAAAGGTCGCGTCATGACATTTCAGCATGGCGGCGTAAGGGTCCCAGTCAAAAATACCGCCGTGGTGTTGCTCTTGAACTATCTGCTCTCCTAAGAAGAAAGCAAGTAGAGCTCTGTCGAGTAGTTCACGGTTACCTGAGCCTTTAAGAACATCCAATCCCCAAGCCCGGCCTTCCAGTATATACGTAGCCACTCTTTCGCGTTTGGTTTTTGGGTCATCAGCCTGGAGCGCTTCATGAGATCGCTCGAACCACTTGCTAACTACGTTAGCCGCATAATTGAGCTGTTCGGAACGGAAGCCGGCTTTGGCGGCGGCTTCGCCGGCGGCCGTTGGGTCGCTGGCGGCCACTTCCGGCTGCAAGGCTTTATCATAAGCCGCGACGGCATATTGCAGGCCAAGATCAGGGTCTTTGGTGACGTCGGTTTGGCTAAGATACAATAAATGTCTGACTTCCAGCTCCGAAAGTTCGGCTGGGTAAAATACGCCGTGGCCGTACTCCGCCATCACAACTCCTTAGTTAGATGGCAGATTATAAACTTATTTCTTCAATAAATCAAGTACTAGGGCGGCGGTCCAGCTAAAGTTGTCGGCGCCAGCGGCCGCGCCGGTGATGGGGTCAAAATACTCCGAAAAGCCGGATTTTTCCACCATTTCCAGCGTGCTTTCCCGCAAAGCGTCGGCGTGGTCGTGGAAACCGTAGCGCCTCAGGCCGTCGATTATCAGCCAGTTAGTATTCACCCAGGCTGGGCCTTGCCAGTAAAGCTTAGAATTAAACCAGAATGAATTCACCGGTACGCTCGGTACCGGGTAGCCAGGGCCAAAAGCGTGTGAGTTTTCGAGCTGCTTGACTAGCAAAGCCGCCCGCTCGTGGGGTATAACGCCGCTGTAAAGCGTTAAAAGGGTAGCGATGCTCGGCACTTTTAGCAGTTTGTGGGTGATGAAATCACGCGAATAATATTGTGTGGAGTAGGGGTCCCACAGTTCTTCGAAAGCCTTTTCGGTTAGCTCCATGCGCTTCTCTAGCTCTTCGGGCAAGTCCTCACGCAAACTAGTAGCGATGTGCTTGAGGTGATGGTTAGCCCGCACCAAAATACTATTAAAGTTCAGGTCCTCTATGGCGAACAGGGAATGGTCCAGGATTTTATCAATATCATAAGCTTTGCGCCGCAAACGTCGCTGGACACTGAACATACCTAGGGCCTCAATAGTCGAAAACCGCTCATCGATGGGTACCGAGTGGTCGCGTCGGAACAGGCCCAGAAAACGGTCCAACTTCAGGCGCTGGACCACGCTTATCCAGGTAGGCAGCTGGTGTTCGTGCAGCTCGGCCATCCAGGGCGGGGTGTTGTCTAGGCCAACTTCCCAGGGGTGGATTTGCAGCACCAGGCCTTCGCCGTGCGGGTCGCGCTCATGGTACATCCATTCGTGATAAGCCAGCAGCGCCGGCCAGACCATGCGGTACCATAGTCGGCGTTCCGGCCACTCCATCTTTTCGCCAATTCTGACGATAGCTTCAGCTAACATCGGCGGTTGGGTAATGCCTGTGGTCATGACATCCCGCGGCGCGAATGGGCTCAGCCAGCTACGCCAAGCGTTGCGGTCGATCCTGAAAGCCGGGTCGTCGCGGAAAATAATGTTCGGCAGCATACCGTTGCTCCATTGGCCGCGCAGCAAGCTCAAGATTTCCATTTTAGCCCGCTCCACATCCAGATGGCGGAGCCCAATGGCTATAAAACAGCTGTCCCACAGCCACTGGTGTGGGTAAAGCCCATGCGTCGGCATGGTGTAATTGCCGCAGTCGTTGATGTATAGCACATTTTGGGCTTTCTGCCGCAGGTCAGGTTCGGGAGCTGGTTGAGCTTTAGGCATATGCTTAAAAGTATAGCGCACCTTAAGGATTGTTACATAAAGAAAAAAATTTTATAATAATTTTTATGTCAAACTCTAAAGAGAGTAAAACAGCCTGGCACCTGCCGCCCAAAAAAGAGCTGGTTATTGCTACGGGAAGCGTAATGGCTTTCTTGGTGGCGCTTGGAATAGTTAAAGCCCATAAAGATGATAACGAAGGAAGAAAGAGCGAAGAAGAAAAGCAGCAGGAACAGTTTGCCCAGCAGGCGGCTATTTTATTGGAGCCAAAACTTCGCGACAAGCGGCCACTCGTGAATCATTTAGCGGCTTTAGTTTTAACGCTTAACCGCCCGAACCGTCGGCTGCTTCTTGAAGCAATGGGCTACAGTAACGATAAAGCTTTCTCCCCAATTATGGGGTATTTAACTGATCATTGCCTTGTCGGCAGTGTGAGGGAAGTTGATCCTCGCCCAGCATACTACTATGCTCCCTTACCGGCTCTAGAATGGGCGGCCGGTAAGCCCGATGACTACCCAGAACTAGCCCAAAGTCTCACTATATTAAGGGCAGAAATGCCTGACCCTAGCGGTAATTCGTAAAGCTTAATGGAAAGTCGAAGTCCTGGGCTTTGAGGAGTTGCATGACGGCTTGCAGGTCGTCTTTGCTGGCGCTCATGACGCGCACGGCGTCGCCCTGGATTTGGGTTTTGACTTTAGGATACTTGTCACGAATCAAGCTTGTAATCTTCTTGGATTTGTCTTGGTCGAGACCTTGTTTAAATGGCACTTCTTTGCCAGTTTTTAGGTTACTTTCGACGACTTCGCGAGATGTATCTAGCACTTTCTGGCTTTGGTTTCTAGCAGCTAGCTTTTTGCGCACAATATCCAAAATGGCCTCGATTTGCCACTCGCCGTTGCCAGTAACTTTTAAGCCCGTCTTATCGCCGTTCAGCCACTCCATAGCCGCCGGCGTATTTTTAAAATCATAGCGGTTTTGGATCTCACGCAGCGTTTGGTCAAAGACATTGTTCATCTCGGCTTTGTCATAGTCGCTGACCACATCAAAAGAAAAGTTTGGCATGGGTCTATCTAAGCAGATAATCTAACTTACGGCTAGGTCTATAGCCGTAGGCGATGGCCGCGGCATTACCAAAGATAAGATTCGTTCGCTTTGCTCCATGCCTTCAATACTTTCAAGTTGAAAGTCTTTGCTTTTAGGCAGGAAAATTAGATCCGGCTGCGGCTGTTTTTTAGGGTCGGTGTATGAGCCGTCATCTTGCCTGATCGCCACTTCGCCGATGTAGTAGTGGGGTAGTACTCGTAAACCGCTTTCACAAGCGACAATAGAGTGGGGCGTCAACAAGACTTTGCCACGCATAGTCCGTCCTATCTGCCCGCCGACCTCATCACGGCGGGTGAGTTTAACTATATGGCCTGGTTGGATTTCTAGGGGTCCTAAAAGCGGTTGTGGAGTTTCTAAATCTGTAAAAACTTTTTCAATGCCCGCTTCAGCCGCCATGCCTTCGCCCCATTACGTTTATGCTCTTTAAGCTCAGTCTACGCCCCAAATTTTATCAATACAACTTTTAATTTAAATTTAAGGCCTGCGTATTTAGGAAGCCGTCTGGCCGGGCACTGGTTCTGCCTTTGCTTTTGCTATTTCGGAAACTGTAGTTGGTACTTTTCTTAGCAAAGGTATAGGGGGCGGCAAAGATAAATCAGCGCCGTTGCCTAATAAGGTTCTTAACAATGGAGCCGCTAGCCCACCAGGATCTAAACGGTCTACTTCGGGGACTACTTCTTCTCCGAAGGACAATCTAGAGCTGACTACTAATATCGGCCTGTCGTAGCGAACAAAGTCTAAGAAGCCCGTGAAGTAGCCCAAACTGGTGCGGGCCCGGACATTGGGTTCGGGATCAAGATCGGTAGTCTCTAGGTCATCGAACAAACCTTCCAGAATTATGATCGGATGCTTTAGATATTGCGGCATTTTGGTGGCGTTAAGAGCTTCGACGTAAGCAATGGCATCATAAAGTTCCGGCCTAGCCGCCTGAATTCTATTAATAAAGGCACTAAATAAGTAGTGTCTGACAGTAGGGTTAGCATGAGTAAAGGTATAAAGGCGCCCTGGCTCTACCCGTGTCTGGGCATCGCAAGAGACTTCGCCCGAGGTCAGTTCAGCGGCCAGCTGCTGAAAAGCTTGTGAGGCTCCGGCCAAAGACGAGCCATACGTAAATTCGAAACCCCCAAAAGTGGCTACAGGATCAGGTTTTAAGTCTTGAAGCGGGTAGCCATAAGCTAATTCGCCTAGGGCAGAAGCCCCAGGAACAGGTTCATGTAACAATTCATGTCTAGCCATATTGATATCACTATTAAATAAGTTTCTGTGCCATATAATTATACGGCGTTTTGTCAAAATTATCTAAACCAACTGCATTATTCTAAGCGCTTGTTATAATTACACTAATGAATTATCAAAACCCCAAAGTTGCTGAAGTTGCCGAGCTGCTTAAAGACCGCCTGGAAGAGCTGGAAAATAAAGCCGACATCTTAAAGGCTGTCGAACTGCGGGCGCTTTACGCCGAAATCCCCAACTTGCCGGAGGGTGAGCGGGCTAATTTTGGCAAAGAAATCAATGACCTTAAGTCTGAACTACAGCAGCTTATAAATGACCAAGCCGACCAAGCCGAGGCTTTACCGCCAATAGACGTGACCGCCCCGTTTGATGTTAATGTGCCGGCCGATAAAAGGCCGCGCCTATTAAGTCCCGAAGTCGGCAGCCAGCACCCGCTGATGGCTGAACTCGACGCGGTGCTCGACATCTTTTACCGCATGGGCTTCACGGCCGTGGAAAGCCGGCTGCTGGACGACGATTACCATATGTTCTCTAGCCTGAACTTCCCCGAAAACCACCCGGCGCGCGACGATTACGATACTTTCATGACCACCGAAGGCCTGATCGCGCCAGCCCACACTTCGACCATGCAAAACCGGGTGCTCCAAGCCCTGAAACCAAACTTAGAAGCCGGCCACCCCATAAGTGTCGTCATCCCCGGCCGGGTTTTCCGTAACGAAGACCTCGACGCCCGCCACGAACATACGTTTTACCAGCTAGAAGGCGTCTATGTTGACAAAGGCATCCATGCCGGCCACCTGATCGCCACGCTTAAGACTTTTTTGCAAGAGTATTACCAAAAGGACTTGGAAGTCAAAACCCAGCCTTTCTATTTTCCGTTCACCGAACCGAGTTTTGAATTCGCCCTAAGCTGCCCGTTTTGCGACAAAAAAGGCTGCAATGTCTGTTCGTATACCGGCTGGATAGAACTGCTCGGTTGCGGCCTCATCCACCCGAACGTGCTGCACCTGGCCGGCATTGACCCCGAAGTTTACACCGGCTTCGCCTGGGGCGGCGGCATTGAACGCCTGGTGATGATGAAGTACGGCATAGAAGACATCCGCCACTTCGAAAGCGGCAAACTAGACTTCTTGAGGCAATTTGTATGAAAAAAATAGTCCCAATTGTCTACGCGTTCATTGATAGCCAAAATTTGAATCTTGGTGTGCAAAGTGCGGGCTGGAAATTGGATTTCGCCAAATTCCGCCTCTACTTAAAAAATAAATATAGTGTCAGCAAAGCGTATCTGTTTATCGGTCAATTAGCTGGTAACGAGCTGCTTTACGATCGACTACAGGATATGGGCTACCATTTAATCCTTAAGCCAACCACCCAATATAAGGCTAACGGAAAAATTGCCGTTAAAGGAAATGTTGACGCTGAGTTAGTGCTTTATGCCGCTGCCAAAGTTTATGATCGTTATGACCAGGCTATTTTGGTTAGTGGCGATGGCGATTTTACGTGCCTTAGTGAATACTTAACCGAAAAAGGCAAACTAGCACACATTTTTGTGCCTAACAAAAACTATTCACAATTGCTTGGCAAATTTCTGCCTGTCATAGTTCGTGTTGACTTGCTAAGGCAATCGCTGGAGTATAAAAAAGACCAGCGTAGGCGGTCGGTCGAAACCTTAGGCTTGTCTGGTCATGGTGATAATAAAATGTTAGCAAAACAGAGGCAGAATGTCAAGAAGAGGCGATAATGAGTGATTTGAAAGACTTACAAAAGCGCGCCCTTGTCATTGCTAACCACTATGACGATTATAATCGTAAAAAAGGCCGCGAAACCTGGGACTTAAATGACTACGTCGATGGATTGGTCGGTGATGTTGGTGACTTAATGAAATTAATTATGGCAGTACGTAATCGCCGCGACATTAACGATGCAATACCCAAAGTAGAACACGAGCTGAATGATCTCATGTGGTCAATCCTTATTCTTTATAAACTGTTGCAATTAGACCCCGAAGCTTCTTTTAAAAAAGCTATGAATGAACTTGAGGCCAGAGTCATAAAAATGAAAGATGAACCAAGATGAGGTATCTATGACGAGCGAAATTCGTAAAGAAGTCTTATCGCAGTATTTTCAGGCTATCCTT
Source organism: Saccharimonadales bacterium (SeqCode) (assembly GCA_035478435.1). GTDB lineage: Bacteria > Patescibacteriota > Saccharimonadia > Saccharimonadales > UBA4665 > DATLRC01. The sequence continues at coordinate 7,023 of DATIJT010000006.1, read as the reverse complement.
TTGGGTAAAAAGACGTTTGAGCTTCGCCTAGCTGACTGGGATTGTCGAGAGGGGGATGTTTTAATTCTAGAAGAGCAAGATGAAACGACAAAGGAAATAACCGGGCGCAGATTAAAAAAACGTGTCGGTTATGTAGTTCATACCAAAGATTTGCGTTTATGGCCACCTGAAGATGCAGATAAATATGGCTATCAAGTAATCTCTTTACTTGATGAGGTTTCGGGATGAGCGATCCAGAGACTTACCAATGCAAGGGCTGCGGGCTGCACTACCTGGAAAAAAAGTGGGCGGAGGCCTGCCGGGCCTTTTGCGGCCAGTTTTCGGCCTGCGACCCCGAAATTGCCAAGCATTCCATTGAACTTAGCAGGGAGAAGCCGGCATGAAACTTAGCTTGAATTGGGCGCGGTATTACTCGAACGCCAAGTTGTTGCCCGGTAGCGTTGATGAATTGGTGGAAAAAATTGGCGCCCAGCTGGGGGCTGTCGACGAAGTAATTGACCTCGGCGCTCGCTACGAGGGGATCCTGATAGCTAAAGTGGTAGATTGCCAAAAGCTGGAGAATTCGGATCACTTGAGCGTTTGCAGAATTGACGACGGCGGGGCCGCCCAAAATGTCGAACGGGACCAAAACGGCCATGTCCAGGTCGTCTGCGGGGCGCCGAACGTCCGCGAAGGTTTGCTAGTGGCTTGGTTGCCGCCTGGCACGACTGTTCCTAGTACTTTTGGTAAAGAGCCCTTGGTGTTGGAAGCGCGCGAGATTCGAGGGCAGAAAAGCAACGGCATGCTAGCCAGCCCGCATGAACTCGGCCTGAGCGAAGATCACTCAGGAATTTTAGAAGTAGACGAAGCGGCCAATCCGGGCGATGCTTTCGCGCCAGTTTACGGACTGGACGATTATCTAGTTGATATTGAGAACAAAATGTTCACCCACCGGCCCGATTGCTTTGGCCAGCTGGGACTGGCGCGTGAGCTTGCCGGCATTCAGCGCCAAGCATTTAAATCTCCAGACTGGTATCGCCTGAACCCTGATCTGCCGAGCGGCGAAGGCTTAACCCTGGAAATTAGAAACGAACTACCGGAGCTGATACCCCGCTTCGTAGCGGTAGCCATTAAAGACGCGGTTGTTAAGCCGAGCCCCGTGTGGCTGCGAAGCTATTTAGCCCGCGTCGGCACCCGGCCGATTAATAACATCGTCGATGTCACCAACTATTTTATGCTGCTTACCGGCCAACCGCTGCACGCTTACGACTACGACAAAGTCCGGGCGCTGAGTGGCGGTGAAAATGTTAGTTTGGTAATCCGCCAGCCTAGGCCTGGCGAAAAGCTTAAACTTCTCAGCGGCAAAGAAATTGAACCATCATCTGAAGCCATCATGATCGCCACCGATCAAAAATTAATCGGTATCGGCGGGGTTATGGGTGGCGCTGAAACCGAAGTCGACGAGCATACCAAAAACATCATTTTAGAGTGCGCCACTTTCGACATGTATTCTATAAGGCGCGCTGCCATGACGCATGGCTTGTTTACTGACGCCGTAACCCGCTTTACTAAGGGCCAGAGCCCGCTTCAGAACTTAGCCGTTATAAGTCATGCTATAGAAGATATCACCAAATTCAGCGGCGGCCAGGTAGCCGGCCCGCTCATTGATGACGTGCACGTCGAACAGCCTGTTTTAGAACGGGGTTCGGTGCATCCCCCTGTTAGCTTGAGCCTGGAATTCATTAATGCCAGGCTCGGTCTTAATATCTCCGCCGAAGAGGTCAAAAGTTTACTTGAAAACGTGGAGTTCAAGGTGGAGGTAAGTGGCAACGAACTAGAAGTAACGGCCCCATTCTGGCGGACAGATGTTGAGTTGCGTGAAGATGTGGTTGAGGAAGTCGGACGGCTTTACGGTTACGACAAATTGCCGCTGGTTTTGCCGGGGCGCGACCTAACACCGCCCAAGAAAGATCCACAGACTGAATTTAAATCTAAAATTCGAGACGCATTAAGTCAGGCCGGTGCCAATGAATTGTTGACTTATAGCTTCGTCCACGGCAATTTGCTGGATAAAGTCGGCCAAGACAAATCCCAAGCTTTCCAACTATCTAACGCCTTAAGCCCCGACTTGCAATATTACCGCCTGAGCTTAACCCCGAGCTTGTTAGAAAAAGTCCACCCCAACATCAAAGCCGGTTATGACGAGTTTGGCTTGTTTGAAATCAATAAAATCCATATGAAAGGCGTAGCGGACGCCGCCGAACCGGAAATACCCAAAGAAGCCACCCATATTGCCCTAATCTTTTCGGCTGAACCTAAAACCGCCCAGCAGAATTATGCTGGTGCCCCATTTTATCAGGCTAGAAAGTATTTGAAACAATTGCTGCCAGGCATCGATAATCAGCTTCGGCCGCTTCAAGAATTTGACTTTGGTGGCGACGGTTGGGGTAAACAGATGTGTGCGCCTTATGAGCCCTTGCGTTCGGCTGTAATTGTCAAAGACGACCTGGCTTGGGGAGTAGTAGGTGAATACAAAAGCTCAGTCAGAAAATCCCTAAAATTACCTGATTTTACAGCCGGGTTTGAGTTCGACATTGAGCTTTTAGAGAATACACCCAGCCAAAACTACATGGCTTTACCAAAATATCCAAAAGTTGCACAAGATATCTGCCTCAAAGTCTCAGCCGAGCTAGCTTACCAAGAGTTGTTTAACTTTCTATGGCAGGAGATCGAAAAATCCAAGCCGGAGCAGACTATGGCCAAACTCAGCCCAGTTGATATTTACCAGCGCGATGAGGATAAAGCTCGCAGGCAGCTTACTTTCCGCCTGTCTATCGCCAGCTATGAAAAAACCATGACCGACACTGAAGTTAACGCCTTGCTCGACCAAGTCGCTAGCTCTGCCCACCAAAAGTTTGATGCCGAACGGATTTAAAAAAGCTTAAAATTTTGACAAAACCTTCTTCTTAAGACTAGAATTGCTTATGAAGATTCGTCCCGAAACAGCACTAACTTTCGATGATGTCTTACTTGAACCTGGCTACATTAGTTTCCCCGAAAGTCAGATTGATCTTTCGACTCAGCTAACATCTGCTATTAAACTAGACAAGCCTTTAGTTACGGCGCCTATGGATCGGGTAACTGAAGTTCGCATGGCTATGGCTATTGCTCAAATGGGCGGCATAGGCATCATTCATCGTTACATGACACCCGAAGATCAGGCTAAAGAAGTTTCCAAAGTTAAAGATGCGGGCTTGCTAGTCGGTGCGGCAATTGGGACAAAGCCTGGTTATGAAGATAGAGCGGCCCGTTTAGTGGAGGCTGGCGTCGATGTGCTTGTACTAGACCAGGCGCAAGGCTTCTCTAGCTTCATGGTAGAGGCCTTAGAGCAAATAAAAAGACGTTATGAAGTTGGCGCTATTGCCGGCAATATCGCCACTGCGCGTGCAGCCAATTTGCTTATAGATGCTGGCGCAGATGCCTTAAGAGCAGGTGTTGGGCCGGGCGCTATTTGTACTACTAGACTCGTCACGGGCATGGGAGTGCCACAGTTAACAGCTGTTATGAATGTCGCAGAAGCGGCCCGCCGGCATAATATTCCGGTTATTGCCGATGGGGGAATAAATTATTCTGGCGATATAGTTAAGGCTCAAGCAGCCGGTGCATCAACCGTTATGTTGGGTAGATTAATGGCGGCTGCAGAGGAATCTCCAGGAGAAATTATAGATATTAAAGCCAAAGACGTACCGGACCGCTTCAAGAATAAAGACACCGATCCAGAAGCTATGCTGAGGTTCAAGCCTTACCGAGGCATGGGTTCTATTGGTGCTATGAGAAAGGCTGCAGAAGCCCGCTCAGAGGAAGAATTCCACGGTAAGGATTTGACAGTTGATCGGTTAGTCGCTGAAGGCGTAGAGGCGCTAGTACCGTACGCGGGTCCGGTTGAAGAAGTTGTTAATCAACTTATGGGTGGGATCAGGCGTGGCTATCAAGATATTGGCGCGCGTAATGTTAGTGAGCTTTATGACCTGGCAATATTCCAAAGAGTCACTCATGCGTCTTTGGTTGAAAGCCACCCCCATGACGTGTGGGTACTTAATGATGCTGCCTAAATCTAATATAAACTAAACCTAAAGAGTTGAAGACTATGCGTAAAGCAGTAAGGGCCATTGTAATCAAAGACGACGCGCTGCTGGTAATGCACCGCAATAAGTTTGGCCAAGAGTACTACACTTTGATCGGTGGCGGTATTGATGTGAATGAAGCTCCCGAGCAAGCCCTTCTGCGCGAGATTAGCGAAGAGACTAGCCTGGAAGTCAAAAACCCGCGCTTGGTCTTTGTAGAAGAAGCTGGTGATCCTTACGGCACCCAATATATCTATTTGTGCGATTATGTTAGCGGCGAGCCGGTGCTAATGCAGGACTCGATTGAGGCTAAGATCCATGCCGATGGTAAAAATTTGTATAAACCGCTGTGGCTAAAGCTAAGGTACTTACCAACTACCAATTTCTTATCCCGAAGGTTAAAACAAGCTATTTTGGAAGGTGTTGAAAATGGCTGGCCGGCGGAACCGGTCGACATAACCCATAAATATCAGCTATAATAAGCGACAATGTCCACGCCCAAAAGCCACCGGTTCTTCGCGCTTTTTTTAGCGCTACTGTTTTTGGTCACTTCTTCGGCGGTGACTATTGCCGTGGTACTGACCATGGTAAATCAAAATAAGCAGCAAGATAAAACGGCCAATAACCCGGCTTCACAAGCCAAGGAGGATAAGAAATTGCAAGGCACCCAACTAGAAAACTTTACGCCCACTAATAAAATTGACCAGTTACAGGCTATAGATACCGTGCCTGGGCCTGGTCCTGAGGTTAAAGCTGGCGAATCAGTGACGGCAGATTATACTGGCGCCGTTGCAGCCACCGGTGTAATCTTTCAAAGTTCCAAAGATTTGGGCCAAGCGATTACTTTTGACCTGAAAAAAGTAATCGCCGGCTGGTCGCAAGGCATCCCGGGCATGAAGGTTGGCGGCACCCGGCGTTTGCTGATCCCGGCCGCCCTGGCTTACGGTGCCAATCCGCCCCAAGACTCTGGCATCCCACCCAACGCCGACCTGGTCTTTGACGTCACCTTGCACGATATAAGTAAGTAACTTTGGCAAACGTATTAAAAAGCACAATATATAGTGTCTTGAATTTTGCTTAAGCGCTATATACAATAAGATACAGCACCAAAAAATTTAAAAACTTAAAAAAGAGGGTCGACATCATGGTCAAAAATATCACTATCTTCACTACTAACACCTGCGCTTACTGCGCCATGGTCAAAAAATACCTGGACGCTAAAGGCAAACCATACGAAGTAGTGAACCTCGACGAGCACCCTCACCGCCAGGCCGAAGCTATGCAACTTAGCGGTGCTTTAACGGTGCCCGTGACAGTTGTAACTAACCAAGACGACCAGCAGGACGTGGTTGTTGGCTATAATTTAGCCAAACTAGCCCCCCTAGTTGCTTAGCGAGCTATTTCTTTGGCAAGCTGCGTTGTCAAAGTCTCCGCTCCTCATTCGCTGTACCGAAAAGTACAGCTCACTTCGGTGCTCAACTTTTCCTAGCATCTTACTCAGATAAATAGCTCTTAAATCTACATAACTGATAAAATAGATTAGTTATGGCTGAAGACAAGAAAATTATTCATTATGGGGCGGACTGGTGCGCTGATTGCCACCGGGTGCGCGACATTTTGGGTACCCACAACATCGCCTATGAGTATAAAGACACCGACGATCCGGCAATCCATGCTAAAATGCTGAAATTAGTGGATGGCAAGGATGAAATCCCGGTACTAGTTTTTCCGGATGGCACGGTGCTGCAAAATCCCGATAACGCTACTTTGCTGGAAAAGCTAGGGCTATCTAAAGTCACCGACAAAAAGCACGACGTTATTATGATTGGTGCCGGCCCAGCGGCTCTGACTGCCGCCATTTATACTACCAGGGAAGATATCGAAACAGTCTTAATCGAACGGGGCGTGGTAGGTGGGCTAGCGGCTGTAACCGATAAAATCGATAATTACCCGGGTTTTCCGGATGGCATTGAAGGGCTTAAGCTGGCCGATGAATTACACAAGCAAGCCGAAAGGTTTGGCGCGGTGATTGAACTCGGTGAAGTCCAGGCCATCCATGACGAGGGCGAATATAAGCGCCTAGAAACGACCGATGGTGATATGTATGCCCGGGCGGTCTTAATTGCTACCGGCAGTGATTATAAAAAGACCGGTGCTCCCGGCGAAGTCGAATATTATGCTAGGGGAGTGCACTACTGTGCTACCTGTGACGGTGCTTTTTACCGGGACAAACGTTTGGTAGTGATTGGCGGCGGCAACTCAGCGGTCCAAGAAAGCATTTTCCTGACGCGCTTTGCCAGCCACATTGACTTGTTAGTACGCTCAACCATTAAAGCCAGCGATGTACTACAACGCGATCTGCAGAAGTTTGTTGACCAAGGCAAAGTGACGATTCACTTAGGCACCACGACTGATGAAATTGTCGGCGAGAATAATGCCGTTACTAAAGTGGTAGGCACTGACACGGCCACTGGTAAAAAAGTTGAATTCCCAACCGATGGAGTGTTTGTATTTGTAGGACTTCAGCCAAATACTCAATTTCTAGTAGGTAGCAAGATTGAGCTTGATAAAATTGGCTTTATTAAGACCAATGATCGACTGGAGACTGCTATACCAGGTGTTTTTGCCGCCGGCGATGTGCGTTCTGGCGCTACTATGCAAATTGCGTCGGCCGCCGGCGAAGGCGCCACCGCGGCCCTCATGATCCGCGAATACTTAGAGGGACATCTTCACCCACCACAGAATTAAGCTTCTCGTTCTTTTGAAAAAGAACCAAACCTATTCCTTTTTGTTTCGGCAAAAAGGAACCGAAAAAGCCGACAGGCAGTCGTCAAACTTGACCTATCTGTTGTACAAAACAGGCTTGCTCGAGAACTCACTAAAAACTTGCTACCAGCAACTTTTTAGCTCAAACAACTCT
>DATIJT010000005.1:0-68111 GCA_035478435.1 Saccharimonadales bacterium (SeqCode) | reverse complement strand
TTTAAATCGCTTACGGGTGGGGGGGTTTGGGTGTTTGGATCCATACTGCTCATGCTACCTCATCAAAGAACAAAAAACAATGAGCAATAAACATGTTATTGCAGTGATTTTATTAGTGTTTGGGATTTAGACCAAATTAACCGGGCAACTTCTTCACCCAAATCGTAGGACGTGTTTTTTCCAAAGAACCAAATTTAAAACTTTTATTTGATCAAAAAATCTTTAGAGTGCGACCTAAAGCTCGCACCCTCCTACTTTTGTACCGACAAAAGTAGGCAAAAACTCTCGGACGGATGATCCAGGCAACTAGCTGTAGTAAAAAACGAGCTTGCCTGCAGAACTCCTTAGAATAGAGCCGCCGGCTCTTTTCTTCGTCAAACAACTGCAGGAAGCCAAGCCCGCTCGTTTTTTACTACATCTAATCAGGCCTGGCTCATATGCCCGAATTTGGCTCCCAAAAGTCTGGGGTTCTCCAGGCTCAGTAAAACCGATGCCAGCAATCAGTGACCTGCCGAGTCATTGCGGCCAGTTTAGTCCCAATCCTCTTTGAGAAATATAGATTAGGACCGACCGGAGGGAGTTCTGGGCGCACGCCAGGTTAGTGGTATCTGCTGGCAATAGTGTTTTAGTGTTGCCTGCCATTTCTTTGGTTACTTTCTTGCTGGCGCAAGAAAGTAACTAGCAAAGCAGCCTGAAGGGATGCGGCTAGAGGGTTAATTTAAATCGTAAATTACTTCTTAATAAGCGCTTTGATGAAGCCGTCGAACATCGGATGGGGGCGAGTCGGGCGCGATTTTAACTCTGGGTGAAATTGGCTGGCCAGGAAGAACGGGTGGTCGATGCCTTCGACTATTTCCACCAAATTGTTTTCACGGTTAATGCCGCTAGCCCGCAGGCCCCACTGTTCGTATTGGTCGCGGTAAGCGTTGTTACATTCGCCGCGGTGCCGGTGGCGTTCCACGATTTCGGTTGTGCCGTAAACTTTGGCCGCCAGACTGCCCTTTTCCAGATGGCAATTGTAGTTGCCCAGACGCATCGTGCCGCCAGTGTTCTCTTTACCCTTTTGGCCAGTCATAGTGTTAATTATTATATCTTCGGCCACGGGATTGAGTTCAAAAGTCGTGGCTTCAGGAAGTCCCGCTAAACGCGCGGCGGCTATCACCCCCATTTGCATACCCAAACATAGCCCCAAGTAAGGCACTTTGTGCTTCAAGGCATACTGGGCGGCTTTGATCTTGCCTTCCAGACCTCTTTGGCCGAAACCACCGGTTACCAAAATGCCGTCTAGGCCTTTGAGGGCTTTGCCGATGTCGGCCTTCGGTGAATCGAATTTTTCAGCGTTAATCCAATCAATCTCCACGTTGGTGTCGTTCCACCAAGCGGCTGCCTTTAGGGCTTCAAACACTGAGATGTAAGCATCGTAATTATCCATGTATTTGGCCACTACGCCAACCCGAACATTTTTAGAATGCTTGTGGGTGGCCCTAGCTACCATACGACGCCATTCTTTCAGGTGAGGTTTGGAAACTTTGAGCTGGAGCCGCTTGGCTATCACTTCGGCGATGCCGGTATCTTCCAAAGTTAAGGGCACTTCATAGATGCTCGAGGCGTTGGGCAGCAAGGCGATAGCTTCTTCGGGTACGCCACAGAACAAGCTGAGTTTGCGCTTGACACCGCTATTGGCGGGCTTTTCGCTGCGGCCGACTAGTACGTCTGGCGTGATGCCCAGGCCACGCAATTCACGCACCGAATTCTGCGCTGGCTTAGTCTTGGTTTCCTGGCTGGCGTTTAAGTAAGGCAAATAAACGACGTGGACGTACAAACAATTTTCGCGCCCAAAGCGTAGGCCGAATTCCCGGATAGCTTCTATAAAACTTAATGATTCGTAGTCACCGACCGTGCCGCCGATCTCCACGATGTGGACGTCAAAGCCCTGGCCGGCGGCTTCGATGTAGTCTTGGATGGCAGCCGTGAGGTGCGGGATGATCTGCACGTCTTCGCCCTCGTACTTGCCGGCCCGCTCGTCTTGGATAACTTTTAACAGCACCCGCCCGGCCATCAGCGAACTGGCTTGGTCAAGCTCTTGGTCGATGAAACGTTCGTAATGCCCCAAGTCCAGGTCGGTTTCGGCACCATCTTTAGTTACGAAGCATTCGCCGTGCTCACGCGGGTTGAGCGTGCCGGCGTCGACATTAAGGTAGGGGTCGCACTTTTGGAGGTTGACTTTCAGCCCGCGGGCTTTGAGGAGGTTGGCGATGGAGGCGGCGGTAATGCCCTTGCCGAGTCCGGAAAGCACACCCCCACTCACAAAAATATACTTAGTTTGGCTTTTCGCCACCTCCCTGACCTTTCTCTAAAATTCTATGCTTCTAATGCTACCCTATTAGCCCTGTTCTTGGCAAGCCAGAGATTGTGTGAATTTTAGAATTCGACTATTTCAGATTCTTGAGCTGTTTGGTTGGAAGCAGTCCTAAAGGCTATTCGATTGATACCGCCATTGGCTTGACGCCATTTGCCGTAGGGCGGGCGATTTTGCTGCCAGCGTTCGGCATCATACTGAGTACCTTCAATTGTTGAGCCTTCTAAACCACTCATAATTACATCCCCCATTTCCCGTACCAGTGTTGGGTCGGCATGCAGGGCTCCCCAGAGCTTTCGGGCTTTGCTTTCGGGCAGTAAAATGGTGTAGCCAAAGTAGTTTCCAGCTCTGCCATCTTCGTTGGGATATTCATAGCCCCATTGTCTTACTGAATCACCGCCTTGATTTGGTTTTTCGTAGGAAGGCCCTTGCCTGGGAGGGGTATCGCTACGGGTCATAGTGACATAGTTAAGCAACATCACCTTTTCACCGTTCAAAGTAGCGCCCTCCAGTGTTTCCTTCAAGTTATAGCCCTCGTAAACAAAGAAATCTTCGGGTTCAGCTAGGGTGAGCACTTCAGAGACTCCGCCTTCGATAAACTCCCGGCCATTTCTAACTAGTTCAGGGATCGCAAACCGCTTGAGGCCTCCTAGTACGACATACCGAAGCGTTGAACCTTGATCGGTGGCATGGACTTTGTTGGGAGAATGGAGCGTAGAGGTAAGTTGCTCGAAAGGCGCCACCGCCACAAATCGGGAAGCAGTTAATATGTCTCTTAGCTGTTCGGCTGATAATGTTTTACTTTCGACTTTTGTTTCGTCTGCCGGCTGCGCTTCATCAGCGGCAGCTTCGGCCAGTTTGGCTTCAGCCGCTTGCTTGCCCTGCTCAATTAAGTTAGCAGCCACTTCTTCTAGTCCATATTCACGAGCTTGCCGAGCAATTTCGTGATAAGGTGCTTCGGCTATGGCCGCGTCCCAATCGGCATTGAATTGTTTTGGGCTAACTTCGTGAGATTGAGTCATATTTATGTTTTAAATTTATAGGCTAATTATAGCAAAATTTATACTTTTTTGCAAATATATTTAGTTTAATAACTTTGGTATCGCTTATTTGACTACATGAACTGTTTAATGTCATAATTATAGTATGGCAAACCCGCCGTCCGCAGTTGAAGCGGGAGTAGCTGAACATGATGAAATAGATGACTGGGAAACAGCGCCCTTGTCGTTAGAACGCGATGGCGACTGGATTGCTAATTTCGATTTGGTTCCCGATGAAGCCTTGGTAGCAGACCTCCAAGAACTAGCCATTAGGGCAAGTCAGGACATAACCGGTAAACCGCCGCCAGAGCTTAGAGATACTGTCCACATGGCTCGACGGGCTTTTTATACACGCCTTGGCTTGAGTAACTTTATAGACCTACAGCAAACAGCACGCTCTGCATATCCTTCTCTTACTCTTGTCCCGCCCGACAATTTTATAGGCGCACAGCGTTATTTTAATAGCATCGGCGTTAATGGGGCCAGGGCAATTAGTAGAGGCTCTGGTGTGTTTACTTATACCTATAGATCAATTAAAGCAACCTTAGAAACTTGCGCAAAAGCAGGACTAGATGGGCCAAAAATACTCGCTGTCGACTCCTCAATAATAGGATCTAAGGCTAAGATTCAAGCTAAGGTTGCTTGGTTGGAACAAGCAGCAACAGAGTTAAATTGGACAGGCAATGTGCGTAAACTAGCTGAAGAATTTCCTGGAATTCTCGGTTTCGATATCCGCAAGCTACAAATGTTGCGCCGGATTGCGGCCTTGGCTTGTTCCATCCCGCGACGTAATCTAGATACCCAATCCCTAGCCAACGCCTTAAAAATACCTTTAGAGAATTATATTGCAGCCTTAGCCATTAATGATTTCCCGGGCGACGTCATAAATCGGGCCAATAAACTTCAAAGACAAGGCCGGGAGCAAGCCGCCAAACCGGGAGGCATCTCAGCTAAGGAATGGCGCCGGCGCAAAGCCCTGGCCGCTATCGCCTCCGGCAAGGTGCCCGGTGACATAGTCGAAATGTATCTGGAGTATGCCCCTTTAAAGGCCGGTGAATCCTTTAGCTCAACTGCTTAAACTTCAGCTTATCATTTATTCAAATAGTCTTCAGCTGCTTTGAGTTGGGTGTCGTTGCCGACCTTGGCGTCATCATCTGTCAACTTCACTATTTGGTCGGGGGTAATGCCCTTTTTGTTGATGTTTTGGCCGTTCGGCCGGAACCAACTGGCCACCGTGACTTTCAGTTCGCTGCCGTCGTGAAAATTCACGATCTGCTGGACGACGCCCTTGCCATAGCTCTTAACGCCAATCAGATAGGCCGCGCCGTTGTCATGCAGCGCACCAGCCGTAATTTCGCTGGCTGAAGCCGAGCCTTCATTTATGAGAACGACTGTCGGGATGCCATTTAGTGGATTATCGCCGGAGGCGCTATAGCTGTTCACTACCACCGGGCCGCGCTTTTCCTGAAGCACTAGCTTGCCTTTTGGCAGCCATTCACTCGAAACATTCACCGCGGCGTCTAGTAGGCCGCCCGGGTCGCCCCGCAAATCAAGCACGATGCCTTTGACCTTGGCGTCCGCCATTTTGGCGGCGGCCTGCTGCATAAGCTGGTTGGTATCTTCCGCGAAAGTTACGATCTGGATATAGCCGATGTTGCCATCCAGAATTTTAGTTTTGACGCTGGGGATCTGGATGTTTTGGCGGGTGATCGTGAACGGCAGTTGCTCGGAGTGGCTACGGACAATTTGTAGCTTCACCTGGCTCCCGGCCGGGCCGCGGATTTTACTGATGGCTTCATCTATGCTCAGGCTAGAGGTAGTCTGGCCATCTATGCTGACTATAATGTCCTGGGCTTTAAGCCCGACCTTTTCGGCTGGGAAGCCGGCAATTGGCGCCACCACGATTAAATTATCGTCCTTGTCTTTACCCAGCTCCGCACCAATACCGCTAAAGGAATTATTGAGCTGCTCCTCAAACTTCTTAGCTTCCTTGGCCGTGAAATACACAGTGTAAGGGTCGTGGCTAGCCTCTGCCAGGCCATGCTTTAAGCCGTCTAGTAAGTCGCTTTCGTTCAGCTTGCCATCATAATTATCGCGCAGCGACTTATAGACTTGGTTAATACTGGAATAATCTAGTTTGTCGGGCAAATTACCGCTGACAACTATGGGGCGATTGAAACTTAGCCGGCCATTGCCAACAGCCACCCCCAAATTAAATATTAAGACAGCCAAGAGTATAATAACCAGGCTACGGCTGATCTTAGGCCAGCCCGAACGTTTGCCCAAAAACTCCCCGCGCCCACTTTTTTGTCTAAACAACATTAGGCTTAATTATAGCAAAGAAGAAAGACATTTTGACTTTTTAGCCACTTCTTCTGGCTCGATAAAGACGACTAAATGCCGCCACGGCAAGCTCATTAGCATGTCGTTCATTATCTTGGCAAAGCTTGACTGGAAACGGCTCACCTTGCATAGTCGTCAACTCGTTAAAAACCGCTATCAGCTCATCTATTCCTCTTACTTCTTGAAGCCTTAAGCCGCTCTCAGCCTGGTCATTAATAAGTCGATCATAAAAAGTGGCTTGTAAATTATCGACTCCGAGCCAATTTGGATTCGAAGACGCACCAAAACCAACACCGTTAAATATTCCGTTATAGTCACAAATTCCCTTTGAGCGTCCTAGAGTTGAGATTTCAATAGCTCCTTCGGTACTCAAAGCAGCAGCTGAATCCATGCCTAAATCATAGGCTATATAAAGTGCTAGAAAAGCTAAAGCTCTTTGGGGTAAGAGCCCATATTCTCGCCTATAAGCCTTAAATTGCTCTTCCTTCACCGAATCGGCGTCAGGGTTGATACCAATACCACTGCCAGTGCGTATTATTCTTAGTATTCGTTGGCCGCTAGGATCAAGCATAGTGTCCACGCCCATTCGCCAAATCTCCCCGCGGGTGTTGTGAATTCCTACTCCATAATCGTAGGGACGCTCACGATAAGCGCCGATGGCAAAGTCTAAGGAAAACGTTCCTGATCCTGAACCGCCCTTGCAGGACAGATAAAGACCGTCGTCACCAAGCGGTGCTTTATACACACCTCCAGGTTGTCCGGCTATATTCGGATGCGCGGCAAACATGGGTACACCAAACACATCAACCATAAATTGAGCGTTCCTAAAAGCCTGGCTAGCGACCTCGGGCAAGTCATCGCTAGTCGGGAGGTAGTTAAAAGAGCGTGCCTTGTATATAGTGGTATTATCGACTAGTTGAGCAACGGCCTCCATTAACCTAGTTCCAACTTCTAGCGTTCTGCTATTGTCTACGCCAAATTTATCGACAAGATAATAAGAAAAGCCCTCACAGATCTCAGGATTGATACCTGCTTGAACAGCATAAGCCCGTACCTGTTGACGGGCTTCGCGAGGCGTTAATAGTCTGCCCGGCTGTGGGTCCAAATCGAAAGAGATGTCTCTCTCACTAGTCATACTAATATTATAGAATTTTATTTATAAAATAGCAAATAGGTGAGGTATTTGAGGCTAGAAGTGGATGAATACCAGGCCGGTGGTGTAGCGCCAGCCTTCGGAGTATTGGCCGGTTAGCTGGGCGTTGTATTGCTGGACGTAAATTTCGTTGCCATTGACAGCTTGGACATACATGGCGTGGCCGTAGTAGCCCGCATTGCTAATGGCGATTGAGCCGGGTGTAGGATTAGAGTCTACGGGTATACCAGCGGCCCGGGCGTTATCGTCCCATTGGTTGGCATTGCCTACTCCGCCCCAGTAAGGCATGTCGCGGTTAGTCTTGCCGGCCAGGAAATCCTGGTGGACCATAAAGGCAGTGTAGCTGACACATTCGCGGTTATACATGCCCCAGTTATCTAGCATGCTGTCCTGGGGAGCATTGGCCCAGACAGTTGGGTAACCGCCGTTATTCGGGTCTCCCCTAAAATTACCTATATTGTAGCGGGAGTTTTCTATGGCCTGCTGGCGACGGAGTTCGCCAATCCTCGAAGAGTTGGCAGAGATTTGTTGGTTGAAGGCAGCCTGTTGGCTTTGGTTAAAGTTTAGTAGTTGTTGCTGTTGGGCTTGATCGGCGGCCAATTGGTCGTTCTGCGATTTTTCGGCGGCTAGCAGCGTTTCGACTTCGGTCTTTTTGATCTTCAGCTGGGCTTGCAGGGCGGCTATTTCTTTCAAGCTGGCGGTTATTCTATCCTGCGCTACCACGCGGTATTCTTGCTTGTCGACGTATTCGCTCAGACTCTTGCTGGTAGCCAATTCTTCGATAGTGCTCATCTGGCCATCGATATACATCGTCCTTAGGTCATCACCCAGTATTAAGCGTTCGCGGTCCAGTTTGGCCTGGGCTTCGGCGATCTCCCGCTCTAACTGGGCCTGCTGTTGTTGGTTGGCGGTAATCTGGGCCTGGATAGCATTGATCTGGTTTTGTAGATTATCAATTACGCCCTGGTAGCTGCTAGCTTGGGCTTGCAAGCCGGTAACCGATGCCCGGCTTTGGGCGTTTTGGGCTTGCAAGGCTCGGATTTGCTCGTCGTATTGGTCAGCCCGTGCCAGTGGTGAAGCCGTTGAACTAGCTATTACTAAACAAAGTACCAGCAGAGCCCCCGCTCGGCGCAAGCGTGTCGGTAAGTGATGTTTAATTTTAAGAGTATTTAGAAGCATGGTTTTGTTTTTGCTTATGCTAGATTCAACTATACCACGCCCCATGTATTTTGTAAATTACCCTCTCCTCGCCTTTGGCGAGCAATTATCAATTCTGTAATTTCCATTGTTAAGTACCTTCACGGGAAGATACGCTTCTATTTTGTTCGGAATTTCAAGTACCGTCTGGTAGCAATTATGGAAGAAACGGCTCCTATCACTATACCAACCGCCAGCTGCAGTGTCAAAAGCCCCCAGAAGTGACCACCGAAGTAGGTATTGGCATAAGAAATATCGAGCAGGCCCAAGCTACTAGCCTGCAGCGCCGAACTGGAGGCCAGAAAGACCGAATTGATTAATAGTATGGATATAACTGCCGACAGTATGCCGTAAATGATGCTCTCCACCACAAACGGCCCGCGGATATACCAAGTACTGGCTCCCAGCAAACGCATAATGGTTATCTCATCGCGCCGGTTGAAGATAGCCATCTGGATGGTATTGAAGATAATCAGAGCCGACACGACCGCGAACACGCCCACGGCAATCACCCCCATGCGTTGCAGAATATTGGCGGCATGTGTAATATTATCTATCGCTTCTTTGCGCTTGCCATTGTAGGAGGGCGAGCGGTCAGTTTGCAGTTTGGCGATCTCGGGCTTGGTCAAAAACGTTTTGATATCCTGGATTTTATTCAGATCGCGCGGTTTTATATGGATGGTCGCCGGATAAGGATTGCCAACTTCCACTGTCGCGGCTATTAGGCCCTGATTATCGTTATTTTGCTTTATGTAATTGTCTTGCACTTGTTGCTTGTTCAGGTATTGAACGCCTTTAACGTTAGGTAATTTTTGCAATTGGGTGACTAGGTGTTTGGCATCGGCCTCGCTGACGCTATCTTGCAAGAAGACTGAAACATCGATTTTATCGGTGATTTGCTGAATTGTATTACGAAAAGCAGCGTTAGCTATCAGTGAAAACAAGACTATAGTAAGGGTGATTACCATTACGGCCATAGCGGCAATAGCCAAAGTGGCATTGCGTATAAAGTTCACGATACCGGTATGGATAATGCGCCAAAGGGTGTGTAATTTTCGGTCCATCAAACCCCCTCCGACTCAGAAACTAGAAAATAGCAACTAGAAATTAGCCGCTGGGCTTGGATTATCAATTTGTTCTGCTTGCTCATAGCTATTTCCTAATTCCTAGTTTCTATTTACTATTGTTTGAGCTGTAACCGGCTTTGGCTCTATCAGAAGTTACTTTACCTGAAGCGATGGTCACCACCCGGCGCTTTAATCGGTTGACAATCTCCTGGTTGTGGGTAGTCAGCAGTACAGTGGTGCCGTAGCGGTTGATCTTCTCGAGCACCCTAATGACGTCCCAGGCGTGCTTGGGATCGAGGTTGCCAGTCGGTTCGTCGGCAATTAGAATTCGCGGCTGGCGTACGATCGCCCGGGCAATCGCCACCCGCTGCCGTTCGCCGCCACTAAGTTCCAGCGGCATGTTGCGCTCCTTGCCCTTCAAATTCACAATGTCCAAGACCTTTGGCACGGTATAGCTAATCTCGCGGTTGCTTAACCCGACAATCTCTAGCGCGAAAGCCACGTTTTCGAAAACATTCTTATTCGGCAGTAACTTGAAATCCTGGAACACTACGCCGATCTTCCGCCTCAGTAGCGGTATATCGCGGTCCTTCAGCTTGTCGTAATCAATGCCGCCGATGATTATCTTGCCGCTCGACGGCCGTTCTTCGCGGGTTAAAAGGCGCAGCAGCGTAGTCTTGCCTGCCCCGCTTTGGCCAACTACAATCACAAACTCTTTGGGTTCAACGTGGAGCGAGACACGGTCTAGGGCTGGGGCACCACTTTTGGTATAAGTCTTTGTTACCCGATCAAGCAGAATCATTAAGCTTATTATAGCAAACTGATTTAACCTGTCCTGCGGTTAGCTTAAAGTTAAAGATAGTTCTCAGACCAGTAGGCTCTTCGATGCCTCTGTATCAAATCAGACATTATTAATGGGTCTCTATAAATTCGACCACCCGGTTCAGCAGCCATAGCCTCAAAAAGTTCGTGGCAAACAATCGCAAGCTGGAGTTCAGCTGGCTCTAGACGTGGGCGTAATAAAAGCTTGCGATAATAGCTCTGAGTGTTAGCTAAATTTAAGAATCGACCCAGTCCTCGCCCTGCGACTTCTACGGCAGTTCTTAAATTGGCAGCAACTTCCGCACGCTCTATATAAGGATTTGTGAGAGCCCGATATTGTTCGTTGGCAACTAGCGCATCAACCCGACAGCTACGCGCTAACCTGCCTTGCTTATTATGTATCTTCTGAATATCTAAGACACTTCTGAGCAAGGACTTAGAGGCAGGAAGATGGGGATTTTGGTCGTGAAGATATTGGGCCGACAGTACCGCGCCTTTTAAATCGTGTGGATCATTGCTAATTATTAGTCCCGGGATTTCACTATTCAGGAAATTAGTCGGTGCTTCAATTTCACTCATAGAAATGATTATGAAATATAATCTATTAATAAGCAAACACAAACTTCTCAACCATCTATTACCGCGAGGGGCTATTTAGTAACTGTGATCGAAGAGCTGCCGGTGTTGCCGGCATCGTCGTGGGCGATAACTTTTATGGTATGGCTACCGCTACGCACCTTTTTGGACCTGGTGTTCCAGCTGACCGACAAGGTATTACTCTGGGCCGAAGCGTAAAGTTTGCCGTCTATATCAACTTCAATATAGGTTGCCGCCACGTTATCGTCGGCTTGGGCCGATATGTTGACATTCCCCGAAACTTTAGCGCCATTGGCGGGGCTAGAGATGGTTACGGTCGGTGCTACTGTATCGGCAGTCGGTGGTGAAACTGGGTTGTCTACGTTCACGGTCACCGCTGTCGAAGAGCCGACATTGCCAGCCGCGTCATAGGCTTTAGCCTGCAAACTATGGCTGCCATTGTCAGCGCTAGTTGTGTCCCAGCTGTAAGTATTGCTACTGCCAGTTTGTTTGAGAGTCGAATCTACATAGAAGTCGATTCTAGTCACACCGACATTATCATTAACACTAGCGGAGGCCTGAACTTTAGAACTCAAAGTCGCTCCGCTGGTAGGCGCCGTCAAGCTAACTTGAGGTGGCGTAGTATCTGTAGAAACGGCCTTTTTCAAAATAACTGCCGAAGCCGGCGCCAGTGTTACGCTGCTGACTGTCGAGCCCTTAGCGTCGGTGTAGCTACCGCCAAGGCTTGCAGTAACTGATTGGCTGGACGATGGATTGACAATAGCCGTACCGCCACTAAATTCACGGCGCCAAGCCGGGCCAACCTGGTAGCGGGCCGACGAGGGCGTACCAATATCTTGGGCCCAGATAGGGTTGTAAGAATCGCATTGGCAATCTACATGGTATTGGAAAGCGCTGGCGCTACTGCCGTTCCACGCTAGTAAAAACGAGGCCCTGGCATAAACCATAGTGTTCTCGTTCTGTGTAGAATTGTCAGAGTAAGTATTTGCCAAATAATCGCCAGTCCTACCGACATCTTCCATTTGCTTCTCTACGGCGGCCCACTCATTGTCCTTAAAGACACTGGGGTTATCAGGTGTCCAGTGCATGAAGTGTTCGCGGAAAAAGACCGAAATGTTAGGTACCATAGCCAAAGCGTCATCCTCTTGCCAGCTAGTCCAGGGATCAGCACTGATGTTAGGCATTGCCAACAAACCATTAGCCTTTAGGCCGGGGCCAACGTTAGCTATAAAAGCTTTCATAGCTTCGCCATAAGCCATATCCGTATATGACGGCAAGGCCGAGACCAGGCCGCCGTTATCTTTGCAGTGACCGGGGTGGGTGTTGGTATCGTCCATAAACACGCCGTCAAAACCATCGGCTTTAGCATTGCTGACGACATCGCTTAACCATTGCTGCTGGTAGGCACTGTTGCCCACATCCATCCAGTAAAGCAGCGAATAGTCACAAAAGGCAAAAGGGTTGCCGGCTGAATCTTTGATGAACCATTCCGGATGATTGGTTTTGGCATAGCAGTAACTAACGCCGCTGGAACGATGGCTATCGTACTGGCAATCATTGCGCGTAGCGGCCACGTTTTTATAAACCAGTACTTTTGTACCTGGATTGGCCGACTTTATAGCCGGCACCGAGGCATACATGGAATCTTCTAAGATAACGTACTTGTATTTGCTGGTATCGCCCAAATAGTTTTGCTGGCCTGAGTCAAGCGCCATAGCGCTGATTGGCGCGCTTGGCACTAGGCTGCTGGCCTTACTAATAGTTAGCAAACGCGCCCCGATTAAGCCTACTAAGAGCGCCACAAGTACTAGCAATACATTTTGGTCCAACCACTGCCTTTTAGTAGTGGTACTGACGACTGCTTCTGACATATCTTTTCCCTCTTGCATGACAGTTATGCTTATGTTAGTTATAGCCTAACATATAACTGGCGAGGTTAGGGATTATTTTTGAGTGGGCGTTGATCAAGGCGTCGAGGGTTCGAGTTCTAGTTGGGCTCCATTGGCAGTCTGGGCGTGGTAATTCCAGGCGGCTTTTTCCACGGCTACGCCTTCAACCACAAAACCGCCTCCCAAAGTAGCAAAGCCCTCAAACGCACCATATTTGAAGGTTGCTGCTGCCATAGCCACACCTATAACCCAGAGCGCCACGCCACCAATGGCGAGCCTATTTCTTATATCCCGCTCCCTGGAAGTTTGCCCCTGTAGTTCCGCGGCTCTAGAAAAAGGACTCATAATATTTACTATTATATACTAGTTATGGAGTATTGCCAAATTGTTGGTCTAAGTAAGCGTTGATTAGGCTATCTAGGTCACCGTCCAGGACCGCTTCTACATCGCTGGTTTCGTATTTAGTGCGCAAATCTTTAACTTGCTTGTAAGGGTGCAGGACGTAGCTGCGGATCTGGTTGCCCCACTCGGCCGATTGGTTAGGGCCCTTTAGCTCGCCCAGCTTTTCGGCGTGTTGCTCCAACTGCATCTGGGCTAGTTTTGACCGGAGGATGGTCAAGGCCGTTTCCTTGTTCTGGAGTTGGGAGCGTTCGTTCTGGATAGCAACGGTTATGCCGGTTGGCAAATGGGTAATTCGAACCGCCGAGTCGGTAGTATTAACGCTTTGGCCGCCGTGGCCGCCGCTCCGGTAAACGTCAATCTTCAAGTCTTTTTCGTCTAATTCGATTTCGTCTGGGCGATCAATCTTAGGTGCTACTTCGGCTTTGGCGAAACTGGTTTGGCGCAGATTGTCAGCATTGAATGGCGATAGCCTGACCAAACG
Organism: Saccharimonadales bacterium (SeqCode); assembly: GCA_035478435.1. Taxonomy (GTDB): domain Bacteria; phylum Patescibacteriota; class Saccharimonadia; order Saccharimonadales; family UBA4665; genus DATLRC01. Next base: position 54,761 of record DATIJT010000005.1, on the reverse strand, counting down.
ATGAACTCCTTGTTCAGCTTTTAGTTTGCCGTAAACGTAAGGCCCTTCGACTTCCAAAGTTATGCTTTTGAGGCCCGCTTCTTCGCCCGGAGATTCATCCACAGTAGTGACCTTCCAGCCGTTTTTTTCAAAATAACGGAGATACATCCTGAGTAAAATTTGTGTCCAATCTTGAGCATCAGTGCCTCCGGCCCCGGCTGAGAGTGTCAAGATGGCATCATGGTCGTCGTATGGGCCAGTTAGCTTCATGTCTTCCTTAAGTGATTCATATTTAGAGTTCAGTTCTTGAAATTGCTGCTCTAGTTCACTAGCCATAGCTGGATCTTTAAGGGCTAACAATTCCAGCAAATCCTGGGTGCCCTTTTGCAATTCTTGCCAAGGCTGGATCTGCAGCTCCAGCTTGGCAATCCTTTTCATAGTGTCCTGGGCGAAATTAGTATCTTGCCAGAAATCTTGCTGTTGGCTGACTGACTTCAAATCCTCTAGTTGGCTGGAAAGTTCAGTAATTTTTAGCCGCTCAAGGGCTACGTTAATTTGAATGTTTAGCGCTTGACTTCGGCTTAGGATTTCGTCCATAGCCTAAGCCTTCACAAGTTCATGGCTCCAAAGCGGAGCTACCAGGTTAAACAGTTCATGGGTAAATTGCTCGCCGGTACCGCCTAGCACGCCAAAGCCCCAGATATTATCCGCGAACAAGGCCCTGGCAATGTTTATAATCTGGTCTTTTTCGATAGCATTGATGCGGGCCGGGATTTGATAATAATTTTCAACCACCTCGTCGAAGAAGTAACGCCCAGCGTAGCCCGCCGCAGTGCCACCAACCGTTTGGGCGGAGCGCTGGAAACGCCCCAGAGCGTATTGTTTAGTGGTCTCTATCTCTTCTTCGTCTACCTGACCTTCCATCACTTTTTCTAATTCATGGACTATGATGTTGAACAACGCCGGGGCGTTTTTGTCCGAGACTTGGGCGCCAAACCACCAGTTGCTGGCATTTTTAGTTTGGGCCAAGCCGGAGTTCATGCCATAAACTAAGCCGCGTTCCCGAGCAGTTCCCAAAATGCGCGAATACAAGGTCTCCGTCAGCATGGTATTAATGAGATTCAGGGCGTCAATCTCCGGGTCGCTCATCCGTCTACGCATAAAAGTATCCAGGTAAAAATAAAGGTTTTCGACTGTTTCGTTATGGACATACACCGGGCTTTCCAAGCGACGAGGAATTTCATTAGGCAAGATAAAACGCTTGCCCTTGGCTGGCAAGTCAATATTGGCTATCAGGTTCTGGACAGCTTCTGAACGTCTGGCTGTTAAGTTGCCAGCTATCACAAACCGTAAGTTGGCGGCACTATGGGTGCGCTCATAGTGCTCGCGGACATCCTTAACACTGACGTTCGGCATGAGCGCCAGGCGTTCGGCATCGGTTTTGACGAGCATGCCCAAGTGTTTACGCATTTCTAAGCTGAGGCGCCGGAAATGGTTGTTCGCCCGGGCAGCCATCTCTTCTTGAACATTGCCGAACTCGGCGATAAATTCTTCTTCTAGGAACAGCGGCTTGGTAATGGCTACCAGCAGCAAACCGAGCACCCTGTCCCATTCAAAATCGGCGCATTCTGCTTCATAAGTAATATCGTAAACACTAGTCGTTGCGTTAGAGTAAGCGCCGTTTTTTTCGAGCTCGGCTTGGAAATCGCGGGCTTTGGGTATTAGTTCGTTGGCACCCAGCAACACATGCTCCATCAAGTGGGGTACTTCCCATTTTTTAGGGTCTACCAAATATTCTCCGGCCCGAAAATTAAAGTCGAAAGTCATGACGCTGGCATGCGGAATATGGATCAGCAGGCCTCGGGCACCATTTTTAAGAATGATTTCAGAAACTGTGTGCTTCATGATTTAGAAACTAGTAATTAGGAAATAGTGATTAGTAATGTGGCTAAAACTGGTTAGGTGCCTGGATTTTAAGTTTAAAAGGTGTTTTGGGTTTATTCTAAAATGCATGATCTTCCCTATTTTCTAGTTTCTAATTCCTATTTTCTGCGGCGGGCTTTGGTTTTGCGTTTTCTTTCATTCTTCCGGGCCTTCTTTCTCGCTTCTTCAGTCTTATTCTTGGGCTGATTGGCAGTCCGTTTGAAGTCTTGTTCTTCAAATTCAGTTTGGGAAGTGTTGATTTGCGAAGCGTTATCCACGGAACCGCGGGCAGCACGGGTCAGTTCGGTTTCTACCGGACGCTCCAGCTCCGACTCATCCACCGGCTGGGCGTGGAAGAGCGCCCGCAAGATGTCATGCCGCAGGCTATTTTGCATTTGCTCGAACAGCAGTTGGCCGCGGCGGCGGTATTCGACCAGCGGATCCTGCTGGCCCACGCTCATCCAGTGGATGCCTTCGCGCAGATGGTCCATGTTTTCCAAGTGCTGCATCCACAGGTTATCGAGCACTTGCAGGTAAATGTCTCGTTCCACTTTGCGCATTATTTCAGGCGTAAAGGCCGTTTCCCGGGCGGCATACAAATCTTTAGCTTCCTTGAGCAGTACCTGCTCGAATTTAGTAGCGTCAGCGCCAAATAGCCGGTCTAGCTCGGTCTCGCTGAATGGGAATATTTCCTTTAGGACGTCTTCCAGCTCATCGGTTAGCAGTAGCGGCGAGTTAGCTAGGGAACGCGCTTCTTCTTCGATGAAGATCTTAATCCGTTTGGCAATGTCCGCCTGCATTAAAATTTCGCGGCGCATAGCGTAAGTGGCCTTGCGGTGGCGGTTCATTACATCGTCGTACTGGACGACGTTTTTGCGCTGGTCAAAGTGAAAGCCTTCGACTTTTTTCTGGGCGCCTTCCAGGGCTTTGGAGATCACCCGGTTTTCAATCGGCGTGTCTTCATCCACACTCAGCCGGTCCATAATGGAAGCGATGCGTTCGCCACCAAAAATCCGCATCAAATCATCTTCGGTACTGACGAAAAACTGGGTCACGCCCGGATCACCCTGCCGGCCACTGCGGCCACGCAACTGGTTGTCGATGCGGCGTGATTCATGCCGCTCGCTGCCGAGTACAAACAGGCCGCCCAATTCTTTAACACCTTCACCTAATACAATGTCTGTTCCCCGCCCGGCGATGTTGGTGGCCAGTGTCACGGCACCCGATTCACCCGCCTGGGCGACGATTTTGGCCTCCCGTTCATTGTTTTTAGCATTTAATATCTGGTGCGGCACGCCGGCCTTAGTCAGTAAATTAGCCAGGTGTTCGTTTTTTTCAATCGAAACCGTACCGAGTAGCACCGGCTGGCCTTTGGTGTGCAGGGCTTTTACCTCTTGGGCAATGGCCTTGAATTTGGCGGCTTCGGTTTTATAAATCCGGTCCGGTTTGTCGGCCCGCACAATTGATTTGTTCGGCGGAATGTCTACTACATCCAGTTTGTAGATTTGGTGGAACTCCTCAGCTTCAGTCAGCGCCGTACCGGTCATGCCAGCCAGTTTTTCGTACAAACGGAAGTAGTTCTGGAACGAAATGGTGGCCAGCGTCATGCTTTCTTGCTGGACTTCCACGCCTTCTTTGGCTTCGATGGCCTGGTGCAAACCTTCGTTATAGCGCCGGCCGGGCAGCAGGCGGCCGGTGAACTCATCGACAATCACGACTTCGCCGTCATGGGTCACCACGTAGTCTTTGTCGCGCTTAAACAGCGTTTGGGCGCGCAGGGCTTGCTGCAAGTGGTAAATGGTGCGGATGTTCTCCGAGGCGTAGAGGCTGTCAATACCAAGCGCCTTTTCCATTTTTTCGACGCCCTTGTCGGTGAGGATGACGGTTTTGCGCTTTTCGTCGACTTCATAATCAACTTCAGGTTTAAGTTGTAGCACCGTTTTAGCGAACTGGGCGTAAGCGTTACCGCTGGTGACGCTCGGCGAGGAGATAATCAGTGGCGTGCGGGCCTCATCGATTAAAATCGAGTCCACTTCGTCAACAATAGCGTAGTGCAAATCACGTTGCCTTAACTGATCCGTCTCACGCACCATGTTGTCACGCAAATAGTCAAAGCCGTATTCGTTGTTAGTGCCGTAAGTGATGTCCGCGGCGTAAGCGTCCTGGCGGCTAGCCGGTTTGAGGTGCCGGAAGCGCTCGTCCTCGTGCTCGGTATTGGTAAATTCCGGGTCGTAAATAAAAGAATGGTCGGCCATAATTACCCCGACGCTTAGGCCCAAGAAACTATAAACCTGGCCCATCCAGCCGGCGTCGCGCTGGGCTAGGTAGTCGTTGACGGTTATAACATGTACGCCCTTTTCGGTCAGGGCATTTAAATAAACTGGTAGCGTGGCCACCAGCGTCTTGCCTTCACCAGTCTTCATCTCGGCAACGTTGCCCTCGTGCAGCACCATGCCGCCGATCAGCTGGACATCGAAGTGCCGCTGGCCCAGCGCGCGGGTAGCAGCTTCGCGCGCCACGGCGAAAGCATCGGGCAAAATCTGGTCTAATGATTCTTTTTTGAGCCGACTTTTAAGCACCGCTGTCTGCTCCTTCAGCTCTTTGTCAGTCAGCTTGGTATATTTATCGGCCAAAGCATTAATGGCGCCGACCCGTTTGCGCAGGCGTTTCAGCGTCCGAGCCTGCGGATCACCCAAAATTTTCTTAAAAACAATATTCATACGCTTATCAACGTCTCCCTATCCAAGAGTCAACAAAACTATCTAAAACATTGTACCGTTTTATTGAGGCAAAATCGACCCCTATTTATTCGAAAATAAATACAGCTCCTAGAGGAACTGATTTTTGGCCGTAAAAGACTATTTAGGCTGCTCTTCGCTGTTCCGCCTTAGCCGCTTCAGCCCGACGAGTCACCTGCCTGGCAATCAGGTCCGCAAATTTTCGAGCCGTATCAGGATTTTTGAAAGTATGATTATATCTTTCACCTCTACTGTCCACCCGACTCACCTTTACACTATTTTTTACTACATCCGAAGGGTTACCACCCCTCCATTCGATACGAGCATCGTAATTAGAGTAAGGGCTAGGATACTTATCAGTTAATCGTTTTTCGTTAATAGCGACGATATTATGCGCTTCAGTAGCTTCCGGATTATCACTATGTGGATTAATACTTATACTTTCACTAACATGAGGACCTAGCTGGTTACCCATACCTTCCAGGCCAAAGTGTCCAGCATTACTAAAGCGGCTGTCTGCTGTCCCTCGCACCGCACGGCGGGCATCTTCGACGGCTTTCATCATATCCTCATGATATGGTTCTGGTAGTGCAAGGCTTTCTAATTTTTCGGCCATATTTTTCCTTTTTATCTGTTTTAACCTGCAAATATATTAGCAAATATTTGCTAATTTGTCAATGCTTATGTTTCGTATGCATGCCTATTAATCCTAGGCCACTTCTGAATTTGTACCGCAAACTTTCCGATCGTCACAAACGCGGTACAAATTATAAATATTGCTTTCCTGCCTTCCCTCTGGTCTGCGCGGAGTTGCCTAGGCGGCTTGGCGGCGGAAGCGGTGGAATAGATGGCGGTGCAATTTGCCGCTACTGTGGCGGTCTTTGTACTTCTTGAGTTGCATTTTTAGCTTGGCTTCGACGATGTCGATCGCCGCGTACATGTTGAGCGTGCTTTCTTTCAAGTTGATAGTATCGTGCGGCAGATACATAGTCACCTCACAGGTGCACTGTTTTTTATCTTTGGCTTTGCTTTCTTTCAAAAAGACTTCGGTGTGGGCACTTTGCCGGTTGTGGCGGGAGAGGTATTTGTCGAGTTTGCCGATCTTTTTGGTGGCGTATTTCCGTAGATGATCGTCCAACTTAAAGTGGACGCCCCGTATCTCGAATTTTTGTACCATAAAAGTGCTCCTTCTAGGCCTGGGGTTTAAATAAACCGGCCTATCTATATTGTACGCCACACTGACAAGGGCAGACATTAACCGTTCGCCTTTTACCATAACTGCTCATGCCCAATTGAGTTTTGAGCTGGGGGCCGGCCTTTGAGTGCCAGCCTGAGCATATGTAGTCAAAAAGTAGCGGGCTTGGCTTCATCCGGTTGTTTGACGAGCAAAGTTGCCAGTGGCAAGTTTGTGAGGAGTTCCGGATGCAAGCTACTTTTTTAGCTACAGATGCTTCAAGCTGGCACGTTGGCCGGTGGCTTTTGCTCTACTTTTGCCACCAAAAGTAGAAAGAATTGGTTCTTGGAAAGAACTGAAGGATTTCTTTGACTGGATTCTCTTCGATAGCCTGAGGGCTCCTCAGAGCCTCGAACGGCCAGCCTTCACTGGAATGACAATTGTTTAAATCTCGGTTTGGCCGGACATGAAAGTGTGTAAGGCCGCCGGGATTTGGACTTTGCCATCTGGTTTTTGATGGTTTTCGATTAGGGCTATGCACAGCCGGCTAAAGGCAGCGGCCGTGCCGTTCAAAGTGTGCACAAATTGAGTCTTGCCTGTTTCATCTTTGTAGCGGATGTTCAAGCGACGGGCTTGGTAATCGGTAACGTTGGAGCAACTCATCAGTTCGCGGTAAGTTTTCTCAGCTGGACTCCAGTACTCGACATCGAACTTTTTGTAGGCTGATAGGCCCAAATCGCCGGCGGCAATCCGCACCAAACGGTAAGGAATTTCCAGCGCTTGGCACAATTCCTCTTCCATTTGCACCAGTTTTTGGTGCCAACTTTCACTATCTTCTGGTTTGCAAAAAACGTAGAGCTCCAGTTTGTTGAATTGGTGGACGCGGTACAAGCCTTTGCTATGCTTGCCGTAGGCACCGGCTTCGCGGCGGTAGGCCGGGCTCAGGCCGGCATATAAAATCGGTAGCTCGGCAGCCTTAACTATTTCATCGGCATGGTAGCCAGTGATCGGGATTTCAGCCGTGGCGATCAAGTTTAAATCTTCACCTTCGATCTTATAAATCTGCTGTTCATCGCCTTTAGCCATGAAGCCGGTGCCACTAACGGTACGACTGCTGACTAGGTGCGGCACTGTCATGGGCGTGAAGCCGTGCTTGGCAGCCAGCTGCAAACCAAACTGGAAAACCGCTAACTCCAAAGGCACTAAGCCACCCTTTAGATAATAAAACTTGGCCCCGGCCACTTTGGCCCCGCGCTCGAAGTCAATCAGGCCACGCTCTTCACCCCAAGTAAGATGGTCTTTAACCTCGTCTTGTCTCGGTTCGCCCCATTTTTTTTCTTCGCAGTTATTCTCTTCCCCGCCCTCCGGTGTGTCATCGGGAATGACATTTGGTATAGACTGCAAAATCTCTAGATATTTGGCTTCAATTTGCTGGAGTTCGGTTTCGCGCTGGCTTATCTCTTCTTTCAGCTGCTTGCCGCCGGCAATTTGTTCCTCGCTGGGTTTTTTATTTTTGAGTTCAGCTGCTTGGTCATTCCGCCGTTTGCGTAATTCTTCAACTTGCGTTAACCGCGTGCGTCGCTCTATGTCAAGCTGAAGCAATTGGTCAATATCTACCTCATACCCCTTTTGCTTCGACTTTTGCTTGACGAGTTCTGCGTTATCGCGGATAAACTGAATGTCTAACATGCCTGTAATTGTACATTAAAACGTAAAGCTATAAGAGTTTTTGGGCTTTTGGCAGTTTTTTAGGATTAGATGGACTTCGGCCCTGTAATTCTTTGATCGTCAATTCTGTGCGGGCCCGGGCGTAAGTGCAGTAGTCACAGGGCCCACCCATGGCCGCGGTGCCGATAGCCGGCATTTCGCCCTCTAGGCATTGCTTCATTGCCATAATGGTTGGCTCGACCCAAGCGTCGCTGCCGGTATATGGGATGATTTTGGTACGGAATTCTACCCTGTCAAAAAAGCCGTCCAGATCTAGCCGGCCATTGGTGTAGACAAAGTAGCCGGTGTCACTGACTTTAAAGCCGTTTTGGCGCAGCAGCCACTGGTAGACTTCCATTTGGCGCTTGTAACTGATTTGCCACTCGGCGTCCAGGCTGACTTCACTGGCTTTAGCGGTCGCTTTGTAGTCAACTACGATCAATTCATCCTCGTCGTTGACCCACAGGTCGTCAACCGCCCCAAAAACATGCAAGTTGGTGGGTTCATGGAGAATGGCTACGCCCGTAAAGTTAGTTCGCCAGGTATTTAATTTTTCGTGGGCGAACGGGGTAGCCTGGATCTGGTTATCGGTCATCAAAGGATGTGGTTCACCTTTGACACGGTAAGCATCGAATTCCTTTTTGAACAGTTCGTCGATAGCTTTATTGATCTGAAACGGCGGACCGTCCGGCCGCTTGATCTTCAGCCGCGCGTCTAGCCAAAAACAACGCGGGCACTGCATAAATAGCTCGATCTTAGACCTGGAAATTTTATACACCGCCGCCTGCCCAGGCTGGTACGGCTGGCTCCGTTGCCTCATATATGCCATTAGTTATATTGTATCAGCTGGGTCTAACGATTCATCTTTTCAGCTATATTGAAGATCCAGTTAAACCAACCGCGCGGTACGCCGATGATTAGTAGGGCGTATAGGACTGGGAAAAATAAGAACGTTACGATCACTTCTGCGCGGACATCACTGGGAGTGAGGTTTCGGGGGTGACGTATGTCATCGATAGTAAGTGACCAGAGAACCAGGGACAAAAGACCATAGATAGAGCCTAGCAAAATAGTACTAAGCCGGAAATTGCGCCCAGCTACAAACAAAGTTGGCATGTTTTCTGTCTTAAGGTTTTTCTGTGCCGCTTGCCTGGCATCTGCTGCCGACCAGCTTTGCAATTTATGTTCAACTTCTTCAACGATACGACGGGCTTCACCTATCATCAGCTGCTTCTTGTCTTCATACCTACCAATGCGAGTATTTGAAATTAGCCTGAGGTGGTTGCCTTCAATCTCTACATCTATTCCGTCGGCTTCTTTAATAAGCGTCTGAAGCACGTCGGGTGTCAAAATGCTAAGGGCCAGAACGTCAAATCCGGGTACAACGTAAGCCTTGAAATAGTTATTAAAATCCCCTTCCAATTGTAGCTTTTGGCTCTTTTGTAAAAATGAACGTGGACCTTTAAAGCCCTGGCGCCGCTGCGCGTCAAGATAAATGTGCGGCAGAGTTGTGGGCAATATAATGTCGATGCCGTGAAACCTTCCCGGACGGGAGCCAAAGTGCAAATTGTCGCCTATGACATAGGTCAGCCGTTTACCACGCTTCGTGAGAATTGAGCCAGAAATGTAAGTGGTGCACGGTAGCCAATAGACCGCCGCGATTATTAAAATTATTATCAGAAATTCCATAGAGCTAGCTTACGATTATTTTCGCATCTCTGCTGATTTCGCCATGCCTGAAATTTTAGTTAGTCAGCGTGGTGGGTTGTTGGCTGGAGGCTTTATCTAGACAGTTCAGGTAGTCTTGGTAAGCTTGGCTACCAGATTTAGTGTAGTCGTAGCGGCAATTGCTGCCCGATCCATAGTTGTAGCCGTTATATCCGGATGAAGAGCTATAAAAATACGGCGTAACCGTCTGGCAGTTTTGGCCCTTTTTGTGCTGGGTTGAGATATATAACGAACTCGAGCCATACGAGCCGTAGCTACCGGAAGTCATTGGCGGCATTCCAAAGCGGGCGCCCATTAGAACATCGCTTATGCCAACTGTATTCATACTATTGTCTGCCGATTTATAAGTAACACAAAATTCGTAACTGTCACTTGCCTTTTTTTTGTAAGTTATGGTTGAGGGTACGTCCTTAATGCCAGCGGCGGCCAGCGAATCGGGTATGGCTTGGTTTTTGTTAGCGTAACTATTCAGCTTAGTGGCGATTTCATTAGCCTTTTTATAGGTCTCGTTATCTTGCTTGGCGCTGAGCGCCTGGGTCACTACCAAAATAACCACTGCTAGAGCAGCTAAACCTACAATCATCAGGCCCAAACGATACCAACGAAGTATTTTTTCAACCATAGCGCTTACCGTCCGCGGTGTTCATCGTTCCAGTAGTAGGCCAGAATGCCACCGGCGACTACCAAAACGACTAACAGGTTTAAAAAGCTCTTCCACAGCACTGGTCCGCCCTGGCCGGCCAGTTTGGAAAATACTAGGAAAACAAAACCTATAACATTGAATAAACAGATTGCGAAAGTGACAATTTGGGTCAGCTGCGTCAGCCGCCGCTTCGACGGGTCAAGTTTGAGCATGGGATTCATGAGTTCAGCCCGTTTTTGGCGCAGGAACAGCCAAGCGAATATTGGCAAGGCGACAACTAGCAGGGCTGCCGGAAAGGCCAAAATGTTAAAATGCATGTCGCCGTTTACTAGCGCCAGTCCTACCCAGCCAAAAGCTATAGCCACCAGCCACAGGCAAAGGGTTAGCATGGTGTATTCCACACCCCGGGTGCTGAGAACCTGGACCACTGCCATGGGGTTTACGTCTTTAACCTCGTGGTGGGATTGATGATGGAGGTCGGCAGGCTTAGGCTCTTCAGCCGGCGCTGGCCAGTCGGGCAGCTCGGGCAAGCCAGGGTTTGAATAGTCGTGGTTAGGGGGCATTTCATTATTATCTTCCATTGTTTCTCCTAATAGTTAGAATTAATTCGAGCATACTCCTGTTACCAGCGAACTACAAGACAATTTTAAGCGGTGCTTAGGATTGCTTGCTTAAACGGTTGATGATTGCCATCAGCTCTCCGGGCGTGTCGGCCACGGCGGTCGGCTTTAGGGCGAGCAGGTCAGCCGACCGGGCGAAACCCCACCGCACAGCCACCACCCTGATACCGACCGATTGGGCGGCTTCGATATCGCGTAGCTCATCGCCAATATAGATAACGTTTTGCTTGTCTAAACCGTGTTCTTTAAGTAGCCGCCTGAGTACCGGGGCTTTACCGAACAAGCCCACACCGCCGTAAATTTTCGAAAAATATTTACTCAATTTGTTATGGCGCAAAAACAGCTGTAGGTTACCCGTGCTATTGTTACTAACCATGAATAGTTTGTAGCCTTCAGTATTCAGTTCTTTGATAATGCCTGTCATGTCCTCAAAGGGCTGGAGCTTTTCAATCGCCCGCCCCATCCGGTGGCGGCCTTTAACAAACAGCCGGGGCAGCCGCCACCAACCATAACCGAGATGCCGGGCCATAGCCGCCATCGACAGTCCCCGCAGCGCCAGTTTTTGGCCGTCATTCATCGGCGCTAGGCCAGCTTCAGAGGTTAAGAAATCGGCCACGTAATCGAAGCTGTCGGCGATAGTGCCATCAAAATCAAAAATAACTGTTTTCATGCGGCTCTAAAGAAGTCAATGACGCGTTGGCCAAGACTTCTAGTATCGGTAGCGTTTGGTGCTACTTCCCTAATTTTTGCGGCAGCGGCTAGCCGCCGAGCAATGTCAGCTTCAGCCAGAGGCCTTTCGTGGTCGTAGGCCCAGGCAAAAAATTCATCAGAAGGCATTTCGCCTCTGGCCCACGCCTTTGCCTGCGGACTTGTAACAGGCCCTCTTATTTCACTAGACATATTTTTAACTTTAACATATTCCAAAGTGCGCTAAACTAAAGACATGAGTGAAATTGCGACTCTCGGCGGCGGCTGTTATTGGTGTTTGGAAGCCTTTTACCAACGTGTCAAGGGCGTTGAATCGGTCGTTTCCGGCTACAGCGGCGGTCACGTCGACAACCCGACCACCGACCGTGTTTACGTGGGCGATACCGGCCACGCCGAAGTCGTACAGGTCACGTTTGATCCGGACGTAATTACCTACCGAGAAATTTTGGAAATTTTCTTCGTTATGCACGACCCTACCACGCTAAATCGCCAGGGTAACGATGTTGGCACCGAGTACAGATCTGTAATTTTTTACCACTCTGAGGAACAAAAGAAAGTAGCCGAAGAAATGATTAACAGCTTCGCTAAAGATTTGTGGCCAGATCCAATCGTTACCGAACTAGTTCCTTTCAAGAAACTCTGGCCGGCGGACGACTATATGCAGGATTTCTATAACCGCAACCGAGGCGCCGGCTATTGTATGGTGATAATCGACCCAAAAATTCAAAAACTCCGCCAAAAATTCGCCGCCAAGTTGAAATCAGGCGATTAACATCTTTATTAAGTCGCCTATGTTACACTTTTACGCTTTAAGCGCCGCCGTTCGCGCTCAGTTAAACCGCCCCATATTCCAAAAGTTTCGTCATTAGCCAAGGCATATTCCAGGCACTCAACCTTAACCTTACAAACTCCGCAGACTATTTTAGCAATTCTAGTACTACTAGTCTCGGGGTAAAACTCTTCCGGATCACCTTTGGCGCAAAGTGCACTGTCTTGCCACTTCGGCTCTTCTAACCCGGCCACTTCTGCAGCTATGGCACTGGCCATTTGGCATAGCCTCTGCCGGAGAACTTCATCTTCCCTTATCCGTATTTGCCTTGGAGATTCTAGTGTGTCGGCTTGAGCCATAACCTCAGGGTAGGGCGAAGAGAGACATAAATCAAGATGTTTATTCGTTATTTATTCAAGCTCTCTGATCTGACTATGGTCCAAGCCATAATAATGGGCGATTTCGTGCCAGATGGTGTGTTTGATGTGTTCCTTGAGTTCAGCGGTCGAGTTCGAAACCCGTTCGGTCGGACCTTTGAAAATGGTGATTTTATCGGGAAAGATGCGCGTTTGGCCTTGCCGGGCGCTCAGCGGAACGCCTTCGTATAAACCAAATAGTGTTTGGTCGTCGCGTAATGCCAGTTTTTGGCGCTGGGCAGGCGTCGGTTCTTCCTCATACAGAATCGCCACGTTTTTGATGTTTTTAACGTGTTCGCCCGGCAACTCCTCCAGCGCTTGGTTAATGAGTTGCTGGAATTCTTCGTCGCTTACTTGCAACATTAGTTTTAAGCCTCTAGCCGTAAACGCTTTATAAGCCAATCGCGTGGCAGGATGCTTAGGAAATAACCGGCGCGCGGGCCACTGGACTTGCCTATCAGCACTTGGTACAAAGTGTTAAAGAGCTCTTTGGGCTCTAAGCCGAATTCTTCTTTTAACGCATAGATGGCGTCGTGGAACCAAGCCCCATCGGCCTCTTCTGGAGCCTGCTCTAATTTATCGGCTAAGGCCGCTAAGTACTTCTGCTGGTCGGCACTAAAAGCCGACTTATCTATATTTTCAACCAATTCAAACTTTACTTCTTCTGGGGCCCGCAGCCTGAGCCATTCGTCTATGAACTTCAGTTCTTCACGAATAATATCGGCGTCTTCTTCGGCTTGTTTGGAGTGCTCGGTACGCTTAATGACCTCCAAAGTTTTGTCAGCATCCCTAAGCGAGGCTTGGTAACTGGCCACCAGGTGCGAAAATGGCACCCTGGCCACCGAACGGTGTTCATTATTGCCGCGCGTCGAAACATACCAAAGCTGTTGTTCGTCTTCGGTCTTATCGGCTTTGGCGGCAAAAGCGGCGAATTCATCCATCAGCTGCACCAGACCTGCTACTGGGTCAAAATATAACCTTTTGAGCGGGGCTGCCCGCAAAATAAAGTAGCGCACTACTTCCGGCGGCATAATTTTGGAGCCTTCCACGGCGTCCAGGCCGGTCCCTTTGCTGGCGCTCATTTTTTTGGTGTCGCCGGCCATGTTGATAAAGTCGTAAGACACCGGGTACGGCGGCGCGGCTTCGTAGACATCGCGCATAATCTGCACACCGGTATCGTATGAGCTGCCTTTGGTCATGTGGTCCCGACCCGAGGGCTCAACCGAAACATTGAGCAGCCACCACCGGCCCGGCCAGTCCAAGCGCCAGTCTAATTTCACTTCCCCTTTGGCATAGCTCACAGTTTGGGGCTGGCCATCTGCGGTTTCATACTGAATGGTTTTATTATCCTTATTGATGCTTAAAAACTTGCGCTTTTTAAGCCGTTTATCCTCTAGGACTTGGATTGGCGACCAACCATCTTCCAATGTGCGGCCAGATATAGTTTCCAGCGCTTCTCGAGCCTCGTCGACCCGTTCCAGCGACCGTTCAATGGCCGGTACGAAAAAACCTTCACGATATTTTTGGTGCGAGCGAACAAATTCTACCTTTATGCCCAAAACCTGGCAGCCGTCTATCAAATCTTGCAGAAAATAGTCAGCGTAAGATCGCTTAGATCCATCAGGAGCTGGCACATCGCATAACGGATAACCCAGGTATTTTTCAAATTCCGGCGGCACGTTGATCGGAATTTTTCGTAAGTTATCTAAATCATCCACGAAGTAAATGTGCCGGGCCTCACGGCCACGGCGCTTAAGTTCCAGCAAAATGGCATCGGCCGTGACTAGTTCGCGCATGTGCCCTAAGTGATAGCTGCCAGAAGGTGACCCGCCGGACTCAATTAAAATTTCACCCTGCGGCTGGCGAGCTATAACGTCATCGGCAATTTTATTTAACCACTGCATACCTTTAGTATCTCGTATTACGTATAAAGTATAAGTTGCTATAAGCAAAATACGAAATACGCTATACGTACTACGTTATACGTTTTTAGGAAATTTCGACGATTTTGTAAGTAGAAGTCTCGTTAGAAGCATGGATCTCTACCGATTCACCAAGTTTTTTACCCAACAGAGCTTTACCTAGAGGAGATTCATCTGAAATCTTGCCTTCCAGAGGATCAGCCTCTACGGTACCGACTACCTGGAAATCTTTGGTTTTACCATCATTTTGCAACTTCACATGCGAGCCAAGCTGGACTTTACTACCAGATCTGGGCGCTTTAATAAGCTCAACGTTTTGCAAGATGTGTTCGATTTCGGCGATCCGGTTTTCATTCTTATCTTGCTCTGCCCTAGCTGACTGATATTCAGCATTTTCAGCTAGATCACCAAATTCGCGGGCCGTCTTAATACGATCAGCAATCTCCGCACGTTCGGCAATCAAGCCTTCTAGTTCCGCTTGTAGTTCCGCCACTCCTTCTTTGGTAAGACGGTAGGTTTTCTTCGTCACCATGGTTAACTCCTTTATGAAACTAGGTTTGTATCTCGCTGTAGCAAGCCTATTATAACAAACTAATTAGGGTCTCCAACCCCTAGCTTTTGTAATAATTCATGGCGCTCAAGATACTGGGGTTCAGGCTCTGAGCGGCCTTTTACTTCGTAGCGATTGGTAGTAACAGTTTTGTCGCTTATTACTACTCGTTCGGGGATGCCCATTAGGTCCGCATCGGCGAACTTTTCGCCGGGTCTTAGGACTCGGTCATCATATAGTACACCGATATTTCTGGCTGTCAATTCTTTATATAATTCATCAGCTATTTTAACTACTTTGAGGTCATCGCCAAGGCGAGCTAAGTATACTAGTGCCGGAGCTACGCTCTTTGGCCAGACCAAGCCTTTAGCGTCACTTAAGACTTCGGCAATGGTACCCATAGCCCGGCTAACGCCTATGCCATAGCACCCCATCAGCAGCGTAACCGGCTGGCCTTTTTCGTTGGCTACAGTCAACTCGAAGGGGTCGGAAAATTTAGTACCGAGACTAAAAATATTGCCGACCTCTATAGCCCGCGCTTCTTCCAGTTCGTCTTTTTTGAGCCTCAGCTCGTCGAGTATTTCATCGCTCATCACCTCTTTGTTGACAGCCAGCTTTTTGTCGCGGCTTAGGTAAATGGTGTCCTCGCCGGCTTCTGATAAAGTCTGAAATTCGTGACTGTATTTGCTAAAACTGCCGCCGCTGGCAAAAGTTAGGAGGGTGCGGTCGCCAATGCCAAGGCGATTATAGATCTTGTCGTAGGCGGCTTGGGCTTTTTGGTAAAAATCTTCGTGTTGCTTGGCCGTCAAGGCAAAAGAATACATATCTTTCATTAAAAATTCCCGGCCGCGCATCAGCCCGCTTTTACTCCTGAGCTCGTTACGGAATTTAGTTTGGATTTGGTAGGGCGCGATCGGTAGATCTTTGTAAGAAGTTACAAAATTTTTAACCAGCGGCGACAAGTTCTCTTCGTGGGAAAAGCCCAGTCCCAGTTCGTGGCCGTTAGTCAGTTTGGTCTTGAACCAGTTGTCAACAACCTTATCGTCCCAGCGACCGCTTAATTCATAGCGTTCCTTGAGCTGCAAGGCGGGCATATAAATCTCTTGGCCACCTATGGCATCCATTTCCTGGCGGATAATAGCGGCGATGTTGTTGAGCACCTTTAAACCAAGCGGCAAGAAGCTATAAACACCAGCCATTTCTTTGTGGATAAAGCCGGCTTGAATTAGCAGTTTGGCATTTTTAGCCGTTTCGTCCGCCGGTACAGTTTTAGACGTTTTGGTAAATAGTTGCGATAGTCTCATCTTCTAATCTCTAATCTCTAATCTCTGCCCATTGTACCTTAGTGAACCGTAAGGATAAATAGCGCCACGAAGGCAATGCTATTTTTCAGCCCGTGCAGAGTGATGCCAGCCCACAAATTGGTCGTCTTCTCGCGCAAGTAACACAGCACTATGGACAGGGCGAAAGTGTCAATGGCCGCGATCCACAACGGCCCGGCCGTGCCGCCTTCGGGCAAATGGCCGGCCGCGAAAAGCACGCTGGTTATCAGCGCTGCCGGCCATAAATTCAAGCTTTTGCGCAGTGAAGTAAATAAAAATCCGCGCATGATTACTTCTTCCACGAACGCCGGTAGTAACACTAGGCTTATAAAAGTTACGCTTAGAGCCAGTCCGCCGTGGATATTACTAAAACCTGTTTGCTGTTGCTGGTTGAGGTTCAGCGATGGCACAAAGTGGGCGATGGCCACTGTCAGCGCCCCATAAAACAACAAGTAAACCGGCAAAGCCGTGAGGCCGATGGCCGGATCAACCCATCTTGGTTTTTTAAGACCAATTGTTGTCCAGGGGCGCTCATAATATTTCAGAAATAAATAAACCGACCCCAGGATACAACCGTAAGCCACAAGGCCATAAAGTGCCCGCGTTACCAAAGAATGGCTAACCCAGTTTGAGATTTGGTCAGCAGACCAGTGGCGAACAGAACCATAGATTGCAGCCACCAATTGAACAAAAATAGGTGCGATTACCACGCTGCTCGCCAAAAAAGCCAAGACCACGAAAACTATGGCTTGCCACAGGTTCCAGGGTAGGCTGGCCGACGCTGCCGACTCAGGGTTTGGGGATTCGGGATTCGGGTTTCGATTTTCCATACCTATACCCGATCCCCGAAACCCGTAACCCTAGAAGAATCTTTTGACATCAAGTATTGTGATTAGAATAACCAGGCCAATCAGCAACAGGAAGCCGGTAGCGTTAACCAGCTCTTCGGTGCGAGCCGAGAGAGGCTTTTTAAGGCTCCTAGCAACCAAGGTAATCCATAGGCGGCCGCCGTCGAGCGCCGGGATAGGCAAAATATTCATAATGGCCAGAGTAAGCGAAATAATGGCGATGATGAACAACACGAATTCATAGCCCAGCAAAGTACCATCCTTCAAAACCACAAAGATGCCGACTGGCCCGGCAACCTGCGAGCTAGCCACCGCCTGCCCGTTTTGGCGGGCCGTATGGTTGCCCGTCGCCAGGCCAGCCAGTAGACTGCCTAGTCCGGCTAGGGCATGCCCTAAGCCTTGAAAAGTCAGGGACGAAACTTGGCCAGCCAGGCCAACTGCCACAATTGGCGCCGACCAAGTAGAGCGTTGCAGCTTAAATTCGGAGGGTACGATTCCCAAATAGCCGTGCGGTTGGTTGCTCTTTTCAACCGTTTTTTGGTTACGCAAAGTAGTTGTCACTAAGCGCTGACTGCCCTGGCGTAACAGGCTAATCTGCACCTTTTGGCCGGCGTATTGTTTGGTAATGTCCGGCAAAGCGGCAGCGCTTGACACAACTTGTAAATGGCCGACCGGACCCACGGCTAGCAATTTATCGTCCACCTTAAGCCCTGCTTTAGCCGCCGGACTACCCGGCTCAATGGCCGCGATTACAAGACTACTTTTTATTACACGCGTGTCATTTTTAACCGTGAATTGGTTGGGTAATAGTTTAGGCATACCGATCCAAGCTAAGGCCGTCAGCATTACCAGGGCTGTGACTAGATTCATGACTACGCCGGCGGCCATAATTTTGCTTTTGACCCACAAACTGGCGGCCCCAAAACTACCCGGTTCGGTATCGGTATCGTGCTCGCCTTTTAGCTTTACAAAACCACCAAGCGGCAAAGCGTTGATGCTGAACAGCCAACCGGCTTTGGTCTTGTGCTTAAACAGTCTGGGCGGGAAGAAAATGCCGAATTCCTCTACCTCCACCCCATTGCGCCGGGCCACTATGAAGTGCCCAAACTCGTGGACCACCACCAGCAGGATGAATAAAACTATTCCTATGATTAATAACAAAGCCGACACGCTAATTTATATTGTACCTTATGTCATTCCAGCGCAGGCTGGAATCCAGTTATAATAAAGTTCCTTATGAAGCATTGGTATGTCTATATCTTGGCTAGCCAACGTAACGGCACTCTTTATGTTGGCGTGACTAATGATTTGGCCAGACGGGGTGATGAACACAAGGCTAAAGCTACCAAAAGTTTCACCCAAAAGCACAGTGTTAATACTCTAGTTTACTTTGAGGCATATGATAGTCCGGAGGAAGCGATAAGTCGGGAGAAAAACCTAAAAGCTTGGCAAAGGGCTTGGAAGATTAGATTGATCGAGGAAGTTAATCCCGGATGGAAAGACTTGTCAAAGGAATTATTACTTTAATTACTGGATCCCAGCCTGCGCTGGGATGACCTCAAACCGTCATGAGTTCTTGTTCTTTGGCCTTGGCCAGGCCGTCGATCTCGGCTTTGAGTTTGGCCATTGAATCGTCCAGCCTTTTTTTGACGGATGTCAGGTCGTCTTCGGTCAAGGTTCGGTCTTTTTTGGCTTGGTCGGCTTGTCGCAGCGCTTCATGCCGGGCGTTTCGCATGGTGATCATGCACTCTTCGACCTTTTCGCCAATTTGTTTGGTTAAGTCGCGGCGGCGCTCTTCGTTCAGCGGCGGAATCGGAATCCGCACCACCCGGCCGTCATCGGTCGGGTTTAGCCCTAGGCTCGGGTTATTACGAATCGACGAAGCAATAGCCTGCAAATTATTCGGGTCAAAAGGCGTAATTTGTAGCAGTTGGGCTTCAGGCGCTGATATAGTAGCCGTTTGGTTAAGCGGCATTTGAGTACCGTAAGCTTCAACCATCACGCCATCGAGCATACTAGGATGCGCCCGCCCGGTCCGCAACTTTTTTAGTTCATTTTGGAAATGTTCCAGCGCCTGTTGAAATTTAGTTTGGGCCTGGCTAGTTATTTGTTCTGGATTCATAGAATTATTCTACCTTATTTGTTTGTTTTTAGACATTGGATGAAAGTCTTATTAGAGTTAAGATTTGACAATCCTTAATTCTTATGTTAATATTAGAACATGTCAGAAGTTGGCTCTGCCGATAGAAAACTCGCGCCTTTAGATCCCCGCCTATTTCGCCAGGCATTGATAGCCATCAATGCCAAAATAGAAACCGTTGGCGCCGAGCCGCTTTATATGAAAGACGAGTGGGGAGTGCTTGAAGATGCTCCGGTCGAGATAGATCCTAACGCAAAAATTGGCAAACAATGTACTATAGAGGGTACTCAAAACGGCGTCAGCCACAGAATACATTTAAGGATGTTCAACGAGTCTGCCAGCATGGGCCCTTATGGCTTGCTCGCCGATATAAGAATTTACGCTGCTCCTGGCGACGACCCCGACCCTGAAGCCAAAGATTATATCGAAGGCCAGGGCGGTATAGTGGGTCTGGTATGGCTAAGCCTAGACTATTCGGCCTTAGCTGACCTGGGGCATGGTACCGAAATATCTAACGATGAAACTACTCAACGCCAGTTAGAAGCTTTGATAGCCGCCTTCGGTTTGCCACCCCAAACAATTGCTGAGAACAGCCAGCAGTTCGACTATGACAATGCCGCCCTCGCCAAACTGATTGAAGGCATTCCCTCTTTGGGTGGTTAAGAGCACTAGTCTAACTCGCCGAGAGCTAGACGGCGAAAGCGGCGCACTACGATGTTTTCACCGAGGCGGGCATTGTGCTCTTTCACAAAATCACCCACTGTTTGGTCGGGATTTTTCACGAATGGTTGTTCGAGCAAACATTTTTCGGCAAAATGTTTTTTGACTTGGCCTTCGACAATTTTAGCAACCATGTTATCGGGTTTGCCTTCAGCCTTGGCTTTATCACTAAATTCGGCTTCGACTTTGGCCCGGGCTTCAGTCGGCACATCATCTACACTTACAAATTCCGGGTTGCTGGCCGCGATGTGCATGGCCAAGTCTTTGACCAGGTTTTGGAAAATTTCGTTGCGGGCTACAAAGTCAGTTTCGCAGTTAACTTCTACAAGCACGCCAATACGGCCATCGTGGTTATAAGTGCCGACCAGGCCGGCGCGGGCTTCGCGCTCGCCGCGCTTTTCGGCTTTGGTCAGGCCTTTTTTACGCATTGCCTCCAGGGCTTTGTCGAAATCGCCCCCAGATTCTTCCAAGGCGGCTTTGGCATCAGTTAGGCCAACACCTGTTAGGTCTTTTAATCTTTTTATATCTTCAATTTTGACCGCCATTATTTACCAGCCTCCTTTTCGTCTTTATCCGGCTGAACCTTAGTCTGCTTGGCCTTCCCCTGAGTAATTGCCTGTTTAATATAGTCAGCTACGAGCTGAATAGTTTTGATCGCGTCGTCGTTAGCGGGGATTGGGTAGTTGACCTGGCTTGGGTCGGCGTTAGTATCGACCACGGCCGCTATGGGGATCTTCATTTTAGTAGCTTCGCGCACGGCGTTGGCTTCATGGACAATATCGAAAATGAAGACGGCGCCGGGGCGGCTGTTCATTTCCTTAATGCCACCGTACAAGACATTCATTTGGTCGATCTCTTCCTGGTAGCGCTGCACTTCCAGTTTGTTATATTTGCTGGCCAGTTCACCGTTAGCCATACGGGCTTCTAAATCTTTGAGGTGTTTGACGCGGCCGCCAATGGTATTCCAGTTGGTCAGCATGCCGCCTAACCAGCGCTCGGTTACAAACGGCTGCCCAGTTTCCTCAGCCAGCTTGCGAACAATATCTTGCGCTTGGCGCTTGGTACCAACCAGCAAAATCTGCTTGCCGGCGGCGGCTGTTTGGCTTAAAAATTCCAGGGCGTTTTCCAGCCCAATGACTGTTTTAGTCAGGTCGATAATGTGCGTGCCGTCACGCTTAGAGTGAATGTAGGGCGCCATTTTGGGGTGCCAGCGGCTGCTCTTATGGCCAAAATGGGCTCCGGCCTCTAATAATTTCTTAATATCCACATCTATCGTGGCCATCAATGAATCCTTTCTCTTGGTGCGAAGCTTGCCCAAACTTCCCTACATGGGATAATCCAGGAGGATTACTGCCTCGCACTGCTTAATTTATCTACACCTGCAATTGTAGCAACTTCTTCCCTGTTTGCCAAGAGGTCTTCAGGATGAGCTAAAGCCACTGCTCCGACCGCGAAAATAAGCTGCTCTAAAGGATCTTTGAGATCATACCCGCCCAACTCCAGTACTTGCCTAAAAGTACCGGTAGCGGGATCATAGCCTTCCTTGCCTATTTCTGCCGCTCTGCCGTGGCTAACCTTGCCGTTAATCTCAACAGCAGAACGATTGGCAGGAGATAATCGAACATAAACAAGTTTAGACATATCCGCGGCTTCGGCATAGCCCAGCTGGACTCCTCCTTCACACATTTGTTCGGTTACAATTTCTTCTAAAGTGCCACTCTCCACCCCAGCTGGTAAAGCCACAAATGCTTTGATGCCGCCGCTCCCTCTTTCCCCAAGCGACATTAATCTCAAATTTGCATCCTCCAATCCTGTCGCTTCTCGGTGAATCTTATCAAGAACCCTTATAACTTTGCGGGTTGCCGCAGTTCTGCCCTCGGGGGCTGGTCTCTTGCTTATTCTTTTAGTGTTGACATACAGCCGGTCCATAGGGCCAGTACTGGTAATATCAACAATCCTGATTTTTCTCAATGTTAGCTCACCGAGATCTCGGCCTATCTGAGGATCTGTCTCAACTCGCTTCATAATGTCGGGCGGGACATCCACGTATAAACGCCTGTTATTTTCTGTGGTTTCGAAACCGTACCTCAACCTCATAGATCTTATAATTGTAACTATCTACGAGCCCTTTGCAAGCTTAAGGAAATAAGGATGTTGACTGCTTGCTAACAGATGTGTATACTAGGCATCTGATTATGAACCGCAGTAGTAAGTGCTCCGCACTGCTACACGGCAAGAAAGGGATTGCACAAGTTATGAAGAAAGGTCTCCATCCGGATAATTACCGCTTAGTGGTATTCCAAGACCTGAACAACGGGTCTAGTTTTTTGACGCGCTCCACCGTTGCTACCGAGGACACCATCAAATGGGAAGACGGCCAGGAATACCCTTTGGTTAAAGTACACATTTCTAGCACTTCTCACCCATTCTTCACCGGCGAAGAGCGAATTGTTGACATCGAAGGCCGGGTAGACAAATTTAAAGCCCGGGCCGCCGCTGGGGCTGCCGCCCGGGAAAAGCGCGCCAGCGCCGCCCAAAAAGAAGTCAAGCGCAAACAAGCCAAGATTGAAAAAGCCGAAGCCAAGGCCACTCCAGTAAATTCCAAAAAGTAGCTTATAACAGATCGTTGACTAAAATCACTATTGGTGATATAATTAAACATGTAAATAAAAGATAAAAATGTCTACAGAAACGCTAACTCGCCCTTATAGTGATATCGACCAGGCCGCCAATAAGGCTTATATAGAAATAGCTAAAGCCGGCTTCTCGCCAGAAACAGTACACCGCGAAGAAGTGTGTTTGACCGCTTCAGATTTAATGCTAAGGGAGTTGATAGATAACGGCCATAAAGACACAAGAGCCGTAGAAAGAATAGGTGACATTGAACCCGGACATCATATTTATCTGGTGCTTGATACTGGCACGGAAGAGCTGGTTGTCGACCCTACTTGGCAGCAATTTTTCGACCCCGAAGCCCTGCCCGCAGATTCGCCAAGAGTGCTTATAGGTACCCGTGAAGAAGTCGTGGGCCAAGCGGCTGCTTTAGGGGCACCCGACACAGTGCTTGATGTTTGGAGGCCTTTGGAAACAGCGCCAACAATAGTTCAAGAAAACTGGCGGCCACCCCTAAAACCTACTGCCCTGGCAGCTTGATCCCAAAAAGAAAACTAGCTATAACTATAATCCGTGCCATTTAAGGTGTAATCTATTAACTATGGATCAAAAAGAACAAGCCCTAAGGGTCGAATTACAAGATTTGGAGCAAAAGCTCCAAGATCCGGCTATTTTTAGTGACAAAAATTATCCCAGATTGGCCAAGCGCCGCAGTGAATTAGAGGCTATAATTGCTCTCTTCGACGAAAACCACAGATTAGGCAAACAACATGAAGCGGCTGAAGAATTAAAAAACAGCCCCGACGCCGAATTGCAGCAAATGGTTTTAGCCGAATTGGAAGATTTGGAAGTCAAGATCCAGGTTAATCAAGACCGCTTATTGTCAGCCTTGACGCCACAAGACCCGAACAATGAGCGGGACGTGATCATCGAAATCCGGGCGGCGGCGGGCGGCGATGAATCCAGCCTGTTCGCCGGTGAACTTTACCGCATGTATGCCCGCTGGGCCGAAAACCATAACTACAAGCTTGAATTACTCAGCGAAAGCCCGTCTGAAGCCGGCGGCTTCAAGGAAATCATCTTCGCCCTGCGCGGCCCCGACGCTTATAAAAACTTGAAGTTCGAAGGCGGCGTCCACCGCGTGCAGCGAGTGCCAGTGACTGAAAGCCAGGGCCGCATCCACACTTCGACCGTAACTGTGGCCGTGCTGCCGGAGGCCGAAGAATCAGATGTAGACATTAACCCGAGCGACCTAAGGATTGACGTTTACCACGCCAGCGGGCATGGTGGCCAATCGGTCAATACCACCGACTCGGCAGTCCGCATTACCCACTTGCCGACCGGCCTGGTGGTGACCTGCCAGGACGAAAAAAGCCAGCTTAAGAACAAAGCCAAGGCCATGGGAGTTTTGCGCTCCCGCTTGCTGCAAATGAAGATCGACGAGGAGCAAAGGCAGCTATCGACTGAGCGCAAAAAGCTGATCGGCAGCGGCGACCGCAGTGAAAAAATTCGAACTTATAACTTCCCGCAAGACCGCATAACAGATCATAGAATTGCTTACAGTCGATCAAACATTCCTGGCGCGCTAAACGGTGAAATCGACGACCTGATCGAAAAACTCCTCGCCTACGAACACGAACTGATTACCCAGGAAAAATGAGCAATCGAAAAAATGGTAGACCAGATTTATCACATACTAGTCTCTAGCAGTTCGATTATAATTAAGGCATGACTGTTGGTCACTGGTTGGCGGAAGCCACCGCCAAACTTACCGCGGTGGGCATCGCTACGGCGCATTTGGACGCCTTGGTGCTAATGGAAGATTGCACCCAGATAGACCGTGCCCAGCTTTTGGCCCATCCTGAACTGGAGCTTAAGCCCAGTAAACAGAAAACTTTAGACCTCCAGATTGGCCGCCGTGTTCTCCATGAACCCTTGTCTTACATTCGCAACAAAACCGAATTTTACGGCCGGGAATTTTACATCGACCACCGGGTGCTGGAACCGCGCCCCGAATCAGAAACGATGATCGACCTACTGAAAGCGCTGCCCTTCACTCCGGCAACAGCCATTATTGATGTTGGCACGGGCTCCGGGGCAATAGCCATCACTGTTAAATTGGAGCTACCTTACGCCAAAGTCATGGCTATAGACATTGACGCGGGAAGCTTGAACGTAGCTAGGCAAAACGCCGAAGCCCTAGAGGTTGATGTCCAATTTATAAAGGGCGATTTGCTGCGGCCGCTTTACACGCATTACCGCAGGGAAAAGTATATCTTGCTTTGCAATTTACCCTATGTACCTAATGGTTTCCAGGTTAACCCGGCAGCCCTCCAGGAACCACATATCGCTATCTTTGGCGGAGCCGACGGGCTAGATTTATACCGCAAATTGTTTGAACAAATCGATCCCTTAGTATATAAGCCACGCTTGGTTTTAACCGAATGCTTGCCTCCGCAACAAGATGCCTTAGCCGCCATAGCCCGGACACATGGCTACAGTCTTCGGCAAACCGAAGATTTTATACAAGTTTTTGAGTTTTAGCTGGAAGCTAAGAGCCTGACAAAAACCCTCTTATCTACCAAAACCTGACGTCAGCGACTTTGTATCTGTTTTTAGCTTCGCTATGGATCATTCAGATCCATTTTGTCACGAGAAAACAGATACAAAATCTAGCTGCTGCTCAAGTTTTGCCTACGACAGAGGGATTTTGTCAGGCTCTAAGGATTCGGGGCTGCGCCCAGTATAACTTCAATCTTTAGAGTCTTGCCGGCACGAACTATCTCCAGGGCTACTTTGTCACCTACGGATTGCTGGTTTAACAAAGTGGTCAAGCTATGCGTCTGGTCTATGTCGACACCATCCACTTTGGTGATTACATCGCCTTGTTTCAGGCCAGCTTTGTCGGCCGGGCTGCCACTGACTACCGAGGGCTGGCTGGCATCAACCGCCGGTGCCACGAAAGCCCCGTACTCCACGCTCAATTTATACTGCCGGGACAGATCCGGTGTGAGCGGTATGTAGCGGACGCCCAGATAAGGCCTTTCAAATTTACCAGTCTTTAGCACTTGGTTGATTAAGCCTTTAACGTCATTGATGGGAATGGCGAAGCCGATGTTCTGGGCGCCGCCGGCGATGGCGGTGTTAATGCCGATTACCTGGCCGTTCAGGTTAACCAGCGGGCCTCCGGAATTACCTTCGTTAATAGCCGCGTCAGTTTGGAAAAGATTATCCAAGTTCTCGGCTGCTTGGTCGGAACCGCCGCTAGCCTGCACCTGGCGCCCAAAACCAGACACAATACCACTGGTGACAGTATTCTGGAACTGGCCCAGGGCATTGCCGATCGCCACTACCGCGTCCCCCACCTGCACCCCGGCGGAATCACCAATCACCGCGGGTGTTAGTTTGTGGCCTTTGAGGTCGTTAATTTTTAAGAAAGCAACGTCCAAACTATCGCTCTGGGCCGTCCGGCCAAGTACGGTTACGCTTTTCAGTTCCGTGCCATCAGCCAAAGTTACACTTACGCTAGTTGTGCCAACCGGTACCACGTGGCGGTTAGTCACGACCAGCCCGCTGTCCGAGATGATAATGCCGGTGCCGGCCGCTGCGGTTTGTTCAGGCTGAACAAAGCCAAAAAAGTTTTGGACGGCTTGCTCACCGGTGACATTTATACTAACCACACTTGGCCCAAGCGTTTTGGCGATATTGGCGATCAATTCGCTTTCGCTGGCCACTAGCTTTTTCTGATGGCTCAAGCTGCCAGAATTTAACCCGGTTTGATCACCGTATTTAGTTGCCAACAAACCGCCTCCAAAACCACTGCCGAAACCAAGTAATACAGCCACGGCCAATATCAAAATAGGTTGTTTTAACAAACCCTTTAAGTTAAACCGATTTGCCGACCACCCTGGTAGCTTAAAAGAGATGTTGCCTGAAGGTTTTTTATTTGAACCTATTAAGATTGGCTTGGTTTCATCGTTTGGATCTACCATACTGTCCTCCTAAAATACTTTATCTCCCCAATCCGAAAATGTTAAGACTACTAAAACTATGGCGATCATAATAAATATAAACTGCCGGCGTAGCCCCGAACTCAAGCGCTCGTTGTGGTCAAGATAATAAATAGTGGCCAGGCCGTAACCAATGGTGCTAAGTAGCAAGGTGGGCTGGGCCACCAAGCCATAAAATAGTAACCAGTGGCCCAACAGCCAAGTCAAGGCTGCCGCAAAATAACCCCAGCTGTAAGATAGCAGTTTGCCGTAGGGCTCCTCAAAACTGTCAAAAAAGTGGCGAGCCGCCAAATAGCCGAGCAGTCCGCTCAATAACACTAATCCATAAAGCGGGCCATCCCTCCAAACCAAGTAAAGAGCCATTAGCCCTATCATTTGGCCAAGAAAAGCCTGGACCGAGACCATAATCACTCCGCTAGTCGGCTTGATGAGCGTCAGCCAAATACCATACAGGGCTGCCCAAAGCAGCTGCCAAAATCCGCTAGCCGTATGGCTTATAAAGAGTACTGTCGATAGGCCAACAATTATATCTATAGCATTAGCCCGGATGTTGACCGGCCAGAAGCGAGGCCGCACCGCGAACATCCGCCATTTGCTTAACAAAATAACGCTTAAAGCCAGAGGCACAAAGTCTAAACGGACCAATATCAGCACTAAGGCTGGCATTAGCATCACTAGGCCCAGGTGCAGCAGGTACGAGAACCCATTGGCCGGTTTGATTTTAGAAATCAGCGGATTCATTGTTACCTAATATTACTATAAAATCAGCCCCCTGGGGTTGTATCGAACTATCCGGTAATTTAGTAACCGCGCTGACGCCGAACCGCTGCTCTAGGTAATGTTTGGTGTATTTGTCTTTGCCATGGGTCAGGTCAACTATCGTAGTCTGGTCATAGCCGCTAGTCGGGGCGTTGTCTACGATCGTCACGTTGTAGCCGTAGCTTTTGAGTTGGTCGGCTTTGGCGGTGGCTAAACCGGGTACCGAAGTACCGTTCAGGACCGTTAGCTTGGCGTTTTCTTTCAGCAAATAGCCGTCCCTCAGCACGCCCCGGACGTAGCTCTGGATAGCGGCGTAGTCGAAGACGCCGCTGCGCGGGTAAACCACCGACTGGCCGTTAATATTACCGGTTGTCACAAAATTATTCGGCGCGTCAGCCAGGCCCACGGATTTGATGCTAGCGCCGCTAATATTCTTAGATAACGAGTAGAGGCGCGAAGCGTCATTGATAGACAGATCGGTTTGGGCGTTATCGCCAAAAGCATTCATTAGTTGCGATATCTTCAGCGGGTTGCCCAACGTCCCCAGGCTAGCCACTTTTTCTTTAAGTGCGATCATGACTGTCCGCTGCCGCTCGCTTCTGGCAAAGTCCGAACTGGTTTCCCGGGAGCGAACGTAGATCAGGGCTTTTTGGCCGTTGAAATTCTGGACGCCGGCCTTCGCCAAGACGGAATTATAGTTATTTTCCCAGGCCATGGTCGGGTCCCACAGGTCGGTCGGTACGTTCACGGTTACGCCGCCAACCGTATCAACTGCTTGCTTGAAAGCCTGGAAATCAACCAACGAGTTGTAGTGAATCGGCACGCCAAGTACTTGCTCCATAGTTTGGTCAATCAGGCTAAAGCCGGCCTGGGTAGCACGCGGGTTGGACATGCTATCGCTGATTTTGCCCAGGTATTTATACTTACCTGTTTCCCAAACGGCGTTGATCTTCATGCTGCCGTAACCGGAGATATTGACCCACAAATCCCTGGGCACACTGACCAGGTCTGCCGTGTGGTTGATGGGGTCAACGCTAGCCAGCATAATCGTATCCGTCAGGTCTGGCGCCGAGTGGTCACCGCCACCACGGCCCAGCAGCAAGATGTTTACCCGGCCGTCGCCTTCACCCTTTAGCAGCGAAGGATCAACATTAGTCTTCAAAGCAGCGGCGCTAGCGCCGCCCTTAAAAACTTTGTGCAATTTAAAATAACCTTGTCCTAAAAGTAAACCACCAACACCAATAATTGTAATGAGCAGGGCCGCTACTGTCCTAAATGACCACTTGCGCAAAGACCGCCATTTGCTAACGTAATTTGTTTGTTTGGCGTGATGCGCCGAAACGGCGGGCTCCGGTAATTCCATATCAATTTTAGGCAACCGGCGAGCCGGTTGGATTTCGGTCTTAGTCGCTAGATTATCAACTATGGGAAGTCTCGCCGCACCAGTTAATCGCTGCTTTTGGACTATCGGCTGAAGCGGCCTCTGCCGCTCAGAATAAGTGGCCGGCCGCTGCAAATAACGGCGTGATGGCGCCGCCGGAACCATAAAACCATCTATTGTTTGCCGCGGCCTTGGGCCGGTCAGCCGCGGCCTTTCTCTATCTTTCATTATGTAGTCTCCAGTATAAAGCTTAAGCCAGGACCTGTAAACCCGGCCAGGGTGGGACTATCTATGGGCTTGAGGCCCGCTTATGCTATAGTTAAGCTCTGATGGATGACTCAAGCCACCACCCCACGTTAAAACCAGCCGACGAACCTGTTGAGCCTATGCCGCCAGAACCAGAGCTTACATCTGAAGCTGAAACTGAAAATTCACCCTCAAGTTGGCGTGAATTTTTCTCATTTTTGGGTATTTTACTAGCCGCTTTGGGCATTGCTTTTTTAATGATCAGCTTTGTCTTCCGTTCTTACCAAGTAGACGGGCCAAGCATGGAGTCTACCCTCCAAAACCAAGATAAATTGATCATCTGGAAAGTGCCACGCACTTGGTCACGCGTCACCCACCACTCTTACATTCCGGCCCGTGGCGACGTGATTGTTTTTGAAGAAAGCGGGCTAAGTTCATACGGCCAAGAAGATAAAAAACAACTCATTAAAAGAGTAGTTGGCTTGCCTGGCGACCATGTTGTAGTCAAAGATAACGTGCTGACCATTTACAACCGTGCCCATCCCAAAGGCTTTCAGCCCGACCAAAAGCTTGGTTACAATAAAGACCATCATTTACCAGCAATTACTAGCGGCAACGTGGATGTGAGCTTAGGGCCGGGCCAGCTTTTTGTCTGTGGCGACAACCGGCCGGACTCGCTTGATTCCCGCTATTTTGGGCCGATCAGTGCCCAACAAGTCATTGGCAAATTAGTGCTGCGCATTTTCCCGATCAATAAAGTCACCGCGTTCTAGTTTTTAATCCTAGCGAATCCTGGGGGTTCGCTTCGTGGGGCCGATCGGCACCACCGCGTGCTATAGTTAAATCATATGTCAGACACAACAAAATGGGGGTTGGGCCGCGGCTTGACCGCCCTAATCCCCCAAGATTTCGACAGCTCTCTTTTGCTTAAAGAAGATGAGCGCATCCAAAAATTGCCTACCATGCAACTTCAGCCCCACTCCAACCAGCCGCGTCGTTATTTTGACGAAACCAATTTAAACGAGTTAGCAGCTTCCATCAAAACCCATGGCGTCCTGCAGCCTTTGATCGTGACCCCGCTTGGTGATAACAAATATCGGATCGTCGCTGGCGAGCGTCGCTGGCGAGCGGCCCAAAAAGCCGGGCTCAAATCAGTCCCGGCTATTGTGCGGACTATGCGAGAGCTTGAACAGCTAGAGGTTGCCTTAATTGAAAACGTCCAGCGGGTAGATTTGAACCCATTGGAGCAAGCTGCCAGCCTGGAGCGGTTGCACACCCAATTCAGTACTCCCTACGAAGAAATCGCCAAACGCCTGGGCAAGGCCTCTTCGACTGTCAATAATATTGTGCGACTCTTACAATTACCTAAAGAAGCGCAGATAGCTTTGGCCGAGCAGAAAATTTCTGAGGGGCATGCCCGGACTATATTGTCACTCAAAGACTTGCCTAAAAAACAGGCGGAACTATTGGCCACCATTTTGAAGCATGGCTGGAGTGTCCGCCAAGCCGAACGCTATGTCACCAGCATCAAAGCCGGCGTTAGCGAAACTAAAGCCGCCCATGCCCGGGTCCAAACCGAAACCCCAGCTACTAAAACGCTTAGTAAAAAACTAGGTTCGCCAGTCACCGTCCGCCGCATGGCTCATGGTGGCAAGCTGGAAATCGGCTTTACCACCGACCGAGACCTGGAAAAACTCCTAGCCCTCCTCTCCTCCCTCCTCGAAAAATCTTAAGATCATTAACTTATTTAAATTCTCTAGGGTACGACCCTGCGGCTCGTCCCACTCCTACTTTTGTGCCCTGGAAATATTAATTCCACCACTAAAGTGGCGGCCTTATTCCTTTTTGATGGCAAAAAGGAACCGAAAAAGCCACCGGACAACACCCAGCCTTGACGCATCTGTAGTAAAAGCAGTCTTTGCGTTCAGAACTCCTCCTAATTGAGCCACTGGCTCAATTA
The DNA here is from genome assembly GCA_035478435.1 of Saccharimonadales bacterium (SeqCode). GTDB lineage: Bacteria > Patescibacteriota > Saccharimonadia > Saccharimonadales > UBA4665 > DATLRC01. The sequence continues at coordinate 23,885 of DATIJT010000005.1, read as the reverse complement.
GTCGTCAAACAACTGAACGGACCCTAGGCCAGACTGTTTTACTACATCTGCTCAGGGTTGGGCTCAAGTCCGGTTTCCCAGCTCAAAAGTCTGGGGGTTAGTCCGGGCTCTGGAAAACAGATGCCGCCAATCAGCGGCTGGCTGAGTCATTGCGGCCAGTTTAGTTCCAATTCTCCTTGAGAATACTAATTGGAACCGACCGGGGGAGTTCTGGCCGCACAGCCAGTTGCTGGTATCTGGTGGCAATATGGTTTTTCTGTGCCTGTCATTTCTTTGGCTACTTTCTTGTTGACACAAGAAAGTAGCTGGGCAGCAGTCCGAAGGAATGCTGGCTAAAGGCTTGGGCATACAGAAGTAAAAAAACTTATTTTTTACCGGTCCGCTGGCGGACTTCTTTGGCTAGTTGCTTATAAGCCTTGGCGCCCTTGCTCCATTTATCGTAATGCGAAATTGGCTTGCCGTGGCTGGGAGCTTCGGCTAAACGGACGTTTCTAGGCACTACCACGTCAAAAACCTTGTCGCCAAAATGCTGTTCAATTTCTTTCTTCACCTGTTCACTTAAAGTTGTGCGGCTATCATACATAGTCAGCAGCACGCCCAAAAGTTCCAATTTTGTGTTCAACCCAGCCCGTACTTGTTGCACAACTTCCAATAGCTGGCCTAAACCTTCCAGGGCATAGTATTCGGCCTGGACCGGAATCAGTAAGCTATCCGCGGCCGTGAGGGCGTTAACTGTCAGTAGACTAAGCGCCGGTGGACAATCAATGATTATATAATCATGACTTAAATTGTTTAGAGCCTTTTTGAGCGCGAATTCCCTCTCGTTTTGGTCTACTAGCTCTATTTCCGCGGCGGCCAACTGAGCATTAGTTGGTAAGACATATACTCCTTCCACCGCCGATTCCTGTAGACTAGTCGCGATATCGCTTGAACCTATTAAAACTTCATAAGTCCCGCTAGCTTTGCCCTTCTGGCTAAGTCCTAAGCCACTTGTAGCATTGCCTTGAGGATCTAGGTCTACCAGCAAGACTGAATGGCCGTGTTTGGCCAAGTAAGAAGCCAGATTAATAGCCGTGGTGGTCTTACCGACCCCGCCTTTTTGGTTTAACACCGCTAGTACATGGCTCATCTTTATTTTCCCTTACTTCAGGTTAATTGTAGCACAGAGCCTTTAGAGATATGGAGTATAGCCCAGTCAGACAGTTCGCACTTAGTGCAGTTTGGGATGAAAACCGAGCACCGAAAGCGAGCCGTATTCGACATACGGTGACCTGTCCGTCCTGTCGGAAAGACAGGCGGGGTGAGGAGCGGAGGTTTTCGCCCGAAATGTGCAAGTGCGAACTGTCTGATAAAGTAAAACACACCCTAAGGTTTTTAAATCTTAGTGGTGTGTTCTACTGGTTCTCGTTTTGAGGTGTTTGTTGAGCTTGTTTTGTGGTTTTGGTATTAATTTTGCCGGTGTAAATTACCGGAAGGATTAGTCGAAGTTCCCTTTCGTCCAACCCTGTAAGTACTAGTATCCTCTCTGACCTATGGCTTGCGCAAGGCTTTTTTGAGCAATAAATCTACCCTCTCTAAATCTTTATGTTTTATATTTTTACAAGTTTTAACGTTGTTAATTAGATAACACTCAAAGCTTCCCGGTATTAATTACTACGAGATGGCATATTAGCCGACAGAGTATTTTACTTAAAAATGTTGTGTCTAATATAACAGGCTTTTTAGCCTGTTGGTTTTATCCACAAGCATTTTACAAGAATTTTACGATCCCAGGTCTAGGAACTACGGCCGCTCTACGAGATATTGGTGATTTTGATGATGGTTTGGTGTCGCCGATGGCCATGGACTTTATGCACGCGCTTTTTAGATTTGTAGCGAATCGCGGTAACTTTGTCGGCTTGGACATCAGGCTCTACAATTTCAGCGCTGACCTTTGCGCCAACAACCATAGGCGCACCAACATTAACTTTTTCGCCATCAATAACCAGCAGCGGCTCAAAGTCTAGCTTCTTACTTGAGTCTTTTATTAGTTCAATGTTCAAAGTCTCGCCCTCGGTTACGAGGTATTGCTTACCACCAGTTTGGATCACGGCTTTTTTCATATTCGTCTCTTTAAGAAAAATTTAGTTACCGATAGATTCTATCAGAGATAACCTCCCCTGTCAAAAGCTGTTAATTATTAAATATAAAATCGGCTTTTAGACTAGGCTGATATTTATCAAAGAAGTCTTGGTCATTGGGCATCCAGATATTCTGCCATAAATGATCATGCTCATCTTTATGGACAAATCGATCACGCCACATGGCTCGCTCGGTCGCTGTTTCGAGTGGGCAATTAATCCAGACCTTAAAGTCATAATATTTGAGCAAGCCTGGATGCAAGACACTGCAACCTTCAACTATCAAGTATTTAACTTCAGAAATATTAATGGGATTCTCAGCCGGATGGCCGGGCCAAGGCACATGGCTAAAAACTAGTGGAAAATGGTTAGTCTGAGCTGGTTTAAGGACTTCCTGTTCGAATCGCTTGCGGTCAAAATTATCCCACTCGCTTGAGCGGCGCCATTCATGATTGCTAAAAGAATCGATGCAGACCACCGCTGAATCTTCTAATTGTTCTTCCAACCACTTAGCTAGCATAGTTTTACCCGAGCCGCCAAAACCAGAAATGGCAATAATTAATGGCCTGTCCTGTTTTGCAGGCAGTTTATTTATTGCTTTAACTAAAGAAGTTTTTTGATTAATCGTCATGGTTTTCTCCAAATTAAAAAGCCGAGATTTATTAGCGAACTTGCCACATAAGCCCCGGCTTTTTATAATAAATATTATGCTATAGAATAGGATCAAACTCTAAGACATCTTACGCGACAACTTTAACGATTGATTCCTGCCATGTTTCTACTATCTCCTTTAGGATTTTATAAAACATTATCATTTTTAAGATATAAAGTCAACTTTGGACTTTAGGATTTACTGAGGGCGATTTCGACTTCCAGGCCTTCGATGTTTACTTTGGTAGAAAAGGCTTCTTTAGGCACTACGCCAAGTTCATCTGCCAAAGTCTCTGCTAGGATCGTAGACTTATGTGTTTCAATAGCCCGATTAATCTCGTCGCTCTCTGTCACCAGCAATAAGGTAATGTGGTCGTCCACTTTCAACCCAGCTTGCTTGCGAGCCTGTTGTATATTCCTTACGACCTCACGCATCAAACCTTCGAGTTTTAATTCTGCATCAATTGAGATATTTAGTTTAACGTACGGGCTTAAGTCACTATCGCGTGCTAGGGCAAAGGTACCGGGGAAAGGCGATTCTCTCAGCTTGCCTAAGTCTCGAGCACGATACTGTAGCTCCTCTTTATCCAATACCGTGAGTTGTTTGACGTTAACTTCTTCCTTGATGATTGCAGCCAGCTCTTCTTCATCAAACCCAGAATAAAGGGCCAGACTGTTTAGTGGCTGGCGCACTTTGATGCCAGCGGCAGCCCGTTGGGCTAAGCCTTCAGTAATGATGGCGCGAACAGATGACATTTTTTGTATGATTAACTCATTAATATGGCCCACTTCTGGCCAATTTAGTAAATGTACCGATTCCCCGCCGGTTAGTTTTTGGTAAAGTTCCTCTGCCAGGAAAGGCGTGAACGGTGCCATAACCAGGCTTAATTGAACCAGTACGTAGTGCAGAGTTCGGTAAGCATCGGACTTGTCGGAGTCGTTTTCGCTTTTCCAAAAGCGGCGGCGTGATCGACGCACATACCAGTTAGAGGCATCATCTATAAAGGGCAAGAGAGGTTTTAGAGCGTTTGGTAGATCATAGCGCTGCATGTTTTCATCGATTTCTTTGGTAAGCTGGTGCACTCTGGACACAATCCAAATATCAAGAGGGCTTGTCAGGTCTTCGCTCGGATCAGCCGGCAACCTAGTCTCTTCATCCTGAGCAACGTCGCCATTCGACTCTGAGGCCTGAGCGGCCTCGTCGCTCAGGCTCGAAGAGAAGGACCAACCGTCAACTTCGGCATACAGCGTAAAGAAATCGTACATATTCCAGACCATGCTCAGTTTGCGGGCAACATCGCCGACATCTTTGTCGACCAGTGAGAAATCTTCGCCGTTTAACACTGGCGAACTAAGCAGCAAGAAACGCAGAGCATCGGCACTGTATTCGTCCATCAGTAGATTCGGGTCGGTATAATTACCGTAACTTTTGCTCATTTTGCGGCCATCATTGCCGGCCACCGTACCGGTAACAACCACGTTTTTAAATGAGTTTTTGGCGAATAGCCCAACTGAAACGGCGTGCAAGTAGTAAAACCAGGCTCTTACCTGGCCGACATATTCGGCAATAAAATCACCCGGGAAATTAGCCTCAAACTTTTCCTGGTTCTCAAAGGGGTAATGGAACTGGGCGAATGGCATGCTGCCGCTTTCGAACCAGCTGTCCATGACTTTATCAATCCGCTTGTATTCCAGGCCATCGATTTTAAAAGTCACGTCGTCGATCCACGGCCGGTGGTAATCTTCGAGTTCTACACCTGATAATTCTTTCAATTCGGCATAACTACCGATTACTTTAAGGTGCTCCTTGCCTGTCTTGTCTGTGGCTTTCCAAACCGGCATGGCCGTCGCCCAAAAGCGGTCGCGGCTTAGGTTCCAATCTGGGGCTGACTGGACGGTTTTAGCAAAGCGGCCTTGTTTGATGTGCTCTGGGAACCAGTAAATATCGCTGTTTTGTTCCAACATTTGTTCGCGTTGGCCTTCAATGTCCATAAACCAACTGGGGTGGGCACGGTACATCAGCTTAGTATGGCAGCGGTGGCAGTGCGGATATTCGTGGCGGATGTAATCAATTTTCCAGACCACGCCGCGTTCGTGCAGCGTCTTGGCGATCTCTTTGTTGACCTCCCAAATCTGCTTGCCCTGCCATTCACCTTCAGTGTAATAGCCTTCGTCATCGGTATCGAGCACCAGCGGGATGGCATTGGCCTTGGCTAAGGCGTAGTCGTCCTCACCGTAGGCCGGGGCTTCGTGGGCAATGCCGGTACCTTCTTCGTCGTGAACGAAATCGGCGTGCCAAACTAGGTGCGCGCCTTCGCCGCGGTCGGCGAACAAAGGCTCGTAGTGCTTACCGACCAGTTCCGAACCCTTGAACGTCCGCACTTTTTTGTAGGGCAAGCCTTGGTGCTTTTCATCCGTCAACGCTCTGTCCAGCAAGGCTTCGGCCAAAATGAGTTTCTGTCCGCCTAGTTCGACTTCGGCATAATCCAAGTCCTGGTTGATGGCAATGGCGGTGTTGGCATTGAGAGTCCAGGGTGTCGTCGTCCAGGCCAACAGATACGAATCCGAATCGGCCAGCTTGAACTTAACGTACACGCTCGGGTCCGTGTCGGTCTCGTACGAGTTGTCCATAGCTACTTCGGCTTTGCTTATCGGTGTAGCGTCACGGGTGCAGTAGAGCAAAACTTTCTCGCCTTCGTAAATTTTGCCGGCATCATACAGTTTTTGGAAAGCCCACCAAACTGACTCCATATAGTCTTTGTCCATGGTTTTGTAGGCACCCTTAAAGTCCACCCAGCGCCCAATCCGGTCGATGGTATCTTCCCATTCGCTGCCGGTCTGTACCATATTGGCCCGGCAAGTGTTGATGTATTCTTCCAGGCTAACTTTGGTACCGATGTCGCGCTTGTCATTAATGCCTAGTTTCTGCTCGGTAAAAACTTCGGCTGGCAGACCGTGGCAATCCCAGCCCCAAACCCGCTCCACGCGCTTGCCCTTCATGGTCCAGTAACGTGGCACGGCGTCTTTAACAATGGAACTCAGTAAAGTCCCATGATGCGGTATACCGGTTATAAACGGCGGACCGTCATAGAACACATAACTTTCAGTTATGGGCCGTGAGCTAACTGACTTTTCAAATATCCGGTGTTTTTTCCAGTATTTAACTAAGTCCTTTTCGTATTCGATGGGTTTACGTCTGGTATCTTTTTTAAATTTCACTTGTCTTACTCTCATTTAACAATTTAAAGCCAACATCTATAGCACGAGAACTTCTCCGCGGAAGTTGGCTCATTAATCTATAAGCAAATTATAGACTGATCGAGCCACCTAATACAACAAACTATCTTTGCCTGGCATCTTAGGTAGTCAAGAGCCAGGTTAAGTTACGTCGAAAACGTAATAAGCCAACTCATCCATCAACGGCAAAGTCTCGCCTTCCCATGATTTACTCAGCGAACCGTCGTCTCTCAGCGCTAAAATCGCCGGGTACTGCATGATGTCATACAGACTGGCCAGGGCTGTGCCCTCACGACTGTCAACATTTAGGATCTCTAGCTTACTGCTATCGTGCCGAGCCCTAAAATCACGAATGAAGGCTTCAACGGCAGTACCATGTTCGGAATTTGGCCGGTAAAGCACAACTACTTTCATATTTTACAGTTTAACATAAGAACAATCAGACAAATTGAGTTCTAACTACAGCCAGTAGTTGATCCACAAGAGGTGCAGACATAGCAGCTGCCGGCGCGTTGGGTTTGGTTGCCACAGATGTAGCACATCGGTGCGGTGTCGTCTTTCTTAATGGACGAAGTCTTTGGCTTGTCAACTTCCTGCCAAATGCTGGCGGCAGCTTCTTCTACTTTCGCCGCTACCGGCTCTTCAGGAACAACTGTTTCCTTAATGGCTTCAGCAGCACCTTCGTCTAGCAGACTGGTTTGGGCTTCGCCGCTCGCCATATCATCAATCGAGGCCAGGCCGAGCTCCAAACGGTCGTCAAACGACAAGTAACTGAGTGCCAGTCGCTTGAAAATGTAATCCACCAGTGAAGTGGCAGTCCGGATCTCGGCGTCATCGGTAATGCCGGCCGGAGCGAATGACATACTGGTCAGGCCGTGGACATAGCTCTTCAGCGGTACGCCGTATTGCAAGCCGTAGCTGACCGATATAGCCAAACTATCCATCACACCGGCCAAGGTTGAACCTTGTTTGGCGATCTTCATGAAAACCTCACCAGGGGTGCCGTCTTCGAACTCGCCAACCGTCACATAACCTTTGCTACCGGCGACTGAGAACGAAAAGGTCTTGGCACTGCGGACCTTGGGCATTTCCCGCCTGACGGCGCCGCGGACCAAGATCTTGTCATTAACGGTTTCGGCGGAAGCCAAGTTCGCGTTTCCGATGCTCGCGGTAGCGAGATCGGAACCCCGATCTCCGCCTTCGGCGGACGTCGGGGCTTTTTTAGCCATACTCAGCGGCTGGGCAACTTTGGAGTTGTCGCGATAAATAGCCACGGCTTTGAGGCCCATTTTCCAGGCGTCGATGTGCAACTGCTCAACGTCTTCGACACTGACGTCAGCCGGCATATTGACCGTCTTAGAAATTGCGCCGCTTAGAAATGGCTGGACGGCGGCCATCATCTTTACATGTCCCAAATAGTGGATGGCGTTGTCACCCATCGAGCAAGCAAAGACTGGTTCGTGCTCTTTTTTGAGATGTGGCGCGCCAAGGATAGTCTTTTCCTGGTCTATGTAGTTTACGATTTCGTCGACTTGCTTTTTGGAGTAGCCCAGAGCCTTAAGCGCCCGTGGCACGGTTTGATTAACGATGCTCATGGTACCGCCACCGACCAACTTCTTGACCTTAACCAGGCCTAAATCTGGCTCGATACCTGTAGTGTCACAATCCATCATCAGGCCAATCGTACCAGTTGGCGCCAGTAAACTGGCTTGGCTGTTACGTACACCGTAGAGTTCGCCTAGCTCAACTGCTTCGTCCCAGGCGCTGGCGGCGGCGCTTAACAGCTCTTCGCTGGCCAGCGAAGCGTCGATTTTAGAGACTTCCGCTCGATGCATCTTCAACACATTGAGCATGCCTTCGCGGTCTTTGTGAAAGCCGGCGAACGGACCGACCCGGCGGGCTAGTTTGGCACTGACGGCATAGCTATGTCCGGTCATCAGCGCTGTGATGGCAGCCGCTTGGGCACGACCTTCATCGGAGTCATAAGGCAAACCTTGGGCCATTAATAATGCCCCTAGGTTAGCATAGCCAATCCCCAGTTCGCGGTAAGCCTTGGCATTCTTGGTAATCTTTTCGGTTGGGTATTGGCTGTAGCCGACTAGTATTTCCTGAGCGGTGAATATCAGCTCGACGGTATGTTTGAACTCACCTATCGCGAAGCTAAAATCATCACGCAGGTATTTGAGCAGGTTGATCGAGGCTAGGTTGCAGGCCGAGTTATCGAGGTGCATGTACTCGCTGCAAGGGTTGCTGCCGTTAATCCGGCCGGCCACCGGCGTGGTGTGCCAACGGTTTATGGTGGTGTCGAATTGCATCCCTGGATCGGCGCATTCCCAGGCTGCCTCGGCAAACTGGCGGAAAAGGTCACGGGCTTTAACCGTCTTGACTCTCTTACCGGTAGTTACAGCTTTGAGATCCCAATTTTTGTCATCGACTACCGCTTGCATAAAATCATCGCTAACCCGGACCGAGATGTTAGCATTCTGGTATTGGACGCTGAAGGAATCCTTGCCGTCTAGGCTCATATCCCAACCCAGACGTTCCAGGTCGCGTGCCTTGCGCTCTTCTATGGCCTTGCTCCAAATAAATTCCATAATGTCCGGATGATCAACATTCAGGATTACCATCTTGGCAGCCCGCCGGGTTTTGCCACCGCTTTTAATAGCCCCGGCCGAGGCATCGGCACCACGCATAAAACTAAGCGGGCCACTGGCCGTACCAGCGCTTTTGCCTAAGGGTTCGACCGATGAGCGGATGGCACTCAGGTTGATGCCTGAACCAGAACCACCCTTGAAGATCATGCCCTCTTCGACATACCAGTTAAGGATAGCCGGCATAGTATCTTCAATGCCTAAGATAAAGCAGGCACTGGCTTGCTGGGCACGGCTTTGGGCGCCAATGTTAAACCAGACTGGAGAATTGAAGGCCGCCCGTTGGGTAGCTAGGACGTATTTCAGTTCTTCGCGGAAATCATCAGCTTCCGTCTCGGTTTCAAAGTAACCTTCTTGCAAACCCTGGCGGGTAATGGTATTGGCTACGCGGTCGATCAAATCGCGCAATGACTTTTCGCGCTCCAGTGTGCCAGGCGTGCCCGTGAAATATTTTTGAGCCACAATATTAATGGCATTGAGTGACCAGCCCTGCGGAAATTCCACGTCTTTTTGTTCGAAAACCGGTGTTTTCGAGGCCGGGTTTAAGATAATTGAGTCGCGTTTGACCCACTTTAGTTGGTCATAGGCTTTAGTTTTTGGGGCGGTGAATACCCGACCCACACCCAAACTGGTTGTGTCTCCCATAATAATCCCTCTCTTATAAGCCGTCAGTGGTTAGCTGTTAGCTATTAGTTTTTAATTTTTAAGTGTTTGTTAGAGTTGGCTGGACATATCTCTCATATATGATCCAGCTTAAGCTCTCCATGAAGCCTATTGCAGTTTATTTAGCGAATAGGAGCCCTGGGAAACTGTCAAAACTTCCTCAAGCTTTGACTTTGCTGACAGCCTTGGCATCACTTTGTCGCTCACGGATGCGTGATAGTTCTCTTTCAAAGCTAGCGATGTCCTTAAAACGCCTGTAAACACTGGCGAAACGAACATAGGCTACTTCGTTAAGTTTAGCTAATTGGTTCATTACTAGTTCGCCTATCCTAGCCGAGCTGATTTCTTCTTCTCCATTATCATAGAGTTCTTGCTCGATAGTCGAAACGACACCTTCTAGCTGCAGGCTGGTAATGGGCGTCTTTTCGCAAGCCCTATAGAGTCCAGCCAGTAGCTTACTGCGGTTGAAAAGCTCGCGGGTAGCGTCATTTTTGATGACGATTAGCTGCGGTCGCTCCAGGCGTTCATAAGTTGTGAACCGGTAGCCACACTTCACACACATCCGGCGGCGGCGAATTGCTTGCCCGTCTGCCACATCACGCGATTCAATCACTTTGATGTCATCGCTCTGGCATTGGCTGCATTTCATGCGCACCTCCTCTGCTCCAGAAGTAATGCCACAATTACCAATAAAACTCTTTCGTACAAAATATTTGTTCGGTTTTCAGAGCCTATATTTGAAAACTGTTAGCCACTTTTGGAGCTTTTAAGTTTAAAGTACAAACACTGATGCGGTTTTTGTTTTTTCCACATATAGCGTTTCGTACCCCTAATATAGCCCTACCGATAGCGCTTTGCAAGCATTTAACGCTGTATTATTTAATACACTGCTACTGTTTATTATGAGTCGTTTTCGGTGTCTTTCTTAGCGTCTTTATCCATACCGCGGCGTTTGGCCAGGCGACGTAGAAATGAGGGTTTTTCTAGTTCTTCCTCTAAGCCATTACTGACTAAGGGGTTGTCATCAGCGTCCGTAGAGTCAGTTGCATCTGATTGGTCATCATCTATCGACCAAATATTAGGAATCGGTGTGTCCGAGGTAAAGTGGTCGTTGTCTTCACTGTCATCCAGATTCATATCGATACTGGAAATCACCGCCTCATCGTTTTTGCTATCGGTGGGGGTATCGACTATGGCAGTCGGTTCACTGGCTTTAGGCATATCTTGTTTAGCATAGTAAGAGGCGTCGAAACCAGTGGCTACAACGGTAATGATAACTTCACCCTCAATATCGGGAATAATAGTAGCACCGAAGATAATGTTAGCTTCTGGATCGGCGGCAGTAGTAATTGTTTCGGCGGCAGCGTTAATTTCGTGCATCGACAAGTCATTGCCGCCAATAACGTTAAACAGAATACCTCGGGCACCATCGATCGAAACTTCGAGCAGGGGTGATTCAATAGCTTGCTGGGCAGCCTTAACGGCCCGGTCATCACCACTAGCCCGGCCAATACCCATCAACGCTGAACCAGCGTTACTCATAACCGTTTTAACGTCGGCAAAGTCTAGGTTGATTAGTCCGTGAACGGTAATCAGGTCAGAAATGCCTTGAACGCCTTGGCGCAAGACGTCATCAGCTACTTTAAAGGCTTCCATTAGAGGCGTTTGCCGATCAATTGTTTGGAGCAAACGGTCGTTTGGTATAACAATCAGCGTATCAACCGCTTTGCGTAAATTATCAATTGCTATTTCGGCGTTTCGGCGGCGCTTTTCACCTTCAAAAGCAAAGGGTTTAGTTGCGAAGCCGATTACCAAAATACCCAGATCTTTGGCGATTTGGGCTACGATCGGCCCCGCCCCACTGCCAGTACCACCACCAGCACCCAGAGTTACAAAGACCATGTCAGCGCCTTCAACAGCCTTCAAAATTTCTTCGCGGGATTCTTCGGCAGCTTCCTTACCAACAGCAGGGTCAGCCCCTGCTCCCAGGCCACGAGTAGCGTCCTTGCCGATGTGTATTTTTTTGTTTGCTTTAGAATGATGCAAAGCCTGAGCATCGGCATTAATAGAAATAAATTCAACGTTTTCTATACCGGCCTCTACCATTCGGTTAATAGCGGCACCCCCGGCGCCTCCTACACCCACGACTTTAATCTGGGCAAAGGTTTCTATGGCTGGTTCAACTACTTGCGGCATGTTATTTCCTCACCTCACTAAATTGATAAATGAATACTCTGCAGTATACCCGGCTTGAAAGCATAGTTCAACAAATTTATGCACACTTAAAAGTCTGGATTTTGCTAAAGCAACGAAGCAGCGTATTTTTATACAAACTTTATTAGCTGTCTAAATTTTGTATTCGATTGTAGTTTTAGAGGTGTTGGGGTTCTGATTTTAGGGTTAAAATTAATGTCGTAAGCGACTAAAAATGCGGTCAACCAGACCTAAAGCTCCCTGTACTGGCGTTGGGTTGGCGTTTGGCGCGCTGGGTAAAAGTAGCATATCGAGCAGCATCAATCCAACAACCGTGCAGTAAGCATTGTCTTCAACTGTGTCTACTAAGCCGCCAATATTTTGTATTTTGCCTATTCTGGCCGGTAGTTGTAATTTATCTTTAGCGAACTCGGCGATGCCCGGTAATTTAGCCGTGCCTCCCACTAACACCGCGCCCCCTGGCAGCTTACGGGATTTGCGGATTTTATGTAGCTCTTTATCTACGAATTCAAACAATTCTTCAACCCTGGCTTCGGTAATCATTTCAATTTCGGCGACGTCAAAGCTATGGGTCTGCTCGCCTAATTTGATATTGGCCGTCTTTTTGGGATTAGCGCCATTAAGCACGGCGTGCTCAACCTTAACCTGCTCGGCAATATCCAGATCAGTTTTCAGACCAATAGCTAGATCATTAGTTAGATGCATGCCGCCGATTGGTAGAACTGCCACGTGTTGGATTTCCCCATCTTCGACAACAATTAGGTTAGTGGTACCAGCGCCAATATCGAGCAATACGGTGCCGGCCTCTTTTTGTTGGCGGTTCAATACCGCTTCGGCCGCGGCCAGGCTTGATACAGTATGATGCGTCGCTTGGACTTGGGCTTTTTCTAGCGCCATGTCCAGATTACGCAAGTTCGGCGTAGCCGCCGTGACTATGTGGGCATCCACTTCCAGCCGGATGCCGTGCATGCCGACCGGGTCTTTGATGTTTTGCTGGCCATCTAAGCTGTAACTTTTAGCGAAAAACTGGACGATCTCACGGTTTGGCGGCAATGAAACCACGGTCGCCGCTTCTTCAACACGTAATCTATCTTCAGGCGCAATTTCCCGATTGGCGCTGCTAATAGCTATGACGCCCTTGGAGTTCAAGCCGCTAACATGAGTCCCATTAACATTTACTGTGGCCCGACTAATAGACTTGCCGGAAATGCGCTCGGCTTCGGTGACAGCATGCACAACCGCTTCGGCAACTTCGTCAACATGGACTACGACACCTTTGCGCATACCGGTGTTAGGGGCCGAACCATGACCAATAATGGAAGGCTTGTTGCCCATGTTGGGGTCTAACATACCGACCACACACCGTACCGTACTGGTCCCGATATCGAGACCTACAAAATGTTCTTGATTCTGAGCTGACATCTTGGCAGTAGTATAGCGCTTATCGCTATAGGTGAGCAAGCAGCTTGGGATTTAGGGTTTTAATCACGAGCCTGAATTAGACCAGGAACACGAGTTAATCCACTCATGATGAGATAACGATCCAATTGATATGAAATTGGGCCCATTGACCACCGGCGTTGTTTAAGTAAAGTAGATCCGTGGCGATTCTTATTATCCAGGCTTTCCACAGCAAGAATGGCGCCATAAAAACTTATGATAAGTTTACTCCCAAAACCCAGATGCCCGTTGGCCAAATCCGGTGCTAGTGCACCCGCTAGACCCAGGTGCCAAAGATAATCCATAGTTTCGCTTAAATGACCTAATTCAAGGTTATGGATCAATAAGTGCTCACTGCCTGCTTGGCGCAAGGAAACTCGCAGAGCTTTGTCTAGCTCCTTAGCCCAGGCTTTTTCTGGCGTCTGGCCACGACCAACTCGATCACTGACGCGACTGGCGATTTCAGCCTTGTTAATACCGTGCCGGGCCTCTGCCTTACCATAATGCGGATATATGGTAGGGTCAAGGTCAGTGATTCTAGTGGTAGTTGGTTCGGCCTTTTTAGCAACACCTGCCTTGGTAGCCACAGCCGATCCATCTGGGTTGATACCAGCTACCGCTGGAGTAAATATACTAAGATCTCCCTGATAATCGTAAACCAGGCTGTGGGCAATGCCGCCCAGGCGATGCGCAGTTCGTAAAAGCGGAAGGTGAATCTGGATCCGATCTTGGTCTAGCGATGGCGGCAAAGCAAAATCCCATTGTAAACGTTCATCAACACCTGGCCTGAACTCACTTACCGACACTAGTCTCTTCATAAAACATATTTTACCATTTATCTAGTAATTAATCTAGGGTTCGGTCAGAATTTCGGCGCCGTCTTGGGTTATCAGTACGGTGTGCTCGAAGTGGGCAGCCCAGGAGTTATCCATAGTTAGTACCGTCCAGCCGTCTTGGGCAACCACGACCCGGTCGCTTCCAAGTGTTACCATCGGTTCAATGGCAATAGTCATGCCGACCTCCAGCCATGGGCCGCTACCGGCTCGGCCATAGTTGGGAATATTCGGGTCTTCGTGCAAAGCATGGCCAACTCCATGTCCAACTAGATCACGAACAATGCCATATTTTTTAGATTGCAAAAATTTTTCAATGGCATGACCAATATCGCCTGTCCTAACCCCCCCATGGACTTCGGCAATGCCAATCTCCAAAGCCTTTTTGGTATTAGCGACTATCTCTTGGTGGCGACGCTGCTGCGGCCGGCCGGCAATCAGGCTGACGGCGCTATCGGTGATCAAGCCTTTATAAGTCACCCCGAAATCAAGGCTAACAATGTCGCCGTCGTCAACTATACGCTCCGGCTTAGGAATACCGTGGACCACTTCATTATTAATAGACACGCATAAAACATCCGGGAACCCTTGGTAACCTAAAAATGTCGGCTGGGCGCCTAAAGTTTTGAGTTCATTGGCGGCAATGTCGGCCAGTTCTTTGGTTGAAATACCAGGTGCCAACTTTTGGGACAATAAATTAAGGACTGTGGCCAGCATTTTACCGCCTTCACGCATGGCAGCGATCTCGTCGGCGGTTTTGATTTGGGTTGTCATAATCTAAATTTAGTCAGATTCTAGATATTTTATAAGGTCGTCATTGACTTCAGCCGGAGTACGCTCAGCATTAACATCCGTTACTTCCAAACCACGCTTTCTAAACCAATCTAGCAAGGGATGGGTTAGTTCTTCGTATTCATGAAACCGCTCTTGAATGACTTCGTCCCGGTCATCAGTCCGGCCCCGAGCCTTAAGCCTGGCCGCCACAGTTTTTCCTGAGGCGTCCAAATGAAATATATGCCGAATCTTAAAACGGCCATTTTTAACTTGTTCTAGCAGCCATTCGGCTTGGGGAATTGTGCGCGGAAAGCCATCGAGTACACATTCTTCGTTGTCAGGTAAACTTTTTAAAACCCTGTCGAGTATATCAGTTACTTCTTGGTCATCTAAAAGTTCACCGGCTAACATGCGCTGCCGCTGGTCACCAGTCATATAAAGTCGCACTAATTCACCCATGGAAACCAGGTGCAAACCATGTTGGTCGGCTAGCATCTTGCCCTGCGTGCCTTTGCCAGAACCTGGCAGTCCAATCAGTAATATCATTGGCTAAGCCTTTCCTTCACTAGCTGGGCAATGGCTGCCCCGTCGGCTGCCCCAGCCGTTTTTTGTCTAACCACTCCAATCACTTGCCCCATAGCTTGGGAGCCACTGACTCCTAGCTCAGCAATAGTTTCGTCAACGATTTTAGACAGTTCTTCGGTAGATAACTGACTAGGCAGATAGCGCTCTATCAGTTTTTTCTCGCTCAGTTCGGCTTCGGCCCGAGCCGGGTTGCCACCCTGCATGTATAAATCAGCACTTTCTTGACGCTTTTTGGCTTCTTTACTCAAGATAGCTATGACTTCGTCGTCACTGAGGCCTTCGGTTCTCTTACCTTGCTCGATCTTGGCATTGAGTAATGCACTCTTAAGGGTCCGGAGAGCTTCTACTTCTACCCGCTTACTGGCTAGAAGAGCAGTTTTGAGGTCCTGCTCTAGCTTTTGCTCTAACTGATTCACTGTGCTTCTAGCGTCCTAATTTTAGCTTTTTGATCTTCAAGGCTTTGCGTTCTTGACGGACTATAGCCTTCAAACGGCGGTCGCGTTTACTAATCGGCTTTTCAAAATATTGGCCTTGTTTGACTATAGCTACAGCGCCGGATTGCTGGACTTTACGCCCAAAGCGGCGCAGTAAATTCTCTAGAGATTCTTTGGAATCTTTTCTAGTCACCTGTATCATCCGTGGTATTTTACCGGACAGAAGTTAATTTGGCAACCCCGTTGGTCAACACTTTTAAGATAATTTTCTTTTAGAACTCCCGATTCTCTATGGAAGATTTAACTACTAAATCCTTAGGCTGCGACCTAAAGCTCGCACCACTGTTACTTTTGTGCCGACAAAAGTAACCAAAAGCTCTCTGGCGAATGGTCAAGGCTACTATCTGTAGTAAAAAACGAGCTTGCCTCAAAAACTCCTCACAAACTTGCCGCTGGCAAGCTTTGTTCGTCAAACAATTTGAGGAAGCCAAGCCCGCTCCTTTTTTACTACATCTAATCAGGTCTTGGCCATATGCCCGAACTCTAGCTCCTAAATTTCCTAGGGTTCGAAACATGGGGGTTCCCCAGGCTCGCTAAAACCGATGCCAACAATCAGTAGTCTGTCGAATCATTGCGGCCAGTTTAGTTCCAATTCTCCTTTAAGAATACTGATTGGAACCGACCGGAGGGAGTCCTGGCCGCACGACAGACTACTGGTATCTGGTGGCAATAGTGTTTTAGTGTGCCTGTGGCTTTTTGCAACACTTTTGGCCAAGCAAAAGTGTTAAATTTGGTTCTTTGGAAAAGAACACTTTATCATTCAAGAAATACCTTAAGAAGTGACGCGTTTTTGGGCAGTGCGTTGTGATTTTAGCACTATGCTCTGCAGTTCTTTGAAGATCGGGAACTGCTTATTGGTAGAGTAGACCTTGGTGTTGCCCTGCTTTTCGGAAGTCAAAAAACCAACCTTTTCCAGCCTCTTTAATTCGCGCTGAATGTTACCAGCATCCTCCTTTATAAGCTTAGCCAGACCCCGGACGTGTGTCTTAAAATCAGGATATTTAGCATAGATCACAATGATCTTGCGCCGAACCCTAGAAGTGATGAAGATATCAAGCATAAGCTCCCATTGTTATTCAAACAACTTTTTAATCAGTATAATGGCCTGCTGTACAATTTGCAACCAACTTTTAAACTGCCGCGGGGAAATATATACCAAGATTATGGGGAGAACGTATCGGTTGAATGGCTGAAAACATGTAGGCAGGTTTTTCATCCGGCTTCGTAGGGTCGGACTCAAGCAGCTGTCTGGAAATTTCTAATCTTTGGGCTGCGTCTGTGGCTTGAGGATTCGCCAGGGCGGCCGCTTCAAAACGGGCATGAATTTGGCTATCAGGTAAATCCGGGAAAGCTTGCTTTAGTCTCAGGACTCCGTCTACGAAAGCATCCAGCCGGCCACCTTTTCCGACCAAGGCCTTTCGGGTTTCACTATCATCCATGGCTACTATTCTTCGCCAGAGACTGCCTATGACCCGTTGTCGCCATGCTTCTTGGCCTGGCCCAAATCTCTCTTGGAGTGCCACTGCCACTGGTCGTTCCGTTTGCTCAAACGGTATAACTTTTCGGGCATGTGGCTGAAAAATAGCATCAAAAGTTGCATCGAAGTCTGGATCGGTTAAAGAAGAAAGCTGTTCTTGCATAATATAAATCTTATCATAAAGCTTATGCTTTGTCAATTGTATAGGGCGTTTGTTAATATCAAAGTCTATACTTAATTATATGTACTATTACGAGGTGTGGCCTAGGAGCCAGGCTTACCATGGGCAGGAGGCTTTGACTTACCACAGTCCCCAGAAACTGGACGAGGGTCGTATTGTGAAGGTGCCTTTGCAGCGCCAAGAAGTTTTGGCGCTCGTAGTCAAAGCAGCCAATAAGCCAACTTTCGCTACCAAACCAATCAACCAATCTTATAATTTGCCGGCCGTTCCGCCGCAGCTCATCAAACTGGGCCAGTGGTTAAAGGCTTACTATCCTGCCCCGCTTGGCATGATAGCTCAGCAGTTTTTACCAGCCGCTATAAAAGACAGCGGCGAGTTTGACTCTAAAGCCACCTCTTCACCCAATCCTAGCCATTTACCTTCCCTAACACCAGACCAAGCTAAGGTGTTGCGGCAAATTACTAAGCCCGACACTTATTTATTACACGGTAAAACCGGCAGCGGTAAAACCCGAATTTACATTGAGCTAGCCCTGCGAGCTTTTAAACAAACCCGCTCAGCCATAATTTTAACGCCCGAGATCAGCCTGACTTCGCAGCTAGCTGAGCAGTTCCGTTTAACTTTTGGCAAGCAAGTCATTGTGCTCCACTCCAAACTGACCCCTAAAGAACGGCTTCAGGCCTGGCAAACTATTCTTAAGGCCACTGGGCCATTGGTGGTCATCGGCCCCCGTTCGGCGCTGTTTAGCCCTCTCCAAAATGTCGGCTTAATAGTCATAGATGAGGCCCACGAGCCGGCTTACAAACAAGAACAAGCGCCTCACTACCACGCTTCCCGGGTAGCTAGCAAACTCGCCGAGATCCACGGTGCTACTCTGGTGCTTGGCTCGGCAACACCTTTGGTCAGCGATTATTTTATGGCGCAGCAAAGGCAGAAAACTATCCTAAAACTTGATAGTTTAGCCACAGTTTCCGAGCACCCCCCCACCAAGGTAACTGTGGTCGACCTGAAGGACCGCTCCCTATTCCCCAGGACGGCTTACTTGTCTTTGCCTTTGATCAAAGCAATCGAACGGGCTCTCAAAAACCACCAACAAACTCTGCTCTACCTCAACCGGCGCGGTACTGCCCGTCTGGTGTTATGTGAAAATTGCGGCTGGCAAGCCACCTGCCCGCACTGTGATTTACCCTTAACTTATCATGGCGACAGCCATCAGTTACGTTGCCATATCTGTAATTTTCACGAACCAACACCTAGTTCTTGCCCCAACTGTGGCCACCCGACTATCATTTTTAAAGCCGTCGGCACTAAGGCTATCGTTCAGGAAGTCCAGCGCTTGTTCCCCGGAGCTAAGGTACAGCGCTTTGACACTGATAATAAGAAGGCGGATAGTTTCGAGCAGCACTACTCAGCGGTACACAGCGGCGAAGTCGATATTTTAGTCGGCACGCAGCTACTGGCCAAAGGTTTAGACTTGCCACGTTTAAGTGTCCTGGGGATATTAATAGCTGACACCAGCTTGCAAATGCCGGACTATTCCGCTCAGGAGCGGACGTACCAGCTACTTTGCCAGGTTTTGGGGCGGGTTGGCCGGGGCCATGTGGCCGGCGAAGCTATAGTACAATCATACCAGCCGGATCATCCCATTATTCAAGCCGCCCTATCTGATGATTGGCAAAGTTTCTATAAAAGCGAACTGGAATCACGGCGAAAATTCTCGTTCCCGCCCTTTTGTCACCTGCTTCAGCTAACTGTCAGGCGGGCCAATCCCAAAAGCGCCCAGAAAGCTGCTGCGGACCTAGCAGAGAATATTAAAAAAGCCGGCCTCAAGGTCAAAATCGAAGGTCCTGCCCCGGCTTTCCACGAGAAGTTCCAAGCCAAATACCAATGGCAATTGGTCATAAAGGCTCGAGAACGCAGCGAACTACTCAAAGTAATCCAGCTATTGCCCACAAACACTTGGTCGTACAATATCGACCCGGTTGATTTGTTATAAATTACTATTTTTTCATATAAAAACTTAGGCTGCGACCTAAAGTTCGTAGCACTGTTACTTTGGGCCGCCAAAGTAACCAAACCTCTCGGGTAGGCTCCCAGCCCTTGATGTATCTGTAGTAATAAAGTAGCTTGCCTTCGGAACTCCTCACAAACTTGCCACTGGCAACTTTGTTCGTCAAACAGCCGAAGGAACCCAAGGCCGCTACTTTCTGACCACATCTACTCAGGTGCTGCTCGCAATACCCGACCTCTCGCTCCTCTGGCTTTCGGGGACTGGGGTTTCCCAGGCTCAGTAAAACCGATGGCGCCAATCAGGAGTTCGGCGAGTCACTGCGGCCGGCTTAGTTCCGCTTCTCCTATAGAGAACTAAGCGGAACCGACCGAAGGGAGTTCCGTCCGCACGCCGAACTCCTGGTATCTGGCGGCAATAGTGTTTTAGTGTTGCCTGTGGCCTTTTGCGCTACTTTTGGCCACGCAAAAGTAGCTAATTTGGTTCTTTGGAAAAGAGCATACGAATTTATTTTCGACTGGATTCCAGCCTTCGCTGGAATGACGGCGGCTATCTGTTATACTGTTGCCTAATGACCAAAGACGACATCATTGCCCTCCCTAATCCGCACTTGCGCCAAAAATCCGCCAAAGTTGGGATCATCACCCCTGAGATTAAAAAAATTGTGGCTGATATGCAAGCTGCCACCATGCACTGGGACGCTAGCCGTGAACACGAAGTCGGCGTGGCTTTAGCGGCCGTGCAGATTGATCGCTTATACAAAATCGTGGTTATCCGTAATAATTTTGACGATAAAGAAGATCGGACATTTACAGTCTTCATCAACCCCACCATTACCAAGCTTGTAGGTGAAGTCACCGAAGATTTTGAAGGCTGCTTGAGCGTACCGGACATCTATGGCAAAGTGCCCAGGCACAGCAAAGTTAAGGTCAAGGCACGGGATTTAAATGGTAAGGAGTTCCGGGTGACCGCCGAGGGTTTTTTAGCGCGCATTTTCCAACACGAGATTGACCACACTAACGGCATAGTTTTCATCGACCATATCAAAGATAATCCGGCAGCCTTTTTTAAGTTATCGAGCGAGGGTAAACTGGAAGAGTTAGACTATGAAAAAGATGTCCGAAACAATCGTCTTCTTTGGTAGCGGCCCAGTCGCGGCTAAGTCCTTGCGGCTCTTAGCTGAAGATTTTGAGATTGAAGCAGTCATTACTAAGTCGCAACCGGCGCACCACAAAGAAGCCTTCCCCGTGCTAGAGGTAGCTAAAATACTAGGACTCAAAACCTTTACCCCAGCCAATAAGCAAGAGCTATCCGACCTTTTTAAAAATAATCCGGTTAAAAGCCGTTTAGGGATCGTGATTGATTACGGTATTATCATTGCCCAGGATGTGATTGATTACTTCCCTCTAGGCATCGTCAATAGCCACTTCTCTCTTCTTCCTCGGTGGCGCGGTGCCGACCCGATTACCTTCACTATTCTTAGCGGCGATCAGGAAGGCGGTATTAGTCTGATGCTTATCGTAGAAGCTTTAGATGAAGGACCCCTACTGGCCCAGGCGCCTTATGCAGTCCCAGCCAATATTACTACGCCGGAGCTTACCGACGATTTGATAGACCTGAGTTATCGAACACTGGCGGTAATTTTACCTAAGTACTTAGCCGGCGAAGCTCAACCAGTTCCACAGAACGAATCTCAGGAAATAACCTATTCGCGCAAACTTACCAAGAATGATGGTTTGATAGATTGGTCAAAGCCGGCCGAACAGATCGAGCGCGAAATCCGTGCCTTTTTGGAGTGGCCCAAGAGTCGAACCAAGTTTGGTGATAAAGAAGTTATCATCACTAAAGCCCATGTCGTGCCGGGCATTAACCCCGAACTAAAGCCTGGAGATATTGAAGCAAGCCTACTAGAAGACAACATCTTAATGGTCGAGACAGCTAGCGGCAAGCTTTGCATCGATAGATTAAAGCCGGCCGGCAAAAAAGAAATGTCCGCCGCCGAATTCCTCCGCGGCTACAAACTCGGCTAAACTGACACTTTTTTCTATCTGTTAGAGGACGTTCCTTTAAAAAGAGTCCCTATAAAGCAGACTTAACTTATCTGTTAGTTTTTTGTATCTGTTGTATCTAGAGCTGCTACCACTGCTCTGGATAAAACAAGCGCAGCATTATCTATAGTAATAGGCTCGCCGCCAGCTGCGGCGTCAAGATTAGCCACGATAGCTTCGTGTTGTCTTGGAGTTGTAGCTATATAAGCCAGAGCATATTGCGCATCACTCTTAGGATTGTTCAGATCGCCTCGGCCAAACATAACATCATCGCCCTCTGGAGTAGGCGCGACAAATGTCACAATTGGGCGTTCTTGTGGAGTTATTGCCATATACTTAATTATAACATAAAAGGCTATTTTTGAAAACAAGACCTAGATTTGGTTTACTGGTGGTTCCTGGGGTGGTTGGTATGGCGGGAATGGAGTCGGGGGCTGAGGCGGTGTTTGACCGGCTGGCGGTTGAGGAGGTTGTGGGCCTGGGCCAGCGGCAGGTTGCTGGGGTGGGAATGGTGGTTCAGGCATTGGTTGCATAGGAGCAGCCAGAGGCAGGACGGGGTTCGGCATATCATTCGGAAGGGTTGGAGATTGAGGACTTGGGCTAGGGGTTTGCGGCGGCCAAGGGTTAGCCGTAGGCAAAGGTGATAGTGGCTGAGGTGCTGCCATAGGAGTCTGGGGTGGGAATGGTGGTTGCGGCGGCACAGCGCCTGGCATGGGCATGCCCATGCCAGGATTTTGGGCCGAAGGCTGGAACCCGCCAACAACTTGGCCTTCGGGGACTTGAGGGGCTACGCCGCTTGGGTTTTGGGCGGCTTGGGCTTGGCTAGCAGAGAGGATTTGTGGCGCCGTTTGCTTAACTTCGACTTTCAGCTTATCAAACTCTTCTTGGACGATCTCTTTGTAGTTCGGGAAGTTGGTTTCCAGCCACTTGAAAGCGCCGGCGTCGTCTTTGGCCTCAAAATACTGCTCAAATTCGTCTAACTGCTCATTGCTCATCTGGTCGGCCAGGCGCATACCAACCCGCATCTCCAGAGTTTCGTAAATATGCTTCAGTAAACTGTTCTTTTCAACATCCGGCAAGCTGCCAAGGCCCAGTTCAGCCAGTAAATTGTTATCTATTTTGAGCATATTTCGATTAGTTCCTCTACTTACAAATATTGTAACATTTCAGGCCTTAAATAGTATGTACCATGTTGCAATTGGCATGTTGCATAGATGTATTATGTTTCATGTATCAATTAACTCAGAACCTTGGGATACATGGTTACATGCTAATTGATACATCTTTGCTACATGCTACATGAAACATGTTACATACTTTACAGTTGGCGCTCCACGGCTTCGCGTTTAAAGAATTCTATGCGGTCGCCTTCTTGAAGCTCCAGCTTGGCAGGAGTTTTGAGGCTCAGACCGCACATCTCACCTTCAAGCACTTCTTTGGCGTCTTGCGGCCCGCGCTTCAGGTTGGTAACCTCCGCCTCCATAAGTTCATCGTCCTCGCGGAAAATTTTGGCCATGGCCGGCACGACTAATTTGCCTTTGGTGACTTCCCCGCCACAGATTACCTCGGTCTTTGTGGTCTTGAATACACCACGGACGATCAATCTTCCGAGTTCTGTCTCCACAATTTTAGGAGCTAGCAAGTTACTTAGTTCATTCTTAACATCATCTATGAGTTCGTATATGATTTTGAAAAGCCGAAGTTGCACTTTGTCCCGGGCCGCCTGCTGGCGGATATTGCTGGGAGCTGTAATGTTAAAGCCATAAATGATCGAACCGCTAGTCTGGGCCAGGTGGAGGTCAGTTTCGTTAATGCCGCCAATGCCCGAACCGACGATCCTGACTGCCACTTCTTCGGTATCAAGAGCTTTCAAACTATCAACTACTGAGGTAAGTGAGCCCTGGACGTCGGCCTTGATAATAATATTCAGCTCTTGGAGTTCGTTACTGCGGTTGATCATCCGGATCAGTTCGCTGCTATTAACCCCTAGCCGACTGTTACCAGCATTGCGTTCAGTGGCCATTTTTTGACTATCTGCCCGAGCTGCCTTCTCGTTTTCGACGACTGTAAATTCGTCGCCGAATTCCGGCAAAGTTTTAAAACCGGTAATGTTAACCGGTGTCGATGGCTTCGCCTCTTTCAGTGGCTGACCTTCGGTAGTAGTCAGGGTGCGGATCTTAGCGTAACTGGCGCCGGCCACTATAAAATCACCGGTTTTAAGCACGCCGGATTCAACCAAGGCTTGGGCTACCGGGCCACGGCCTTGTTCGACATGGGCTTCAATTATCAGCCCGCTCGCCGGCACATCGGTGTCGGCCCTCAGTTCTTCAACATCGGTCACTAGCAAAATCATATCCAGCAGTTCAGGTACGCCCTGCCCGGTTTTGGCCGAGACTTCCTGGACAATGGTGTCACCGCCCCAGTCTTCGATCAGTAAATCTTGTTCCGAAAGCTGCTGTTTGATGCGGTTAACGTCGGCACCCTCTTTATCGATCTTATTAATGGCAAC
>DATIJT010000004.1:0-1597 GCA_035478435.1 Saccharimonadales bacterium (SeqCode) | reverse complement strand
GTATATTACCTCAATACCTGCCTTAGTCAAGCTGTTATAGACTTCATCGGCTGCTGATATCACATGTGGTATATCCCCTAGCCGTGCCAGATAGACTTTGGCTGGGGCTATATTTTCCGGCCAAACAATTCCCTTATCGTCGGCAAAATGCTCAACTACCACGCCCATTAGCCGGCCGATGCCTATGCCGTAAGAACCTAGGACTACCGGACGGGGGGTGCCGTTTTCATCGGTGTACATCAGACCTAGTTGTTCGGACTTAGTACCACCAAAGCTAAAGATGTTACCAACCTCAGCTGCCTTGACCTTTTCTAGTTCGCTGGCTTTTAGCCCTAATTGCTCCAGAACGCGGTCATTATAAACTTCTTCATTTATAGCAATCTTTTTAGCCCGGCTTAGGTAGATAGTGTCTTCACCGGCATCAGTGACAGTCTGGAATTCATGACTAAACTGCGTGAAAGCTCCGCCGCTGGCAAAGGTGAAGAACGTGTCTTTACCTAGGCCAACCCGTTCAAAGACTCGGTGATAGGCCTGGGTAGTCTTATCATAAAACGCTTGGTGTTCGGCGTCGTCTTTAGAATAAGAATACATGTCTTTCATGACGAATTCGCGGGTACGCATAATGCCACTCTTAGCCCGGATTTCGTTGCGTAACTTGTTTTGGAATTGATAGACATAAAACGGCAAGTCACGATAGCTTGAAACGTATTCCGTCATCATTTTGGTAATTGGCTCTTCGTGCGACCATGCCAAACCAACTTCACTGCCATTCTTTAGCTTGGACTTGAACCAGATATCTACCATCTTATCGTCCCAGCGGTCAGTACTTTCCCAGAGTTCTTTTGGCTGTAAACTTGTCATGACAATTTGGTGAGCACCCAGGGCGTCCATCTCTTCCTGAACAATGCGCTTGATATTCTCAAAAACCTTCAGCCCTAGCGGCAAATAGGCGTAAACTCCCGCCATTTCCTTATGGATATAGCCAGCCTGAATTAACAACTGAGCGTTTTTAGCTGTTTCGTCAGCTGGATGTGACCGGCTAGTTTTAGTAAATAACTGTGTTAATCTCATGTTCTTTCTCCTATATTACCTTGTTAGATCATTCTTGGCGACACTAAAGGCCGCCAAGAACAACTAAGATCACAGCAGATAACCTGCGTTAACTGTTTTTCGGGCTCTGGTGGCTTCGAGTTTTGACCTTGTTCCGATATCTCGTAGCGCTGAACGACCAGCATGATGGGCAATTCGACGCGCTAGAGCCTCCGTCCCATCGACGTTTTTAACATTGATGGCCACGCCTAATTTGACTGTTTCTGCGTCGAGCGCATTGACCCATGTCAGTCCAGCCCGCAAATCCACTACTGCACATTTACCTGCTAGGACGCGACCCACCAGAATACCAGCATAGTGAGCTACCTGGGCATCAACCTGCCAATCCCAGGTTTGCATTTCGCGAGCCGCCTCTTCCCATTCGGTACCACCCATGACGATTTGTAGTTTTTCTTGATTACTCATTACTTCTCCTCGAATTAGCGCAAGTAAAAAGACGGCCCGGAGGCCGCCTTGCGCTAATTTCTGAATTATTTAGTTAAATTTA
>DATIJT010000003.1:0-31545 GCA_035478435.1 Saccharimonadales bacterium (SeqCode) | reverse complement strand
CCAGCGGCTAAGGTTTACTCTTACGCCGTGACTAACTCCAGTGGTACTAGCTGTGAGGCGGATGACACTACTTGTGCGGAGTATACGTTAACAGCTACCTTAGAGGGTGGCAGTACTTACGTTAAGAGTAATTTGGATTAGGCACGCATTTCGCACTTTCCCATTGATGCCAGGTTGCACCTGGCCGAGCGAAAACTTTTAATCCGAGAGAAGCATAACCGTAGTTATGGTGAGTGAGGAGTAGAAGTTTGCAGCCGGTCAGGTGTGATCTGGGGCGATGGGAAAGTGCGAAATGCGTGCCAGGGAAGAGTTAGCGATCCTGACTTAAAAAGAGTAAGCTTTTCGGACTTACTCTTTTTTCTTTTCAGCTACAGCAACCCCAAAACAAAACGTGTCTTTTCAGCTTGATGGATCAGTGAGCCAGAAACTGTCATTTCCGAGTGAGGCGTATCAGTAGATACGTTGAGCGAGGAATGACAGTTTCTGGCCGCTGAGGCGCGGGCTGGAATGCGGGTTTTGTTTTGGGGTTGCTGTAGTTATAAATTCAGGATTTGGGGCGACCGGTTTTGCCTTTAACCTTATTCAGTTTAACCTTTGGCAAGGTTTCGTGGGCTTTAGCAGCCCTCGCGTGCAGGCCTCCCAGTACTTGTTCGATATTCATAAACCGCTTTCAGGCTTTAATTGTCCTTAAAAGGTTATGATAATGCTTAGAACCTAAAACCTCCTATGAGATTTCTTACATCCCACATAAACTGCGCTATTCAAAGAAGTTAGTCTACGTTTTGGTTTCAGAGTTACCACTAGAAGGCGGTAGCCGCTTCGGCCCTTGCGAATATTGCCACTTAAGCAGGGCTTGTTCTAGGGTACGAAGCACTTGCTGGGCTTGCGGGTAGCTCATACCCAAGCGGGCTACCGGCATTGACTGATCTTGGCTTGTGCTTTGGCTAAAATTCATCGTTACACCGGCCTGATTCAGGTTAATTTGTACGCCGTCAGTATAAATAGTGCGCACATCGAGAGCCAGCAGCATGACTACCGACTTAGAATTAGGCGGCAGGCTGCTCTCCGGCCGAATTCTATCTGGTGCTGCGCCGTCATAGCCAGCCATTTCCCAGAGTTGGACGGCTTCTTGGTCTTTCATACCGAAATGGCTAATGAGCAAGAGTAATATATCTTCGCTAGGCCGTTCCAGGCCAGCTTCTATGCGCTCCAAAGTTGACTGGTTTATCTCTACGGCCTCGGACACCTCCACCACGCTTTTATTCATCTGCTCGCGCAGGTATTTCAAATGTGAACCGAGTGTCTTAAAGGGGGTTGGTTGTTGGTGCTCATTCATACTCTTTTATTTTACCCGCACCACTAGTCAGGTGCAAGCATGAGCAGCAGGTATAATGTAAGCTATGAACTTTTTCCAGAACGTCAGCTTGCGTGATTATTCGACGATGAGACTCGGCGGTACGGCAGCTTACTTGGTTGAAGTAACTAGCCGACAGGAGATACTCGAGGCCCTCACTTGGGCCCAGAGCCAAAAACTGCCAGCTATGATGATCGGCAGTGGCAGCAATATCGTCTGGCGCGACGAAGGTTTCCCTGGCCTAATTATTGTTAACAAAATCCAGCGTTTTGAATTATTTGAAGAAGATGAAACCAATGTCTACTTGACGGCCGGCGCTGGTGAGGTTTGGGATAGCGTAGTAGAGCGCAGCGTGGAGGCCGGACTGACCGGTATAGAATGCTTGAGCCTAATCCCTGGAACAGTCGGCGGCACACCTGTCCAAAACGTCGGGGCTTACGGGCAGGAAATATCGCAAACCCTGGTGAGCGTCGAAGCCTTCGATACCCAGGCTAAAGATTTTGTAAATGTGCCTGTCATGGACTGTGGCTTTGGCTACCGCACCAGCCGCTTCAAAACTACCGACCACGGCCGCTTTTTCATCAGCGCCATTACTTTGCACCTTACGAAGGGCAATCCTGAACCGCCGTTTTACGCGGCTCTGCAAGCTTATCTGGACCAAAACAATATCCATGAATACACGCCCCAAACTATCCGCGACGCCGTCATTGCTATCCGTTCTGCCAAAATGCCAGACCCAGCGGTGGTTAGCAATAACGGTTCTTTTTTCGCTAACCCCATCATAGATGAAGATGCTTTCAGCCAGTTATTGGCCGACTATCCCAACATCCCCCATTGGCCAATGGCCGGTGGAAAAGTCAAGGTCGCCGCTGGCTGGCTGGTCGAGCAGGTGGGATTCAAAGGCGTCCATGACCCCGAAACCGGCATGGCCACCTGGCCAAAGCAAGCTTTAGTATTGGTGAACGAAAGCGCCAAGAACACGGCCGACCTTTTAAAATTTCGGCAGAAGATTCTCGACACCGTCCAGTCTAAGTTTGGCATAGCTCTGGAACAAGAGCCGGAAATATTACCATAATAATCCCTACCACACCATATTCCCCAACATTTGGAGGTCCGTCCTCCAAAAACCGCGATTTAATCCTGCCCCTTGGTTGGGTGGATACTAAAGTAGCAGCGATTGATGAAACCTGGAGCGACCTGAAATTCCTGCGTCGAGCGTCGACCGGTACTTAATTTCGCCGCAGAAGCCAACAAAATACCTATTGGGGGAAGTTAAAGTCGGAATAAATCTCACCGGCCTCAATTTTTTGTAAGCCAGCCCGCACTTCGGGGGCCATTTTGATTGGTAGTGATTTAATCTTTACCCATTTCAACTCGTCGCAGCGATCTGGCTCCATATTTTCTAACTTACCTGCCCATCTTTTGGCGACGAAAAATAAATCTATGCGCTCATGATCGCTAGCCTTGCGGTGCATGGTATGCAGCAACTCTAGATCATGAGGCTTTATATCCGCCCCAACTTCTTCCCTAGCCTCTCGAATGGCCCCTTGTTTGGCCGTCTCATTGCCGTCAATATGGCCAGACGGCAAACTATAATGACCGTCCATGTAGCCCGTGTTGAATCTGCGCAAAAGAAGCACTTTGTCGCCGTCTCGAAAAACTAGAGCGACAGCAGCAATTAGCGAGAAACGCCCATTAATCATTTTTGTCGCTCGGCAACGGAAATTTGAGGGCGAAGTTTTTTACCTCTTCCCTTAACATGTTAAGTTTTTTGTCGTCATCCTTGGCCTTGACGGCTTTGTCCATCCATTCAGCCACTAGCGCCATATCGCCTTCTTTCAGCCCGCGGGTGGTCATGGCTGGGGTGCCGATGCGCAGGCCACTGGGGCGGAACGGCGGCAGCGGATCATCTGGTATAGAGTTGCAGTTAGCGCTCAGGCCGATTTTGTCTAAAATATCCTGGGCTTCCCGGCCATTGATACCGCAAGACGTCATCATGTCGACTTGGATCAAGTGATTGTCGGTGCCGTTAGTTACCAGTTTGAAGCCACGCTTCATTAGTTCATCGGCCAGACGCTTAGCATTTTTCAGGATTTGTAAGGCATAGACTTTAAATTCCGGCTGTTGGGCCTCGCCAAAGGCTACGGCTTTGGCAGCCGTGTTGTTCATGTGCGGGCCGCCCTGGAAACCAGGAAAGACTTCGCGGTCGATGAGCGTCGGCAAATTATCGAGCGTCTTTTCGACTTTTTTCAAGGGGTTGCCAACCGTGCCTTTGGTCAGGATCATGCCGCCTCGCGGGCCACGCAAAGTCTTATGGGTCGTGGTGGTAATGACATGAAAGCCGTAGTCAAAGGGGTTATCGGCCACGCCGGCAGCGATCAGTCCAGCTATGTGCGCCATATCGGCCATTAGCAGCGCGCCGACCTCGTTGCCGATGGCAGCGAATTTAGCGTAGTCGAGCATGCGCGGATAGCCGCTAAAGCCAGCTAAAATGATCTTCGGTTTTTCCTTAAGTGCCACGCGGCGCATCTCCTCGTAGTCAATTTCGCCGGTTTCGGGGTCTTTCATGCCGTAACGCACGAAGTTATACAGCTGGGCCATAGTTGTTACCGGGTGGCCGTGGGTGAGGTGGCCACCCTGGTCCAAGCGCATGCCGAGCACGGTGTCGCCAGGATTCAACCAGGCAAAGTAGACGGCCACGTTGGCCGGCGCGCCGGAGTGAGGCTGAACATTGGCGTGGTCGGCTTTGAAAAGTTTTTTGGCGCGGTCTATCGCCAGCTGCTCAACTTGGTCGGTATTCTCTTGCCCGCCATAGTAGCGTTTGCCCGGGTAGCCTTCGGAATATTTATTGGTAAACACGCTGCCCAGCGCGTCCAGCACGTCACGGCTGACATAGTTTTCGCTGGGTATGAGCTCTAAGCCTTCGCGCTGGCGAGTTTCTTCGGCGGCAATCAGCAGTGCTACTAATTCATCAATCATAATCTTGTCCTTTTTAGGTAGGGTTTATAAACAAATCAATCTCACGCCAGTTAGATCATAAGTTTAATTGTACCAATTTGGCCCTAAGGATTAAACTAGAGGGTATGGACTTACTAGCCGATTTACTCCAGGAATCTAAGTTGCAGGCGCTGGCAACACCGGCCAATTTCAAACATGGACAAGAGATTTCGGAAGCCGGCGAAGTCATTTTTAGCACTTTGAACTCTCGGGAAATTTCCGCCAAGGTCGGCGGGCATCTAACCCAGCCTCGTCAGGTCAGTCTACTGAGTACTAACCAAGGCTTAGTCTGGCACTGTACTTGTACCACGGACCCTAAAAAATTTTGCAAACACGCGGTGGCCGCGGCGCTTGAAAGCCAGCAAAAGGCCCTGGAAAGCTAATTTTAAGCCTTGAACGCTAACATCACAGATAGTATAGTAGGTGGAACGTGAATAAAACAAACGAGAAGATCGGGGCTTTAATTGCTCAAATACGGCAAGAAAGAGGCCTAACCCAAGCCGAGTTTGCCCGCCGCTTGCACACCAGCCAGTCGGCCGTCAACCGCATGGAGCACGGCCGCCAAAACTTAAGCCTGGAAACGTTGGGCCGGATCAGCGACGTACTAAATAAGTCACTGATTAGCCTCAGTACCGGGGCTGTTAATCTGCAAATCGAAGGCGGCCATGAACTCAGCGGCAGCATTGCCGTTAAAACGAGCAAAAACGCCAGCGTCGGACTACTAGCAGCCAGTTTGCTTAACGAGGGTACTACTCGGCTCAGGAATGTGCCCAAAATAGAAGAAGTAAACCGCATGGTCGAAGTCCTGGCCAGCATCGGCGTCCACATCCACTGGTCAGGCGATGAGCTGGAGATAAAACCGCCGGCCCAACTTAATTTAGCTACCATGCACAAAGAAGCCGGCCGTAAAACCCGCAGCATAATCATGTTCATAGGTTCGATTATGCACCTGGAAAAGTCTTTTGAGATCCCGTATGCCGGGGGCGACGAATTGGGCCGCCGAACCGTGCTGCCCCACCTTTACGCCCTGGAAGAGTTTGGGGTAAACATCGAGACCAGAAGCGGCCATTATAATGTGACAGTTCGGAAGCACACGCCAAAACGGCCGGTGGTTTTGTACGAATCGGGCGATACCACGACTGAAAACATCCTGATGGCGGCCGCTAAAACACCTGGCAAAACCGTCATCAAAATGGCCAGTGCCAACTACGCTATACAGGATATGTGCCTGTTCCTGCAGAAGCTGGGAGTCAAGATCGAGGGCATTGGCACGACTACTTTAGTAGTAGAGGGACTTAGCCAAATTAAGCGCAATGTTACTTTCACGCCCAGCGAAGACCCGGTGGAAGCCATGACTTTTATAGCCGCGGCGGTGACGACTGATTCATCCATCACCATCCAGCGGGCGCCGATTGAATTTCTAGAATTGGAGCTTCTGAAATTAGAAAAAATGGGTTTGCGCTACGATCAAAGCAAGCCCTACAAAGCCGAAAACGGTTACACCGATCTAGTAGACATAACCATCCATAAACACCACGGTAGCTTGGTAGCTTCCATCGATAAGCTCTATGGCCGGCCATTTCCAGGCCTTAACATCGATAACCTGCCCTATTTTGTACCCATTTCGGCTGTAGCCAAAGGCCGCACCCTGATACACGACTGGGTGTACGAAGACCGGGCGCTGATGTACACCGAACTGAAAAAAATCGGCGTCCATGTAGACCTGGCCGATCCGCACCGAGCGTACATCGAGGGGCCAACGCGCTGGCGTTCCGCGGATGTCGTTTGCCCAAGCGGTATTCGCCCAGCTGTAATTATATTGATCGGTATGTTGGCAACCAATGGCACGAGCATGTTGCGTAATGTTTACACCATCAACCGCGGTTATGAGGATCTGGCCGAGCGCTTAAATAGCCTGGGTGCCAAAATCACCGTTCTGCATGAGATGTAGCCCCCAATTTTTAAATACTGTATAATCACCTCTGTTCTAAGCGGGATTCGTATATCGGCTAATATATCAGTTTTCCAAACTGAGGAGACCAGTTCGACTCTGGTATCCCGCACCAGGCTTTGCTTCGCAAAGCAAGCCCCGGTAGCTCAGGGGACAGAGCAAGACGGTTCTAACGTCAAGGTCGGGGGTTCGAATCCCTCCCGGGGTACCATGAAGAAAGTCGGTCTTACTGACCGGCTTTTTTCATGAGAGTCAGCGGGAGGATTCGAACGGGAGTGCCAGTGGCACTCCCCGAACCTTGCTTTGTTTCGATGCCAGTGGCATCAAACAAAGTGACCTTGCCAAAAGTCATTTTTCTTTTGGCGGTCAGGCGAATCCCTCCCGGGGTACCAAACGAGATTAAGTTAGTAGACGTCAGAACCGGCGCCTACTTTGCTATCATGATGGGATGTTGACTATTCCGAATGCGCTTGCACCATCCGAAGATGAATATACCATCGCCAACCTGCTAAGTAATGCATCCATCCGCAATGTAGAGCAAATACAGCAGCAGATAGTCAAGCTGCTGAGTGACGTCGTCTGGATCACGCCATCAAATTGTCTCCACATTACTTTAATGGAAATCATCTGTAACACAGATTATGGGAACCTACCACGAAAACAGCTCTTTTCAGATTGGTATAGGCACTATAGTGAGATAGCCAAAGAAATAATCGGACAATTTTCGGATTTTTCGCTGGATTTTAATACATTAGAAATTAGTCCATCTGCAATAATCATTAAAGCAAGTGACCCAGGTCCTCTAAATAACATACGTTCAGCTCTGCTCTCAAAAACCACTCTTCCTCGTAAAACAAAGTTACCGCCAGATATAGCTCATTCAACGATTGCTCGTTTTACTAAGGCGACAGAACTTGAGAGGCTAAGGGAAATAATTGGGTCAATTAAAGTTAACATTAACGAACACATTGAAAGCTTTAAGCTCATAGAGGGTCTTGCACCGCCTATACTTGATCCAAAAGAAATTACAAATTACCCACTAAACAGCAAGTAGCAAACTTCGTATACCATGCAGTCACCAAAAACTATGAAACTTAAACCTGAACAGTATTTAGCAATAAGCCAGCTTGTTTTGGGAGCCTGTATTTTGCTATGTCTAGCGATAATCCCGCATTACTTTTTTAGCTTTGACCAAGGTGGCGTTAGCAATTATGGTACCAAGCTGGCGACAGTGGCACCGTATAGTTTGGGGTTTGGGGTGGCAGCGCTGGGTACACTGATGGCTAGTTTTTCTTTGCCAGCTAATGTCCCTCGACGAACTGTTATGCGGTTTGGGCTATTGGGTCTAAGCCTTTTGTACGGCTTGGCGCTGGTATCAACCTTTCAATATAAACTCAATGCTAGCCACCGCCACCTGCATGAACAGCTAGCCGTCGCCCTATTCTTGGGTATGTTGTTGGGTGCTTTATGGTTACGCTTCGTAGCGCTAAAAGAGGATGTCAGCATCAGGCGCGCCTTTATATTATTTGCCGTTGGCTTTTTGGCCGCGGTTTTGACATTTTTTGGGCCGCTCCACATGCTTTTCAGCTCACAAATAACCTGCGGCGCCAGCTTCGGTTACATGCTGACCCACGGCGTCAAAACATTGACTACTAATCTCACACCCGCTGCTATGCCATAATTGAAGCATGGCTAAACTAATTATCGTCATCGGCTTGCCTGGTTCAGGTAAAAGCCATTATTTGCGAAAGCTTAAAGCCGATAAACTAATCTGGGCTTTTTATGATGATTACCAAAATAAGGCCTATGGTAAAGATCCAGACCCAAGACTGAGTCGGCATTATGGGCCGCTACTATCCAGGCTTAAAAAAGGCAAAACTATGGCGATCTCGGATATCCGCTATTGCCGTGAACCTGAGCTAGACTGGCTTTTAAAGTCCGTCTTAGATGTGCTACCTGAGACAGAGCTAGAGCTACATTATTTTGAAAATAAGCCCGAGGCGGCCATCAAAAATATTAAACAGCGTACCAACCCTCAAGCTGTCGAAGTACAGCTAAAATTCGTCCAGGAAAATTCCCCAAACTACATAATTCCCAAAATTAAAAAAATCCCTATTTATTCACTCCTCAAGTAATAATTTTTGCTAAAATAGTCTTCTATGTTTCATGCGCTGGCTACTTTTATCTTGGCTTACGTTCTGTGCCGCTGGCTTAGCTTTGAACTCAAGCAAAAGCCCGATTTCAGAAGATACGGAGCTTGGCTTGGCGGTGCGGTGCTGTTGCCGGTTTTAGCCAGTTTTGTAAGTTTGGCATTTGGCGGCAAAGTGGGCAATTTCATCCTGCATAGCGTCGGTGGCGGCGTAGCCAGCACGTTTCTATTCTTTTATTTGCTTAAAACTTTCGGCTTCAGATTAGTTTGGCGCTTGGAGTTTGTGTTTTTATTCGCTTTCGTATCAACTTTAGGCGTCTTAAATGAGCTGGCCGAATACGCCTACGAATTACTACATCTTGGTATTTTGAGTTTTGACCCCCACGACACTTGGCGCGACCTTTTGGCCAATGCCGTTGGCGCTGTTGTTGCCTGGCTGGTGATCCGGACTTTTTACCGGTTAAGGTGGAAGCCTCTAATCCGTTAAACTTTTACGGCTTGTTTTTCAGGAGTCGTTTGTTCGGTGACTGGCTCGGGGTCTTGGCAGAGGTCGGTAGACAGGTAGCGCAGTGTGTTGTCGGCGATGATTGTTACGACTATGTCGCCTTTTTTCAGTTTTTTGGCGGCTTCCAGCGCCGCGACCACGTTCGCACCACCCGAAAAGCCAGCCACAATGCCCTCTTCGTGCGCCAAACGTTTGGCCATTGTTATTGCATCTTCGTCGCTGACTTTGGAGATTTCGTCGGCCAAATCACAATCCATAACGTTCGGCACAAAGCCTTCACCTACGCCCTGGATCTTGTGCATACCGGGGGCTTCACCGGAAATAACCGCTGAGTTAGCCGGTTCAACGACGATTTTTTTGACCTTAGGGTGCTTGGCTTTCAGTACCCGAGCCACACCACTAAATGTACCGCCGGTGCCACAGGCCGCTACGAAAGCTGCTAATTTGCTGCCGGCTTGCTCAATGATTTCCTGAGCGGTGGTTTCGGCGTGAGCATCGGGATTGTGCGGGTTGTCGAACTGGTTGGGCATAAAACTATTTGGCGTCTGCTCACAAATCTCTATTGCCCGCTTGAGAGTATTTTCGATATCTTCCTTAACAAACATGCCTGGTATGCCGTGCTTGGTCGGAACCAGTTCGACTTTGGCGCCCAAAAACTGCATAACCAGCGCCCGCTCACGGCTCATAGCCGCCGGCATAACGGCTATCATCTTGTAGCCTTTTACAGCCGCTACCAGCGATAGGGCAATGCCTGTATTACCGGAGGTGGGTTCGACAATCGTGCCGCCGGGTTTTAACTTGCCTTCTTGTTCGGCCTTTTCAATCATGGCCAGGGCAATCCGGTCTTTTACGCTGCCGGAGGGGTTCATAAACTCCAGCTTGGCCCAGATTTCAGCGGGAACGTCTTTACTTATATGCTTTAGTTTGACCATTGGCGTGTGCCCAATAAGGTCTAAAATACTGTCTGCGACTACCACTTCTTACCTCTCTTTTAACTCTTTCTTAAAACTATAAGCTTTAGCATAGCAGAAATTAGTTTGGCACTAAAATAGGACTTTGCTAAGCCAAAAGCAAGAGCTTTACAGTGATATTTTTCTTTGACTGTTTTATAGAAACTTAATATATTGGTTCCTTTAGTAGGGGAGGCGCCATGCGACCAGAACTAGCTAAGGTTGGCATTATTAACGATCGGCCTGATCTCCGCCAGGCGCTTAGATTGGCGCTAGAATTTGCTGGCGTGGAGGTTCGCGGCGAAGCCGGTACACTTGAAGAAGGCGAGGATCTGGTGCGTCGTTTAGCTTCGCTAGGCATCAATGTTCTTTTTCAAGACGCTAACCTTGCGCCCACAAATTCGCCTGGATGCGTACGAGGGTCTGATGGGGCTAGACTTTTTAGGTTGACGCGCGATATCCACGGAGAAAGAGTCAGAGTAGTAGGAAATTCCGTATCTGATCCTATAGAAGGCGCCGACATACCCTTTTGGAGCGGTAATCCGGTAGAAGCCATTGAGCTTCTAGAGGATCCTGTGGTCAATGGAACCTAGGAACCCTAGCAATAAACAGGGGTAAATGCTACAATGTGCCTTGTTCTAAATAAATTTCGAACCAGTAATGTTTGAAATTTTATACGGCGGACGTAGCTCAGTAGGTAGAGCGTCGGGTTGTGGTCCCGAATGTCGTGGGTTCGATCCCCATCGTTCGCCCCAATTTAATCTTTGATTTTGATGACGATTTTGCCCCGGGTGTGGCCGGTTTTTAGGTATTCTAGTGCTCCGCCGGTTTCTTCCAGCGGGAAGACTTTGTCGATATTGACTTTCAAAACTCCGTTGTCCACTAGTTCTGCTACTTTATTTAGCCGCTCAGTCGTTACTTTAGTAAATTGTGAAATGGCTTCTACCTGGTGCTTTCGCATTAGCTCTTCGTTTGGCTGCTCCTTCATAGAGACGATTTTGCCGCCGGGTTTTAGGATTTGGAAAGATTTGGCGTAGGTTTCGGCGCCGATGGTGTCGTAAACGGCGTCATAATCTTTCAATAGTTTCGAGAAGTCTTGGGTTTTATAGTCTATAACTTCGTCAGCGCCTAGGCCTTTTACAAAATCCAGGTCTTCGCTGGCCGCGGTGGCGGCCACGTGGGCTCCCAGGTGTTTGGCCAGCTGGATAGCGAACGATCCTATCCCGCCCGCGCCGCCGTGGATCAGGATTTTCTGGCCACTTTGCAGATTCAAATGATTAACCAAGGCTTGATAAGCGCTAACGCCTGTCAGTGGCAAGGCCGCGGCAGCGGTAAAATCCAGGCTCTTTGGCTTAGGGGCTAAGGATATGGCTTTGACAGGCGTAAATTCGGCAAAGGAGCCCTGGCCGCTTAAAGCGTTGGCTTGGCCGTAGACTTCATCGCCAACCTGGAAACCGCTGGCACCTTCGCCAAGCTCGGCAACTTTACCGGCCAAATCACCGCCAAGCGTGGCTGGAAAGTTAAGTTGCGCCATGCTCTGGGCGCGCCCATCTCGGACGGTGGCATCAAAGGGGTTGACGCTGGCGGCGTAGACTTCAACCAAAACTTGGCCTGGACTGGCAGTCGGTTTGGGCGCATCATTCACCGTTTTTAGAACTTCCGGCCCGCCATATTGGTTAATCTGTGCTGCCCGCATATTCACTCTCCTACTTATCAATACTATATATAGTATAGTAAGATAGCTTCTGGCCGTTTGCAAGTTCGTTGTTACAATAAGCTCATGGAGATAATGAACCCATTTCAAATCTCAAGTCTGTTAAGTGAAAAGCCCGCTGGTGAGTGCCAGTTGGCAGTTATTGTGAGGAGGCGTATCTTTAGATACGGTGACGAGCAAAACTGGCGGCTGGTGCCGCTAGCAGGCTTTGAAGCTGGAGGGGAGATTTGAAATGGGTTCATTGAATGCTTTAGGGCATGCGCTGAATGTGGCTTTTGGAATGGGCTGGGAAATCTTGTGGCCGCTAATTTTGGGTTTTGGTTTGAGCGGAGCGATCCAGGCCGTGGTTTCACATCGGCAAATGAGCCGGCTTTTGCCTGATGATAAGCCCAAAACATTGGCCTTAGCCTCCTTGCTTGGAGCCGCTTCCTCATCTTGTTCATACGCGGCCGTGGCCCTAGCCCGGTCTATTTTCCGCAAGGGCGCTAACTTCACGGCAGCTATGGCGTTTGAAATAGCCAGCACTAATCTGGTAATCGAACTAGGCATCATCATGGCATTGCTTCTCGGCTGGCAATTTACTTTGGC
The DNA here is from genome assembly GCA_035478435.1 of Saccharimonadales bacterium (SeqCode). Lineage (GTDB taxonomy): Bacteria > Patescibacteriota > Saccharimonadia > Saccharimonadales > UBA4665 > DATLRC01. The sequence continues at coordinate 19,337 of DATIJT010000003.1, read as the reverse complement.
CGAGTTCGTGGGCGGCCCTTTGATGATCCTTGTCCTGGCAATATTATTCCGCCGCTTTCTCAAACCAAAGATTGTCGAAGCCGCCCGCGTCCAAGCCGAAAAAGGCTTAGCTGGGCGGATGGAAGGCCACGCAGACATGGATATGTCGGTTGAAAACAGCGGCTCTATATGGAGAAAATTGTGGTCAAAACAAGGCAAGACAGCAACTAGCCACTTTTTTGTAATGGATTGGGCCAGCGTCTGGACAGACATCTTGCTCGGATTATTAATCGCCGGCGCGTTAGCCGCTTGGGTGCCGGAACACTTTTGGCAGTCATTTTTCTTTACAAGCCACCCTATAGGATCAGTACTATGGGGACCATTGATTGGCCCCTTGATCGCCGTTATTAGTTTTGTTTGCAGCGTTGGCAACGTGCCTTTAGCTGTAGTACTTTGGAACGGCGGCATAAGCTTTGGCGGGGTGATCAGTTTTATTTTTGCCGATTTGATCGTGTTACCCATCTTAAATATCTACCGAAAATATTACGGACTTAAAATGGCTGCTTTTTTGTTTACCACTTTTTACGTTGCTATGGCGGCGGCTGGCTATGTGGTTGAAATTATCTTCGCTATTTTACATTTGGCGCCGCGAACCCGTAACGCGCGGGTGCTCGAAGCCAGTATTCACTGGAACTATACAACCATCCTAAACCTATTATTTTTACTATTAGCCGCCTCTTTAGTTTGGCGGTTTTTACGCACTGGCGAACCAAATATGCTTAAAATGATGGGCTCAGAAAATATTGATCACCATGGTCACGACCACCATTAAGGTACTATCCGACTGGAACCACTGTTATACTATTCTGAGTATCAATCCGGAGAATCAATGAAAAAGGCTGTTCGCTTTATACGCCATTATAAGTTGTTCGTGTTAGCCGCTTTGTCAATTGTGGCCGGTTTGACTTTAGAATTTACCGGGCAACATGTGGCGGCTAAATGGTTGCTTAGCCTTGTGGCCATCGTTGAAGTCGTGCCGCTGCTGTGGGGCATGTGGCAAGATTTCCGTAGCGGTACTTACGGTATTGACATCTTAGCGGCTACAGCCATCATTACCTCAGTTGTTTTACAGCAATATTGGGCGGCGATAGTCGTAGTAGTGATGCTAACGGGCGGTGAAAGCCTGGAAGATTTCGCCGAGCACCGGGCTAAAGCCGAGCTGGATGCCTTACTCACCCGCGCCCCTCAAATGGCTCACGTTATCCGATCCCGCAAGACTATTGACGTTAAGGCTAGCGAGGTCCGGGCGGGCGACAAAATTATAGTCAAACCTGGCGAGGTAGTGCCGGTCGACGCTGAAATAATCGAAGGCTTAGCCAATTTTGATGAATCTACCCTGACTGGCGAAAGCTTGCCACAAACTAAACAAGTTAAGGATCAAATTCTGAGTGGCTCGATAAATCTGGATGGTGCTATTACGGCCAAAGCCTTGCGCTCAGCCGCCGATAGCCAATACCAGCAAATTATTAAACTTGTTAAGAGTGCGGCTGCTTCCCAGGCACCCTTTGTCAGATTGGCCGATCGCTATAGCATACCCTTTACAATTACCGCTTATGCCATAGCCATCTCGGTCGGAGTTGTCAGCGGCCACGCCATACGTTTTCTGGAAGTCATAGTCGTAGCCACACCTTGCCCGCTGATTTTGGCGGCTCCGATTGCCCTGATTTCGGGTATGGCTCGAGCCAGCAAGTACGGCATTATTGTCAAAACCGGATCGGCCCTCGAAAAGCTAGCCGAAGCTAGAGTTATGGCCTTTGATAAGACCGGCACGCTAACCCACGGTGAGCCAACGGTTGCCCGCGTCGTAGCCTATAAACCATATAAAAAAGATGAGGTTTTGGCCCTGGCCGCCAGCTTGGAGCAAGTGTCCACCCACGTCTTGGCCAGCGCCATAGTCAAATCAGCCCTGGAGCAAAGGCTTAGAATCAGCAAAGCCAAGCATACCAGGGAAATCGCCGGCCGAGGTTTAGAGGCTATGCTAGGCGGCCGCGATATTCTGGTCGGCAGATTGAGTCTGATGAAAGAAAAAGGCATTAAATTCCCGGCTGGATTCAAGGCTGATGCCATTCAGCAAACAGCCGCTTATGTAGCTATTGACGGCCAGCTAGCGGGGGTAATTACTTTTAAGGACGAAGTCCGCCCGGAAACCAAAGCGACTCTGGCCCAACTTGAAAAATTAGGCATCAAAAATATTTTGATGCTAACCGGCGATAACCAGGCGGCCGCCCAGTCAATAGCTAAAAAGTTAGGCATCAAACAATTTAAAGCCGATTACTTGCCGGCCGATAAGTTACGGCTAATCGAGAAGATCGCAGACCGACCGGTAGCTTTTGTAGGTGACGGCGTCAATGACGCGCCGGTCCTGACCGCCGCCGATGTCGGCATCGCCCTGGGTGCCCGTGGCTCGACCGCCGCCAGCGAGTCAGCCGATATGGTTATAATGCCAGATGACGTTAGCCGCGTGGCAACGGCCGTTATGGTTGCCAAGCGAACGTTCTACATAGCTAAACAGAGCATCCTGGTCGGCATAGCTATAAGCTTAGGATTGATGCTTATTTTTGCCACCGGTAAGTTTATGCCGCTGTGGGGCGCCATCATCCAAGAAGTGGTTGATGTGATAGTGATTTTCAACGCCCTCCGAGCTCACAGCAGCGGCAAAGATTTCACAGTCTAAAGGCGGATCAGCATCAGCGCTACAAACAGCGGCACTAGTAAATTGTCTATTCCTTGTACGCCTAGATTTTCCAAACCAGCGGCACCAGCCGCGACCAGTAAACACCAGCCAATGCTTATGTGGCCAGTAAATATAAAATAGGTTAGCAAAATGCTGTAGCTGGTTATAAAGAAAGCTGCGGCTCCAACCAAGCTTTTAGCGTGGCCGAAGATTTTGTACTGGTTATGCTTGCCATAGCGCGTCCCGATTACTGCCGCCAAGCCATCGGCCAAGCCCATTTGCAAAAGGGCTACGGTGTAGATAGCCGCATTGTTAGTAACAAATGTCATGAGCCCCGCGCTTATAGCGAAAAATATCTCACCCCAAGTTGGCCGACTGACGGCATGGATAGCTTTAAACAAATTGAATTGCTTGGAAATTCCGACAGCAATCAGGAATGCCAAGCTTAGTAACCTGATCTCATCCCAGCTTAAAAAATACGGCCAAAAGGCTACGAAGCCGCCGACCGTAATGTGTACAAACTTCCGGCTAAACTCATCGTGGACTTTATGTTTTCGCCACGATAACTCACTGATGCATAACAAACTAAAAACCAGTGTGATAGTTATAAATATTGCCATGCTGGGTATTGTACAGTAAGGCCTAGTTTGTAAGAATTACACTCTCTAGAAGAGCCTTAAGCTCTAAACAAGTAGGTCGAATCTATCGTGACCTATATCTACTATCCTGCGTTCGCCGGTTTCTAAAACTACCGACATGCCTAAGCCAGTTCTGCCATAGAGAGCTAGAGAACCCCAGGATTCAACAGTTCCTCTACCTTCCCCTCTAATTCCTGGCAATGCCACCCTGACGCCGTAAACACGAAGCCTGGACTGGGCTTCAGCCATTATATCGCTGCCTACTCCAGCTAAGGTTGCTGCCGCTTTAAAAGACCTTTCACACGAGGCGGCAATATCTGGAATACCTTTGTCATCCCTACTTCCTCGATAAGTCATTAAGCTAATGGCTCTTGTAGCAATTGTTATACCAGCCAAACTGATGGCATTTTCGTACCGCATATCCCGAACTGCCCGTTCTATAACATCCAGGTCATTCAAAACAGCCTCTGACACAGTACCACTAAAGGACTGCCCCCCATAGCCATCCATCATTGCTTCAAGAACTTCTACCCCAGGATCCTTTGGGCCTCCTAACATCACTCCGCAATGACCATCTATTTGCTCTAAAGCTATAGGCACAAGGTTTTTCCAAATGCCAGATGGGGATGAATTGCCATCTGTAACTCGGACATCAAAATAGCGAATTAAGTCTGGAGTAGCTAAATTAGGCATTCCACAATTATTAACACATTGACTATAAATGATCAATTATTGGTCGGGGTGATCCGACTTGAACGGACGACCTCAGCGTCCCGAACGCTGCGCGCTACCAACTGCGCCACACCCCGAAAACCTAAAAATTATATCAAAAAAGCAAACGGGCTTTTAAGACGCAATCTATTCTTGCCCAACCTTTATCTGCTTGTATTTCTGGAATGCCAAGGTAAGCCACATGATACAGGTGATACTAACAGAGATTGTCGAGAACCATAGGTTCAAGGTGGTAAACGTAAAAGCATAAACCGCCAGAACCACTCCGGTGGAAAGGCTAGTAGAGAGGGCTGGCTTATCCTTAGAGAGTACCGATGGAACAAGAGCCACAGAAAATATTAGAGAACCTACCGTAAATACCACGTCTTGCCATGCCATAATTGATGACAGTTTAACGATTCCTTGGCAGTAAGTCCACCACAAAATAAATAGCCTTAGAGCAGAAATTCAGGTAAATTCAGAGGACGTTCCTTTATAAATGTAAATTCGTGATAGTTTTGAATGGTCGGGGAGACAGGATTATCGTGTGTTCCGCCTTTGGCGGACCACACTCCTTCCTGCGATGCTCATAAAAACTATGCCAGTATAGTTTTTCCTCCGCTTCTCGTCCGCGACCCCGCGAACGCAAGTTCCGCACCCATCTCCCACTTATGAAAATGGCCGAGCCATAAAGGCCCAGCCATTTTCATTGGTCGGGGAGACAGGATTTGAACCTGCGACCCCCTGGTCCCAAACCAGGTGCGCTACCAAACTGCGCTACTCCCCGGCGTCCAAGCGTACACTTCTGCCAAAGTTTTGCCTATTGGCAAAAGCTTCGACTTGCAGTTACGCTTCTCCTTTCAAAAATTCAAACAGCTTTGCTTAGTTTGAATTTTTGGTTAAACGCCTTCCCCAAAAAATGGGAAATACAGAGGTGATTATACCACAGTGGCCAAGTTATCGGTTACTGTTTACTGTCGAGAACGTCTTTCGCCAATCGCTTCAACTGCTATAGGGGCAACAACCACCGCCGTAGTACCTAACGCTGCCAGCGTAAGGCTAGGTATTTTAGGCAAGTCAAAAATCTCAGTTGCCCCCAACACTGCGCCGGCAACAAGTAAGCCGCCCAAAATAGCCCTTAAGTTAGTTCGTCGCCAATGCGATAATTCTGATCTTTCCTTGCCTAGCATAATTAAAATCTCCTTTAACTGCGACTATAGATCTTAATTACGTTAAGGTCAAATTGATTGGTTTGATTGATTTGGCGAGGCCGGTTTGGTCGTTAGCTTCAACTAAAACGGCGTTAAACTGGAGCGGGCCTTCAGTTTCTAACAAATTACGGCTTGGTTTACCACTGAGCCAGCGCTCCTCAATGACGTAGTACTTAACTCCTAGGCTGGAATTAAGCGCGCCGCACATGCCGACATCGGTGATGTGAGCTGTACCACCTGGCAATACCCTGGCATCGGCTGTCGGCACATGCCAATGATCGCCAACCACTGCCGTTACGCGGCCATCCAGGTAGTGGCCAATTACGACCTTCTCACTGCTGAAGTCACCATGAAAGTTCACAATCGTCGCCACTTTGGGTTCACCTTTTTGGGATTCTAAGATTTGGTCAATCACTTTTAGAGGGTTATCGACCTCTTTGTCGGAATCCCGGCCGACAATCTTGCCCAGCAAACTCACAATCAAAACCCTTCCTTTGGGTGTAGCGGCATATTTCCAGCCTAACCCTGGAGTGCCTTCGGGATAATTAGCCGGCCGGATGATCGGCTGCGCCGGGTCATTCATGAGAGGGATGATCGACTTGTCATGCAGGCTCCAGTTGCCGCCGCTGCAAAAATCCACACCCATTTTCTGCAATCGTTTGAAATCTGCAAACTTGATACCTCGGCCATCGCTGACGTTCTCGGCTTGTGCAATGACCAGATCAATTTTCTTGTCGGTTCTCAGCTTAGGCAAAACTTGCTCAACAACCCTGATACCAGATTCACCCATAACATCGCCGATATAGAGTATATTCATAAACTAATCATACCCTTTTATTAATATTGACATCTTTAATAGGTGCTGAGCAAAACTTCGGCTTTGGCTTTTAAAGCCCCATCGCTTACAAAGTCAACCTGATCTTCACCGTCAAGATAAACTGCTTCCGCTGGCACAAAACCGTTTTGATCGGCGGAGGCATCCATCGTAATGACTACAAAACCCGTACCGTAAGGATCCAAGAGGTTTTCTGTAGGCGGTGATTTTTCTGCTCCTTCGAAAATATCAGCAAAACCAAGTTCGTCAGGTTCAACTATATCGGTTAATACAGCATAAATCACATGGCTTTCATTTCCAGCAACCAATTTACCTTGTAGCGCCAAAACGCCCACTCTTTCAGACATCACTTTTACATCTTCACTTAAAGCCAATAAACTCCCGCTCCCTTCACCTAGCCATGCCGGTTTAGTTGCCAATAAGCACAGCCTGCTGGCTTCAGCCAGCAAATGCTTCGGAAGCCAGTCTGGCTGTTCAGCTAACGGCAAATAGGAAAAGAGCACTGATTCTCTCTGGATAGTCATAATTCTATATTATACTATTCTATTGACTACGGGTCAAAGCAAGCTCTTACTTAGCAAATTCGATGGCGCGGGTTTCGCGGATGACGTTGACCTTGATGGTACCGGGGTATTGCATGGTCGACTCAATCTTGGTGGCGATGTCGCGGGCCAGTTTTATAGCGTTTAGGTCGTCAATCTGCTCCGGACGGACGAATATGCGGACTTCGCGGCCAGCGCTGATGGCGTAAGCTTTGTCGATACCCGGGAAGCCAGTGGCCACGTTTTCCAGGTCTTTCATGCGTTCCACGAAGTTTTCGGCGCTGATGTTGCGGGCACCGGGACGGGAAGCGCTAATGGCGTCGACTACCCGGATGATCAGAGCCTCGACTGTGGTGGCTTCCATGTCATCATGGTGGGCTTCAGCGGCGTGAGCTACTTCTTCTGGCGCGCCGTATTTCCGCAGCATCTCACCAGATATATGGTGGTGCTTGCCTTCCATCTTGTGGGTCAGGGCCTTGCCTAGGTCATGTACTAAGGCAGCGTACTTGGCAATCTTGACGTCAGCACCCAACTCTTCGGCAATCATGCCGGCAATGTGGGCCATTTCGGTGGAATGCTTCAGGACATTCTGGCCATAGCTGGTACGATATTTCAGCTCACCCAGCAAGTGTAAGATTTCTTTTGGTATGCCTATAATCCCGACTTCGCGGGCAGCGTCTTCACCGGCCCGGATAACGTCTTTTTCGACATTTTTCTGGGCTTTTTCGACAACTTCTTCTATACGACCTGGGTGAATGCGGCCATCTTTCATAAGCATTTCCAGCGCTTGGCGCGCGACTTCGCGGCGCACCGGATCAAATGAGCTCAAAACTACGTAGCCTGGCGTGTCATCTACCATGATGTCCACACCAGTTGCCCGCTGCAGTGATTGGATGTTACGGCCTTCTTTACCGATGATGCGGCCCTTCATTTCCTCGTCTTCCAGCTTGACGCTGGTAACGGTACGCTCGGCCGTGACTTCACTGCTCATCCGTTCCATAGCGGTGGTAATAATCAGGGCAGCTTCATCCTCGGCGTTTTCGCGGGCTTCATTTTGCAATTTACTAACTAATCCAAGCAGGTCGTTTTTGATGTCCCGCTCGGTCATTTGCATCAGCTTGTCGGCAGCTTCTTGCTTACTTAGCTTAGCTATTTTTTCGAGTTTTTCCTGTTGGCGGCCGCGGATATCCCGGATCTCGTCTTTCAGTTTCTCAACTTCGCCTTCGCTTTTACGCAAATTCTCGGCGCGCTTGTCTAGATCGTCCAGCTTTTTATCCAGCGATTCTTCGCGCTGGATTAGCCGGCCCTCGAGGTCTTTTAGCTCGCGTCGCCTGGTTTGTTCTTCGCGTTTGGTTTCTTCTATAGCCTTGTTGGCTTCTGCCCGCGCTTCGTCTATTAGTTTGTCTGCTTCGCGTTTGGCGCTTTGCAATTCTTTTTTAGCTTCGTCTTCGGCCGAACCTAACCGCTGTTTAGTAATGACTGTGTTCGCGCCAAAGCCAATACCTAAGCCAGCTATAGCTAGCACTATGGCTATTATCATATTTTTCCTTTCTATCGGCAGAAAAGCTCGGTACAAACAATCGCTATCACTTCTCTAGTTTGAGTTGGGCTAATCTGGAAATCGAATTAAATTTAGAATTTAGAAAATCTAGGAACTCTCCAGCGTCTCTCAAACGTGGCGTTTCCTACATTAAATATACTCGGTTTTTGGCTTTTTGGTCAATGTTTTGGCGGCGTAATATTTGGCGGCGAGCCGTATTCGGGGAGGGCAATTGTTTCGTTCTCGCCTTTTTTGAGTCTTTTGATGCCTAGTTTGAGCCAATCCTCGATCCCTGCTGATACGATTGGCACCTTTAAGGCATAGGCAAAAGCATTGGCAACGGTGATGCCAATACGCAGACCGGTAAAACTGCCCGGCCCCTTGAAAACAACTATGGCTTGGACATCTTTTAGGTTTTTATTTTGTTTTTTAAGAAGCTCGTCAATTTTGGTGTGGATGGTTTCGGCCAATTGGCGGTGAGCCAGCCATTTTTCATAGATTAACTCCTCTTCATCGTCATAAAGACCAAGTTCGGCTTCAGGTTTATCGCTTCTGATAACTAAAATTAACATGTTAAGTATTTTCGGGTATTAGATACTTCAAATTTTCAGGATATTCCAATGTAAATTCCCGTAAATCCTCGTCGGTAGCCTTAATATTGATAGTTAGTCGGTTATCCGGTAAGACCTTTTGGACAATGTCGGCCCATTCTACCACCGTTACAGTTTTTGGGTCACCCACAGCTTCGGCTAATTCGTCGGACATAATACCCGGTTCCTGCAAACGGTAAAAATCAAAGTGAAACAAGGTTTTATCGTCAGCTTTATATTCATTGCTTAAAGTAAAACTGGGGCTGGTGACTTTATCTTTACTGCCAAAGCCACGAGCCAAACCTCTTACAAAGGTCGTCTTACCGCCACCTAAATCACTAATAAGCTCAATGGTCTCGCCGCCGCGCAGCCTACGGCCGATCTGCCCGGCTAGCCGCTCGGTTTCGGCGGAACTGGAGGTAACGATTTTTAAGGTCATGTCGGTATTCATATGCCCCGTATAGTAGCGCGAGCAAAGCGACTAGGGCAAGCGTCCAAGGGTGAATGGGAGTTTGAAGAGCCGCTGGATTTGCCGCCAGGTTGGTCGCAGGCAAGGCGGTTTTGGATGATTTAGGTTTTTTTGGCTTAGTAGTATTAGCCCCTAGTACCTTGCTTTTGGAAGTTTTAGTTGTCTTTTTGCTGGCAGTTTTAATATTGCTAGTAGTTTTATTACTAATTGCGGCTACAGCTGGAGTGGTAATAAGGTTAGCCGCGTTTGGTGTGGGCGTAGTGGTCCACTGCCACTTTTCATTATTAAGCGCCCATGTCTGGCCATCGGGCGCGTTTGGGTAAATATCGGTCTGGTTAAGGGTTTGGCCGATTGGATCGAGCAAACGGGTTTGGCTGCCACTGTTGGTCAAGGATAAATGGGTGTCCTTTGAATAAAAAGCCGTATAGCTGCCCGCCGGAAGGATCGTGTCGCTAGTGAAGGTAAAATCATGCAGAGTCGAAGTACCTGTTTCTAAAGTATAGCCCTTCAGATTAAAGTCAGTGTTGTTAGGGTTATAGACTTCAACGTATTCGTCCATGCCATCACTTGCCGGGCTAGCCGGATTAGGCAAAAGTTCAGTAATTTCTGGAGGTGATAGATTAAGATTGTTAACTGTCTCGACTGGCTCTGTTTCCGGAACGGTATTGTCATTCGGACTATCGCTTGTTGAGTCGCTGCTACCTGTGTCGGATGAATTTTCGCTAGGATCATTGGTGTTTGAATCCGTCGGCGTGGGTGGCGTCCAGGTGTCTTTGGGCGAAATTTGGCTTTCCACGGCAAAGTTAGTCAGTTGACCATCTCTTTCAATATATTCTCCGTCTTCATTGGTTAGCCGTTGCAGACTCGAACTAGGGGCTGGCGAAGGTAACACACCCGAAGGTAAGCTCTGGCCTGCGACTGGCTGATGCCACATAACACGGTCGTGGGACTCAGTCCTAGAGCTAGACACATCTACTAATTGCAGTCCGCCGCCACTATCGGCCAGGCGGGGACTGTAAGTTTGGTCAGGATCTATACTCCCGGGTCGATAAACAATGCTGGCACCGTTTTGGGTTTGGGCGCTACTTAACAAATAATAATCGTGAGCGGCTATTACTCCTGTAAGCGTTAAGCTGGCGCTTGGCTTGGTCCAATCGGGGTTGCCATTAGCTACGGTCGTGGAACTATAAAATTGCAATTTCCAAACATTTTGACCCTGGTTTAAGGCGTCCGCAAAGTCAATGTCCTGGTCGGTAGCATTGTATAATTTCACGAACTCTTCGCCGGCAGAGGCGTTGCTCGTTTGAATTTCAGTAATAAATATACTTGGTGTGGCCGCCAGGGTAAGAGTCGTGGTAGCAGCTAGGCTATGAAGCTGGAATACGCCCAGTACCAAGCTGGCAGCCGTTATAAATCCCACCCTCAAGTAAGTTTTTACCCGAGGCATAGCGCCATTCTAAAGTTGCCTTCATATCACTTGCAAGCAGTAGCGCTTTATAAATGTAAAAAATACATTCATGAATTTTTAATAATTGAGTGTTTGAGAACTTGCTACAATGCCGGAAACTGCACTAGCGTTATATAATAAATACATGCTACAGCTGAGTGGAAGTCTACTAAATAAATCGGTGCTGAGTTTGCGGACAGGCTTGCCAATAGCTACAGTCACTTCGACAATCTTTAACCCTAACAACCTGAAAATAGAGGGTTTTTACTGTCAGGACCGCTTTAATAAGCAAGAGCTAATACTTTTATACCAAGACATCCGCGACACCCTACCTCAGGGCTTTGTGGTCAATGACCACGATGTCCTGAGCGAGCCAGAGGAATTGGTACGCTTGAAAGACGTTTTGGACTTACGATTTGAGCTAATTGGTAAGCAAGTTGAGACTGTCAGCCACCAAAAGGTCGGTAAAGTCAGCGACTACGCCGTCGAAATGACTACCATGTATGTGCAGAAAATTTATGTCTCGCAGTCGATTTTAAAGAGTTTTACCGGGGGCAATTTGAGCATTGACCGTTCCCAAGTCCAGGAAATTACCCCCAAACGGATCATCATCAACGACCTGTTAGAAAAAAGCCCTGTCCCAGCCACCGCGGCGGTTGCCTAAGTCGTTTGCCATCCACTATTTATTTTTACAATGCGTTAGTTGTTATTTTAATTAGCAGTTTCACGGCTACTCCGGACCTATAAAAGAGCAAGGGCCAAGATATGGTGGGGTTCTCCAGGCTCTCCAAAACCGATGCCAGCAATCAGTAACTTGGCGGGTCACTGCGGCCAGTTTAGCCCCAATTCTCCTTGAGAATATTAATTGGGGCCGACCAGAGGGAGTCCTGGCTGCACGCCGAGTTACTGGTATCTGCTGGCAATAGTGTTTTGGAGCTGCCTGTCGGCTTTTTGTATTACTTTTTGCCGAGCAAAAAGTAATGGGTTTGGTTCTTTTAAAAAGAATATGAATAATTGATTATTCCTGACTGGATTCCAGCTTTCGCTGGAATGACAATGAGGTGGTTTTTATTCTCTTTTAAGCGCCTGTTTTATGTCGTCGTAGTTGAAGCCTTGGCGGGCGAGATATTGCATTAGTTTTAGGTCATCTTGGTATTTAGTTTGCTTGCGTTTGCGGGCAATCATTTCCAATAGGGCAGCCTGTTCATCTTGCTCTTCCGTGCCTATAGCCTGTTGGATAATATTGTCGGCGATCCGTTTTTTGCGAAGCTCGGCTATAAGCTTACGGCGTGAAGTAGGGCGGAGTAAGCGCCGGTCGGCGACATAAGCGCGGGCGAACTTGTCATCATCAATCAAGCCAATTTTACTTAACTTGTTAACTATAGTAGATGTCAGGGCAGGGGAGGCTTTTTTTCGTTGCAGGTAAAATTCAACTTCCCACTGGCTACGCGGACGGAGGGCGATGTAGTTCAAAGTCTGGTTATAAAGCTTGTCGTCCGCTGATAATTTCTTCCACTCCCCCAGTTCCCTGCTATCAATCTCTTGGCCAGGTGTCAACTTGCTTTCGAGCAGAGCGCTGTCACTCAAAGAAAAGGCGTATTTGTCGTCTACAAAGATCGAGTAGCGATCTTGTCGCTTAGCTTGCTGGACGATTTTGGTAATTTTCATTTATAAAAATTTTCAAAAACTTGCAAAATACCATCGGTTACTTGGTCGGGATGGTCGGCGATTAGCTTTTTTACTTCATCAATCGTAAACCAGCGGACTTCGGAGACTTCCCCCGGATCAACCTTAAATATTGTATCTGGATCTATAACAACTCTATAAACCTTATTGAATCGATTGAGTATTTTGTTTTGATAATGATCACTTGAGCGGTAGTAGCCTATTGCCTCTAATTTTACATTTTTCAGGCCAATTTCTTCACTCGCTTCCCTGTTGGCAGCTATCTCGTAAGATTCGCCTTCATCTACGTGACCGGCGGCTGAATTGTCCCAACAACTAGGATATAAAGTTGAATTACTGGATCTTTTCTGTAAAAGTACTCGGCCCCTCAGATCCTCGACCATAATCCGAGCAATACGATGGATAAGCCCATTGGTCCAGGCCTCACTGCCAGTAGCAGCCCCAACCGGTTGATCGTTTTCATCAACTATTTGGATAGGTATATCGCTCACAGTAAATTACGTTCTTCCAGGGCATTTATTAGTTCGGGGAATTTGGGATAATTAGATCCGAGATGTTGGCCGCCCGGGATGACAATAATTTCACTGCCTGTATGCTCGGCCAGCCATTTAGCCTGTTCAAGCGGACAATAAGGGTCGTCATCACCATGCAAAAAAAGCAGCTTCCCAGTTTTACTTTTAATAGCTTCAAAATCGAAACCGTTTTGTGGAAATAAATCTCTAAATTGTTCCCTATCCAGATCAGTTTCATCCATTCGAGCCCAAGCACCAACTAAGACCCCAGTTTTAATGCGCGGGCAACGTGAGTCCTCGAGCAAATTTAATATCGATACCGCGCCAGACGAGTGGCCAATTACCAAATTATCTTTAAAATCCCATTCGGAATTAAAAAGGAAATCATTATAAACTTTTCTGTTTGGAGCATGGTTATTCGGTAGATTGGGCACCCAAACTTCATAGCCGCGGTTTTCTAGCCCAGCTTTTAGCCATGGAAGCCAGTTGCCTTCTGGCGAGCCGTCCGTGCCGTGTAAGATCACTGCCCGTTTCATAGTTATTCTTTTTCGGCGGTTTCGCGGACTTTTTTGGCGATCTCGTCCATAACTTTGGGATTATCCTTCAGGTATTGTTTGGAGGCTTCGCGGCCTTGGCCGATTTTTTCGCCGTTGTAGGCGAACCAGGCACCGGATTTTTCAACTATGTCCATAGACGAAGCCAGGTCTAGGATGTCGCCGGCTTTGGAGATGCCTTCGTTGTACATGATGTCGAACTCGGCTTGGCGGAAAGGCGGCGCGATCTTGTTCTTGACAACCTTCACGCGGGTGCGGTTGCCAATGATGCTTTCGCCTTGCTTGATCTGGCCAATGCGGCGGATATCCATGCGCACCGAAGCGTAGAACTTGAGGGCGTTGCCACCGGTAGTGGTTTCGGGGTTACCAAACATCACACCGATCTTCATGCGGATTTGGTTGATGAAAATGACTGTGGCTTTGGAACGGCTAATGACACCGGTCAGCTTGCGCAGCGCTTGGCTCATGAGACGAGCTTGCAAACCCATGTGGCTGTCGCCCATCTCGCCTTCTATTTCGGCGCGCGGCACCAAAGCGGCGACGGAGTCAACGACGATCAAATCTACAGCGTTAGACCGTACCAAAGTTTCGGTTATTTCCAGGGCTTGTTCGCCGTTATCCGGCTGAGAAAGCAGCAAATTTTCAACGTCCACGCCGATGCGCTTGGCATAGGCCGGGTCGAGGGCGTGTTCGGCATCTATGAAAGCAGCGGTGCCGCCCTGCTTTTGGATTTCGGCAATGGCGTGCAGGGTCAGAGTAGTTTTACCGGAACTTTCCGGGCCGTAAATTTCAATCACCCGGCCTTTTGGCACCCCGCCGCCCAATGCTAAATCGAGCGACAGACTGCCGGTCGGAATGCACTCTACAGCCACTTTGTGAGATTCACCCATCTTCATAATTGAGCCTTTGCCGAACTGTTTTTCAATCTGATCCAGTGCTAAGCCGAGTGCTTTGGTCTTGCCTTCACTGGTCGTATCCTTAACGTCTGATTTTGCATTTGCCATAAAAACTCCTTCGGTTAGTTGAATCTAAGTGTCTCACCCTTTGCTAATATTTTAGCACTATACACGTCCGTCTTTTATCTGGAAATTGCTAGCGCTTGATTTTAGTAATAAGTTAACAAATGTTTAATTTTGGGGTTTCTATTTACCGTGATCCATTATTTATAGAAAATGGCCTAACGGCTAACGCACAGTAAATAGTAATTGGAGAACGATAAACAGTTTAAACGCTTACGTTTTGCGCTAGACACTGATAAAATGATTGGCAGTATGAGTGGGAATAATTAATACAAAAAATTATGCGTATACCAGATGCTTTAGTCGAGAAACTACTTACCAAAACCGGCAAGTTCACTAAAGAACAGCTGGCTGGTTTGCGCGAACAAGAATTGAGCGAAAAAAAACCGCTTCAGGATTTGGTGATCGCCGGCAACTTACTGACCGAAAAAGACCTGACCAAACTTTATGCCGACGAAATTGAAGTACCTTTTATAGAGCTGAACGCTAAGGAGATCAAGCGCGACGTGCTGAAGGAGCTACCGGAGCGGATTGCCCGCCAGTATAACGCCGTAGTGTTTGAGATTAACCCAGATGGCACTAAATTGATCGCGATGGCCGATCCCGACGACATCCAGGCCATTAACTTTTTGCGCAAACAACTGGGGCACGACCTGAAGGTGCACATTACTACCAACAGCCTGCTGCAGGCCGCGCTGGACCAATACCGGGGCAACATAAGCAATGAACTTACCAAAGTAATTGCCACTGAAGATACAGAAGTCGTAGAAGATGAAGAGGTGAATGAAAGTGACCTGGCCGAAGATTCGCCGATCGCCCAAACGGTAAATATCATCATCGAATACGGCATTAAAGCCGGCGCTAGCGACATCCACATTGAGCCGCGGGAAAACTACGTCGTAGTACGTTATAGGATTGACGGTTTACTGCGCGAGGCCAACAAATTACCCCGCAAAGTACTGGGAGCGCTGGTTAGCCGCATCAAAATCTTGAGCAACCTGAAGATAGACGAGCACCGGGCACCACAAGACGGGCGCTTTAAGATCCAAGTTAGCGATTTAGTCTATGCCCTGCGGGTTTCTACCCTGCCGATTGTCGACGGCGAAAAAGTGGTGATGCGTATTTTGAATGAATCGAGCAAAGCGGCCACTTTTGAAGAGCTGGGTTTTTGGGGCGGAGCCTTAGAAACCCTAAAGTTGGCAATCGTCCAGCCCCACGGCATGGTGCTGGTTACTGGCCCGACCGGTTCTGGTAAATCCACGACCCTGTTTAGCGTCCTCAACCTGTTAAATACGCCGAATGTTAATATATCCACCGTTGAAGACCCGGTGGAATACCGGATAATGGGCGTTAACCAAACCCAAGTAAACCCGGTAGCGGGAATGACTTTCGCCAACGGCCTGAGGGCGCTGCTGCGCCAAGATCCTAACATCATCATGGTCGGCGAGATCCGTGACGGTGAAACGGCTGACTTGGCGGTCCAGGCCGCCCTAACTGGCCACTTAGTATTTTCGACCTTGCACACCAATAACGCCGCCACTTGCCTCCCGCGGCTGCTGGACATGGGCGTTGAACCTTTCCTAATAGCCAGTACCGTCCGGGTAGTAGTGGCCCAGCGCTTGGTGCGCCGCTTGTGCGTAGACTGCCGCGAAGTCATGGCGCCTGACGCTAACCTGCTCAAACAACTCGAAAAAAGCTTTAACCTGGAAGCCAATGGCGGCATCAAACGCCTGAATGAGCTGGAAAAAGTGGCGCTGGAAGGCGGCATTGGCAAGTCAAATACCAAGACAAAGGGCGCGCCGACTGACAGCTTAAGCTCTACCGCCAGCAACATCACCAAACTTTACAAAGCCCATGATGATGGCTGTGATAGCTGCAACCACGCCGGCTACAAAGGCCGGATTGGCATTTACGAAGTCCTGAATAATTCCGACGAAGTCCAAAAAATGATCGTTGGTAGCAGCACCAGTGAAAACATTGAAAATTTGGGCATTAAAGAAGGTATGCTGACCATGCAGCTAGACGGTTTAGTCAAAGCTTTGCGCGGCCAGACTACCGTTGAGGAAATTTTACGGGTCACGGCCCAGGAATAGTTATGACTACGCCAACCCAATTTACAATTAGCAATGACCTATTAGCAATGAATTACCAATTAGCAATTAGCAATGAAAATACTCTGAACGCGAAGCGTTCTCCTTCATTGAAAATTGCTAATTGTGAATTGCTAATTGGAGTGGCCGGAGGACGCGACTGATGTTATTTAACTATAAAGCCCAGACCCAAGATGGTAAAACTGTCAGCGGTTCGGTTGAATCGGCGAGCCGCGAAGAATTAGTCGCCACGCTTCACCGCCAAAACTTACGGCCAGTGGTGATAACAACCGGTAAACCCGGCCACGAAGCCAAGCGTGGCCGTAAAAAGAAGGTTAAGCTGGGCGATTTAGTGGTTTTTACGCGCCAGCTTTCGACGATGATTAGCGCCGGCGTACCGCTGGCACGTTCGCTATCGGCGCTGCAAGGCGACGCCGAAAACTCATATATGCGTGAAGTACTAGCCAGCGTAACTAAAGATATAGAGGGCGGTTTGGCACTAGGCGACGCTTTCGCTAAGTTCCCCGATGTCTTTTCCGAGGTTTACGTGAATATGGTGCGGGCCGGCGAAGAAGGCGGCATCCTGGACGACATCTTAAAGCGCTTGGCCCTGCAGGTCGAGCAAGACGCCAGCATCCGTAAAAAGATTAAAAGCGCCATGATGTACCCGGTAGTGATCCTAAGTGTCACCATCATAGCTTTCTTTGGCATTATGCTAGTGATCGTGCCTAAAATCGGCAAGATTTTGAAAGACCTGGGCGGGCCAAACGCTAAATTGCCCATTTACACCCAGGTCCTGCTCAATGCCAGTAATTTTTGCATTAGCGCCAGCATCATCAAACACATACCAGGCCTGGCGGCCGTGCCGATTTTGAACAAAGCACCCAACATGGTCTTCATTCTGCTGGTGTTTGGCGTGGTTGGCTTCTACGTTTCGCGCTACATCCGTACCGACGCCGGCAAGTACCAATTCCATGGGCTATTGCTACGCCTACCAGTCGTCAAGGTCGTGATTTTGAAAGTAGCCATCGCCCGTTTCGCCCGGACTTTCGCCTCACTCATGAGCGCCGGGGTAAGCGTGCTGGATGCTTTGGAAGTTACGGGTGCCGCCATCGGCAACAAAGTGATCGAAAAAGAGCTGAAAGACGCCGCCCAAGAAGTCAAAAACGGCAAGCCCCTAAGCGAACCGATCAGCAAAAGCCACCACTTCCCGCCCATCGTCGCCCAAATGTTAATGGTTGGCGAAGAGACTGGCCAGATTGACACCGTACTGGTAAAAGTGGCCGATTTTTACGAAGAGGAGGTCGCCGTGCTGATTGACGGGTTGGCAGCTATAATCGAGCCGATTATGATTATCTTTTTGGGCGGGGCCGTCGGACTGATCGCCGCCAGCGTCATGGGCCCAATCGCCAACCTGTCTAAAAATATCGGCAACAGCTAAAGCACTTAATTAAGCGGGGCAGGCGTTGATGGGTACCAAGCTTCTATTGCAATATTTAAATTGGCTTGATCTCTGACATCTACTCCAAATATCGTAGGAAAAACCATTTCTAAAACATCAACTCTGGGTTCAATACTATCTCCTAAGAAACTTTCAACTACCCACTCTTCCGGCTGGCTATCGTCCATAGCCGTAAACGCAATCACTGCCAGCGGTCCAAGATAGTAAGTAGCTTCCACGAAACTTTGCTGGTATAACCTATCCCGGCTTAATCGCTCGCTCTCTAGGGCACTCTGCATACGTCGTTCTGCAAGATCAGGAATATGAGAAAGACCTATGATGCAGTAGGCAAGTACATCATTAAGGGTGGCGCTGGTTAATTCCGGGTGGATGGGCTCTATAGGTCGAATTCTTGGTGGTAAGGCAGCATTAACTCGCTGATTTCTTTTGTTGATCTCGTCAAAAACTCCTTCAAAGGTTTCAAGTTCCGGCTTCGGTGTCATAGCCCAAACCTTGTTCTCCTTTTCCTCAAATAGCTTTACCTCTTGTGCCATGAATGCATACTAATCCTTGGGGTACAGATCTCCAAGCATAAGAGTTTTTCAGAAAGATATTGACTGTGGAACGCTTATGGCTATAATCAATGCCAGATAGTTGAGACGCGTGCAAGCGTTATCTCAAAGATCACTTATAAAATTAACAATATAATTTTTTAAATTTAAGGAGGGTGGGTCCTTATGATCTCACTTAAAAAACGCAGCGAAGGCTTCACGATAGTGGAACTTCTGATCGTCATCGTCGTAATAGGTATATTGGCCGCTTTAGTCATTACAACTTACAGCGGTATCCAAGCCAAAGCCCGCAATAGCGAGCGGCAAACAGATGTTAACTCGTTGCAGACGCAGTTAGAGGCGTACTTTGCCCAGAATGGCAATTACCCGTCTCGGACTGACTTAAACACTGCGGCTTGGTTAACAGCTAATATGAAGAGTCTGGACGTGGGGGCTTTGAAAGACCCTCAAGGCAGTAGCTCGACTCTAGCAGCAGCACCAGCGGCTAAGGTTTATTCTTACGCCGTGACTAACTCTAGCGGTACTAGCTGTGAGGCTGATGACACTACTTGTGCGCAGTATACGTTAACGGCTACCTTAGAGGGTGGCAGTACTTACGTTAAGAGTAATTTGGATTAGGTCTAAAGTTACTTCTTCTACAAAACCCCGGCTTAAACCCCGGGGTTTTGCTTTATAATGAGGCTAAGCATGAGTGGTTTAAAAAAATCTACTGCCGGTTTCACGCTGGTTGAGCTACTGGTTTCAA
This sequence comes from Saccharimonadales bacterium (SeqCode), assembly GCA_035478435.1. Classification (GTDB taxonomy): domain Bacteria; phylum Patescibacteriota; class Saccharimonadia; order Saccharimonadales; family UBA4665; genus DATLRC01. The sequence continues at coordinate 22 of DATIJT010000003.1, read as the reverse complement.
TCGCGGTTGGCGCTATAGTTAT
>DATIJT010000002.1:0-96386 GCA_035478435.1 Saccharimonadales bacterium (SeqCode) | reverse complement strand
TAGGTATACGTGCAGGACTAGCCTTAACACCTTTTTTAGTCTTTGCCATTACATATATTGTACCAGCTGACAAAAAAAAGCCCATATTGTTTGTTGTTTTATATACTGACAAAGAAGCTATTTGAATATTATCGACGTCGTGGTGGAGCATATCGGATTCGAACCGATGACCTCTTCCATGCCATGGAAGCGCGCTAGCCAACTGCGCCAATGCCCCTCTATACAAAGATAAATTTTAGCAAATTAACAGATAAAATAAAAGCTGCCGAGAACTCAGCAGCTTTGTTCGTGCGCGCCCACCGGCGGCGGTGCAATGTTTGTTTCTTGTCCGGCTATCCGCAGGATGGCCGGGTAAATTTTTGTTTTCGCAAGCGCGCCGCATGCGCACGATTACTTTATAAGCATAACTTTTTTGCTTATCTTGTCAAGTCAGACTATCTAGAGCAGATTTTAATTCTTTGATGGCCACTTCAAGCACTAAATGATCGGTCAATTTGGCTTCATATTGGTTGTTTTGACCAAAACGGAGCGATAACCAGTCGTGCATAGCGTTCGTTTGGTGTTCAATGTGGGCTTTAGCGGCCTTTAGCTTGTGAAAAGCGGCATCAATGTCCTCGACTAAATAATCAATACTATCCAGGCCCAAAGGGTCGCTTGAGCCTGGCCGCCGCTCCAAGATTTTGATGATCTTCATGCCGTGCACATCAGAATCTTTAAGTACTATCGAGGCAATAAAGCGGTTATCTACCGTCCCAATATGCACCTGTTCGGTTTGGCCGCCCAAACTAGCCAGGTTTTCAAACAGGGCTTTTCTATCCGCCACCTTCCAGCTAAGTGTAGTCGGTTTAAATGCTTGGCCAAGTTTACTGAGATTAAATTCGTTTAGGAAAGCGTGCCAAGCAACATGATATTCTTCTAGGGCTTGCTCTAAAGAATGCCGTCCGCCAGCTAAATTTATCATTTCTTTACTCCTAGAATTTTCAAAAATTCTGCTTCGGTGATCTGTTTGGTACCGAGTTTACGGGCTTTTTTAAGTTTGGATTCGCCGACGTTGGCACCTACTACCAGGTAAGTGGTATCTTTGGCGACGCTGGTTTGGAAAGTGCCGCCTAAGGCGCGAATTTTCTCACCGGCCTGCTCGCGACCCATACTGTCCAGCGTACCGGTGACTACAAAACTTTTGCCAGCCAGCGGCCCTTTGGTATGAGACTTATAAACCGGTTCGACTCCCAGTTTTTTAAACTTTTCGAGCAGTTTTTGGTTGTCGGCATCGGCGAACCAAGCTAGGATTGATTCAGCCACTACTTCGCCAATGCCTTCCACGGCATTAAGTTCATCAACCGTGGCATAAGCTAATTTATCTAGAGATCCAAAAGCTTCGCTCAAATCAATGGCGGTTTGCTGGCCAACGTGTCGGATGCCTAAACCGTAAATAAATCTTGGTAACTCCGGCCTTTTGGTTTTCTGGATGCCTTCTACGAGCTTGCGGGCCGAAATTGCCGCGAACCGCTCCAAATTTACAACTTGTTCTTCTGTCAGACCGTAAATATCCGCTAGATCATGAACTAGTTTGGCATCAACCAGCGCCGCAACATTCTTTTCGCCTAGAGTGTCAATATCGAGCGCGCCTTTAGAAGCAAGGTGGATCAAAGCCTGTTTGAGCAGGATCTTGCCGGTCGCGCCCTTAAGCCTATAAACCGCCTCGCCTTCGGGCCGGACAAACTCTAGCTCCGGATATTGGCGCTTAAGCTCAGCTTCCATGTTGAAAGGTTTGGACTTTTTAGGCCTCAGTTCCGGCAAAACTTTTAAGACTTGGGGTATAATATCGCCGGCTTTGAAGATTACCACCGTGTCGCCCACCCTTATATCTTTGCGGCCAATTTCGTCGGCGTTATGAAGCGAAGCGTGCTGTACCGTCGTACCAGCCACAACCACCGGGTCAAATACGGCTATCGGCGTCGCCGCGCCCGTCCGGCCAATGGATAGGACGATGTCTTTGACAATCGTGGTGGCTTCCTCGGCGGCATACTTGAAGGCCACAGCGCCGCGCGGCGCCTTACCGACCACACCCAGCTCTGAATAAATCTGACGATCGTTCATTTTAATCACCAGTCCGTCGGTGTTAAAAGGCAGCTCATGGCGTTTTTGGTCCCACTTATTGGCAAATTGCATAATTTCATCAGCTGACTTAAAAACACTGGCCTGTGGGTTGGCCGGAATGCCCAAAGCCCTTAAAGCTTCGTAGGCAGACATGTAGGTAGTTACTTCACTAGGATCTTCACGAATTAAATCGTAGGCCCGGAAGTTTAATGGCCGCTGCGAAACCAGCTGTGGATCCAGTTGCCGTATGGTGCCGGCCGCCAAGTTACGGGGGTTGGCAAAAATCGGCAAGCCTTTGGCTTCACGCTGGCGATTGAGGGCTTCAAAGTCCTTTTTGAGCATGATTATTTCGCCGCGCACTTCCGTCCGCCCTCGCAAAAAACGTCTGGCCGCGACCACATCAAAGCCAGCAGAGCTACCTTTGCTCTGGCCGCTCTTGGCACTGGTCGGCGTTGCCGCTTGCGCTGCTCTTTCACCGTATTTCATATACGGCTCACTCCGCTGCTCAGCGGCGCCTTGCCCAGCACTCAAGCCAGGCGTTTTTGCACCTGAAATAGCTTCAAACGGATCACGGAGTTCAAATGGTATGGAGTCGATGGTCGCCACGTTCTGGGTTACATCTTCGCCGACGAAGCCATCACCACGGGTGACGGCCTGCACGTACCTGCCATCTTGGTAAACCAGCGCGCAGGCAAAGCCGTCCATTTTTAGGTCGGCGAAGAATTCCAGCTTTTGGCCAGGCACTAGCTTGTCGATACGCTTCAGCCAAGCTTCAAACTCTTCTTGATTAAAAACATCGTTTAAGCTCAACATGCGCGAACTGTGAGTGACCTTCTTAAAGCCGGGCAAGGGTTCGCCGGCTACGCGTTGGGTCGGTGAATCGGGCGTGATAAATTCCGGGTACTGCTGCTCCAGTTCGCTTAATTCGTGTTTCAGGCTATCGGCGGCGGCCTCGCTCATGATCGATTCATCCAGCACGTGGTAGTGGTAGCGGTAATCGTTGATTAGATCCCGCAACTTGGCTATTCGCTCTTTAGCTTGGTTTTTCCTCATTAATAACCCTTTTCTTTTAGTGCGATACAAGGCAGCAGTGAGGACCGTAAATGAGCCGTACGATCACGTACGGTGAATGCGGACCGGAACGATAACGCAGTAGCGTGCAAAAGAAAAGGGTTACTCATTCAGCAGCTCCCGGTATAAGTTGTACATATAAGCGTGGACGGCTACCAGGCCGAGCATACTGAGCAAAAAGAAAGTCCACTGGGCCAGCGGCGTCAGCCAAATGATGATCGGCAGCATAATGGCAGCCGCGGCCAGCAGAAGCACTATAGGCAGGAACAAAACTTTGCGCAGGACCGTCCAGCGCCGGTGGCGGACTAGTTCACGGGCCGACCTTAAGGCTTTCAGGGGTGTCATATCTGGTAAGGTAACTATGTAGAGGGCAAACAGCGAAGAGCAAAGCATATACAGGCTCAAAAGCGCCAGTAACAAGAATAGCAGCCCCCACAAAAACTTTTCGGCCGCGAAAACCGCGATGCCAGTGCTGGTAACCAAACCATAAAGCTGGGCGCCGACCATGAGCGGTATAAGCTGCAAGCCGACCACACCTAGCACCAATATAAACGGCACCAATGGATATATCCCCTTATAGTAGGCGTCACGCACCCTGGCTTGCTGCCCGGCCATAACCTGGCGCAAAGCCCAGATGACAGCCAAACTGGTTATCAGCAGCAAGAAAAACTGGTAGGCGGCGGCCGTGGGGCTGGAGTTATTGCCGGCCGAACTAACCAATACTAAAAACACCGTCAAACTAGAGCTCAACTGCCCAAAGTGACCGGTAAAAATCTGGTTGAGCTGGTTTTTTAGGTGGCCAACATCTTTCGTGGCTAGGCCTTGCACCAGTATTAAGGTCAACAAACCATAAGTCAGCGTAATGCCAAAAAATAAGCGTCTGTGCCGCCAAATGGTGAGAGCGGCTTGTTTGGTCAGCTTCCAGACACTCGGCAGCTTGACCGGGTGTTTGATGCGCTTGCTTAAGCGCAAGCTGCGGTACTGAGGCGTTTTGACCCGCCTAGGCTTGGTAGAAGCAAGCTGCTTAGGAGTAGATGATTTTTTTGCGGCGACTTTTGATTTGCTGGGTTTCGTCATAGTTCCTTCTACTTTATCAAACTTTTTGAATGGTGCGATGCAAGGCGCCAGTGAGAAGCGGACTGCAGCCGTACCAGAGCGTACGGCGGAAGGAGCATCGGAACTGGCAACGCCGCAGGATGCCGTTCATAAAGTTTGATTAGGCGTGGGTTTCCATCTGTTGAAGCCTGGCGATCCTGTCCTCTATGGGGGGATGGGTGCTGAATAAATTCGCCAGGCTGTGGCTCTTCAGCGGATTAGCGAAAAACAGGTGGGCCGTAGCGGTATTTTGTTTTTTGAGCACGCTGCCTTTTTTGGCAATCTTCTCTAGGGCACTGGCTAAAGCTTCGGGGTAACGGGTAGTCAGGGCGCCGGTAGCGTCAGCCAGGTATTCCCGCTGGCGGGAGACGGCCAATTGGATTAGGGTGGCCACAAGCGGTGCTAGAATGGCAGCTACGATGCCCAAGATAAGGAAAACTTGGTTATTACTTTCTTCCCGGTCACCGCTGCGGAACCAAGTCATCCGCAGGATGATATCGGCGATTAGCGAAATCACCGCCGTCAAGGCAAAAGCTACCAGACTAACCCGGATATCATAATTTTTTACGTGCCCTAGTTCGTGGGCCAAAACTCCTTCCAGTTCATTGTCGTCCATGGTTTCTAACAAACCGGCAGTCACGCAAACAGCCGAATGCTTTGGGTCGCGGCCGGTAGCAAAGGCATTGGGCGCCGGGTCGTCCATAATAAAAACCCGCGGCATCGGCAGGCCATCGGTGATGCTCAGATTTTCAACTATACGCCACAGCCGTGGGTTATCTTTTTTCTGGATTTCCTGGGCGCGGTTGATGGCCAGCGCCATTTTGGCGCCAGCGTAGTAGGTTATAAGGGCATAAATGGCGGAACCGATCAGTACACCGTAAAACAGGCTGGGTTGGCCGTGACCTAAGTAATTGCTGAATATCCAGCCTATCAGGGCCACAAATACCACGAAACCTATCATTATGATGACAGTCTTGCGTTTGTTAGCAGCAATTTCAGAGTACATGAGGTTAGCTTTTAGCCTTTAGCGGTTAAAATTGGACGTTGACGGGTTCGGCAGCAGCAGCCGCGGCAGCTTCATCTAGTTCGAAGTATTCTTTGTCTTGCTTGAAACCTAGGCTGTTAGCGAAAATATTCGTTGGAAAAGTTTTGCGCTTGGAGTTAAAATCGCGGACTACCCCGTTATAAAAGCGGCGGGAAGCTTGGATTTTGTCTTCGGTATCAACCAGCTCGGCCTGCAACTGCTGGAAATTCTCCGTAGCCTTAAGTTCCGGGTAGTTTTCGGCAACGGCGAATAGGCTTTTTAGGGTTTGGGCAAACTGGTTTTCGGCTTTGGCTGTTTCGGCCACACCCTGGGCGCCTAAGGCTTGGGTGCGGGCTTTAGTGACATCTTCAAAGACTGTTTTTTCGTGCGCGGCATAGCCTTTAACGCTGTTGACCAAGTTAGGGATCAAGTCATAGCGCCGTTTCAACTGGACTGTTATGTCACTCCAGGCCTCCCCGGCTTGTTGGTTCAAGCGGACTAGACCGTTATACATAGCGGCTATAACAACAACGAGCAGGCCGACAATCACAGCTACAATTACTAAGACTGACATAGGTTATTCTCCTTTAGTTACTACCTTTATTATACAGCAGTCAGACAAGATCAGTTATCCCATCCCACACCTCCCATTCAGCTTCAAGCCCTACTGGCAAGCTACAACTGTCAGGCCGCTCCGCGATGTATCTTCAGATACATCTTGTTCGCCTGCTGCCAGTTTCGCTATTGTCAGTAGGGCTTTCACTTAACGAATTGGAGATATGGAATGGGATAAGTGTATGATTAAAGAGTTGTATGCGGCGAATTTGGTATCTACTGGCAATCGTAAGTTTACTAGTTGGGGGCTACTCGGCCTGGGCGCTGAGACGGCCTCTGCCGCTGCTCCAACCCGCCAGCGTCCTGGCTACATTACCCAAACCAACTATTAATCCATTGGCCTGGCCGGCTTACGGCCAAGCGGCCATCGGCGGCCTGGGTTATGGGGTTTTGGCTTCCAATGGCGGCGAGCAGCCTAAGCCGACAGCTAGCGTTGCCAAAGTTATGGCCGCTCTGGCGGTTTTGCGGAAAAAACCTCTCAAACTAGGCGAACAAGGCTCTAGCTTGACCCTTAGTTCCCAAGACATCGCCTTTTACCACGGCTACGTGGCCAAGGAGGGGTCGGTGGTGGCGGTCAATTACGGCGAGCAAATCAGTGAGTACCAGGCTTTGCAGGCAACGTTGATAGCTTCGGCTAATAACATGGCCGCCAGTTTGGTAACGTGGGCCTTTGGCTCGGAGCAGGCCTACCTAGATTACGCCAATAGTTTGGCGGCCGAACTCGGCCTAAAGAATACGCATATAGCCGACCCGAGCGGCTTTGAACCGAGCACAGTTAGTACCGCTACTGATTTAGTGAAATTAGGCCAAGCCGCTTTACAAAATCCAGTCCTGGCTCAAATAGTCTCCCAGGTCCAGGCCGAGATACCAGTAGCCGGCACCATCCACAGCACTAACCTGATGTTAGGGAATAGCGGCATCAGCGGCATCAAAACCGGCAATACCGATGAAGCCGGAGGGGTTTACCTGGCCGCTGGCACCTATAGCTTAGCCGGACAGCACCCAGTAACCGTCATTACCGCCATAATGGGCGCGCCTTCGCTCGGCAAAGCCATGAACGATTCGCTTCCCCTCCTAGCCAGCGCCCAAGCTAACTTCACTGAAAGAAGCCTGGTGAAAGCCGGCCAGATTGTTGGCTATTACAATACGCCCTGGGGAACTAGCGCCCACATTATAGCCGATGACAAACTAACAGACTTTGGCTGGAAAGGCACCCTGCCTAGATTAAAGCTATCGCTTCAGCCCCAAAGAGCTCCTGCTAGGTCTGGCCAAATTGTCGGCAGCATATCTTTAGAAACGGCCGAAAAAGATAACCCCCAAAAAATATCTGTCAGCCTAGAGCAACCCCTCACCCCGCCTGACTGGCAATGGCGCCTGCTGCATCCTTGAATAGCTTAACTGCCCATAGCCAAACTCCAAGAGAGCTTACTAAATTAATAAGAAGAAAATATACCTTTTGCCCAACCAGTAATTTTCAGAAATAACTCCGTGTCTAAAACATAAATATCGAAAGTGCCATAAATAAGTGAATCTTTTTTATTTTGGCTGCTTTTATTTGGCTTTCGGTAGGTTTTGAAGAACTGCTCTAAAGGTATCTTAGAAACCGCAGACCAGTATTTTTCTGCTTCTTCATGTTTCAGATGAGGGTGTATATGGATATAGCCGCGAAATTTAACTTCTGGGACTAAGCAAATTTTTCTAAAAAAAGTCATCATGATCTTGATCATTTCGGGGTCAGCATTTGAAAAACGAACTAGCCTCTGAGTTTTCCCGCCCTCTGCCCAATACAACATTGTACCTATTAACCAAAGTTGCCTGTCAGATATTCTATGTATTGATTTTGCTGCTTGAAGAATTATTTGATCTCGTTTTTGTCTTTCATTTTCTAGTCTAGTTTTTCTTCTTGCCTCTACTGTTTCATTATAAAGATTCTTTGCCTTTAGCTGGTCTTTCTGTAAATCAGAAAGCTCAATATCTCTAACCCACAAACTAACACTACTCTTCGCAACCTTAAGAAGATCGGCAATCTCGTATAAAGAATACCCCTCTGCCCTCAGCTTTCTAGCTATTTTGCGTTCAGTTGCTTTCAATAAAATACCTCAATCATTTATACTATAGCATATGATTGAGGTGTTCGAAAATATTGGTGGGCAATGTAGGACTCGAACCTACGACCCCCTGTGTGTAAAACAGGTGCTCTAGCCAACTGAGCTAATTGCCCGTATGAAAACTTTCTTTATGGGCACTCTAACTGGTGCGCGGGAGAGGACTTGAACCTCCACGCCCTTGCGGGCACTGGCACCTCAAGCCAGCCTGGCTACCGATTACAGCACCCGCGCATTTTAATGAGCCACACTATCTTATCTATTCCAAGCAAAAAACTCAAGCCTAGCTTCAGCTTTGGGGCAAGTGGTTGTACAAGTGGCCGAGACTGAAATCTTGGCGGAGTAAAGGCCTGATGTCTTCTAGCGCCACGTTCATTTTGACCCCAGGATTAAGGGTACCGTACGGGTCAAATATCTGCTTGAGTTTTTGGAACAAGCCATAGGTCTCTGAGCCATACAGCCGCTCTAAGTAGGGCGCCCGTAAACGGCCATCACCGTGACTGCCGCTAGTACTGCCACCCAAATCTATAACCAATTTATAGTAATCTTCCATCAGCCGGAAAACCTTTTGGCGGTCACCTACCTGGCCAAGATTCAACAAAGGGCGAGCCCTTAAAATGCCATCGCCGGCATGGCCCCAAATAGCTACCGGTAAATGGTTGCGGGTCAGGATGTCTTGGACACCTTGCAAGTAATCTTGGAAACGTTCTAGGGGCACCACGCCGTCTTCTATCACTGGCACTGGCCGTAATAACCCCTCCGAGTGGGCCACTACCGCGGATGCGGCGTTACGGATTTTCCACAACTGCTCTTGGCGCTCAGGCTCGGTTTCCGCTACCTGGGATAACGCGTATTTTTCCAAAACCTTGTGGGCTTTTTTAAGGACTTTTTTCTGGTGGCGCTCCGGGTCATCAAATTCCACTAGCAGGGCGGCCGCCGGAAACGGCTTTTCGACCAGGTCTTTCAGCAAATTAGGATTAGCCGAGTCAACGTATTTTAATAAGTTGCCGTCCACCATTTCGATAGCTGAAGGCGTATCTGGCAACTGCAGTAACTCCAATACGGCGTTTTGGATATCCTGAAGGTTTTCAAAGGTGGCTAAAATGAGGCTGGTATTGGGGTTGTATGGTTGGGTAGTTAAAGTAATTTCACTAATAATTCCCAGCGTCCCCTGGCCACCTACTAGTAGCGGAGTTAGATCGAAAGAGCCATCATGGCCTTTAACGGCCGCTACATTATAACCGGCAGTATTTTTACTAACCCTTAAGTGGCTACCTTCTACCAGTTCTTTATGCTCTTCCAGCAACGTATCGACTGCCCGGTAGATTTCGCCTTCAAAGGTAGCTAAACCTAGCTTTTTGCTCAGCTCACGTTTGTTCAAACGCGTGGTTTGGATAACTTCACCGTTGGCCAGTACGACTCGCAAACTTTTTACGTAAGCGTTAGTATCGCCATATTTGACACTTTTCTCGCCGCTAACATTGTTAGCTACCGCTCCGCCGACCGTAGAGTATTCCAAGCTTGAAGGATATGGTGGTAAAAAGCGGCCGTGGGTTTTAAGCGCTTGCTGCAGCTTGCCGTAGTTAATGCCCGGCTCGACAGTTACATCGCCCGATTTGCTATCGTAATCCAAAATGCGATGTAAATGCGCCGGGAAAACCAGTAAAATACCGCTACCAAGCGCCGCGCCGCTCTGGTTAGTGCCCGAACCGCGGGCCGTAACTGGTATAACCCGGCCGCGTTCGGCCAACTGCCAGGTAAAACGGGTGGTTTTACGGATATCGTTTTCATTTTTAGGGTAGACCACCACGGCCGGCGGAACGGTAAAAATACTGCCATCGGTGGCAAAAAAGCGCCGGGCGTCAGCGCTAGTCATAACCTCGCCCAATAAATGTTCCTGCAAATAATGCGCGATTTTACTCATAGGTTTTAATTCAGAATTTCAACCATCTATACCAAAAATGATAGCACACCTAATCTCGCTACGCTTGTGGCTGATTATTAATTAACTGGTTTCAGCTCAAAAAATGGTCGCTTTTCTAGAAGCCACTCCATATTAGAACCAGATTTCTCCACTTGTTTGGCGGCTTTACGTTCAGCCCGCCGCTGCAGACTTCGTTTAGATACAGAATTTTGTTCAGCAATAATTATGGCCGGAACCGTGACTGCGCCATAGAGGGCTGTGAGCCCTATGCCGCCACCTAAAGCTCCCTTCCCGATGACCTCCGGCAAGCTTTCCCAGCGCAAACCGGAAGCGCTGGCACCGCCTATAGCCGCCCCCAGCCCGCCGCTAAGTCTGGCCACGAATTTACCGAGGTTATGAATGCGCGCCGGATAAGACACGAAGGCTATGTGGGCCAGCAAGCCCTCCGCCAAAAGCCTATCGGCCGAACCTAGGTATCGTCCCTCTATATCCTGCCGCTTTAATTTGGGATCAGCCGCGACCCTTGGCAGGTAGAGGTTGATAACGGCTCTTGATTCTTCCCTTTTCTCCGCTCGATCTTTGGGTAGAGTATGAGTAGGCGCATAAGTATAGGAATGGCCAGTCGAGGACTGTTGGGTTCTATCACCCGGAGTTGTTAAACCATTTTGCCAACCGACGACGATATCAACCTCCGGCTTAGACCACTGCTCATTCATCATTGTGGTATCGGTTATCGTGGCTTCAACCCTGTCCACTGCCTCCTTGAAACCAGGTATATTGATTCCCAAGTTATAAGGTTGGTCGTTAAGCACCACTGGCTCGCCCGGCAGGCTGACCAAACCCTTTTCAAACATTAAGGCTATAGGCCCTTCGGGCGGTTTGGCCGTATGGTCGGCTGGTAGAGCTTCTTTGGCTTTAGCTCGCGGCGGCATTGGCACTCCTTACTTAATTAAAGATATCATACAACTACCAGCGCCTTTATTCAAATTTTAAGCCGTGGGTGGGTAGTTGGCCAACTCGCTTAAAAATGATTGGCTATTTTCTCGGTCACGGCAGCGGCTCCATAGGCTGCCGCACCTAGCATTGCTCCCCGGGCACCAGCTCGAGCTATCATATAAACCCTGTGCCCCAAAATTTTCATTTCCACCCGCCAACCGGAATCAGCCGGCAAGGCCGCAAACTCATTGCCGTTATCTAAATGCAGTTGCCTCTCGTAAGCGAATTCTTTTTGAAATAGGTCTACACAGCTAACATATTTAAGTGCCTTTACAGCATCCATACCTGCCTCCTTATACGGTTCTTGGTGCGCGAGAGAGGACTTGAACCTCCACATCCTTGCGGACACTAGCACCTGAAGCTAGCGCGTCTACCATTCCGCCACTCGCGCGTTTGCCATCATATCTTATCTGTTATGAGTAGAAAACTCAAGCTGTTTAAACCAATCAACGCCTATCACAAAATTATCCATATGGAGTAATTTGTGATAGTTAGTCAATAAGTTAATGGTTAAGAAATTGTCAATTAGTCACTTTGGCGGTGCGGATCATCCAATTTTCAACGTTGTTGAAACGGTCGGTGGGGCTAATGAGGCTATGGTCGTTAAAACCATAAACCGGGCCATTAGTAAGATAAAGTAGACGGGGTTGATAGAGTCCTAGAGCGGGCAAATCGGCTTGCCATGCTTGCAAGAATGGCTGGTATTTAATAGCCCTTAGGCTCGGGTCCAGGCGGGTACGGCCGGCTTCCAGCGAAGCGTCGGCCTTAGCGGATTTGTACTCGGAGAGGTTGAGTCGATTGGGAGACAGGACATTAGCCTGCGAACTGTCCCAATAGACAAAAACATCTGGATCAGCGCCAATGGAAATACCATATAGCACGGCATCGTAATCATGGTTCGAAAGTGTACTGGTAAACACCTGGCTATCCTGCAAATGTATATCAACTTTGGCCCCCACTGCCTGCCAATTTTGAGCCAAGATGTTAGTGACCATACGGTATTCGCTCGTATCGGTGGCTGTTAAAGTAAATTTTAAAACCTGGCCGTTTTTACTACGTAGGCCAGCCGCTCCCACTAGCCAACCGGCTTGGTCAAGTAGAGATTTGGCAGCTGCCAAATTAGGGCTGGGCTGAGAATAAGCCGGATTATAACCTAGTTGGCCTAGCAATAAGGGTTCCTTAACTGGCCTGGTCTTAAACCCAATTGTTTTAATAATCTCATTAGGCTGGGCGGCTTGGACCAGGGCTTGCCGGACTTTGCCATCACTTAAGATAGGGTTAGAAGTTTTAAAGAAAACCATAGTGGCGGCCATCAGGAGAGGGCTGTGTACCTGAACCGATTTATCGTTTAGAAGATCAGCTGGTACTTCCTGCAATCCGCTGACAGTGGTTAGCTGTTTACTTTTAAAGGCCTGGATGAGTTCGTTTTGGCTAGCGAAAGCATGGACTATAAATTCCTTCAGCTTAGGAGCACCTCCCGCGTAATACTTAAAAGGTATGAGAGCAATTTGTTCTTGGGCGTTAGCCGGCCCTGTGCCGCTGACCTGGACGGCTTGCCACTTAAACGGTCCGGCGCCAATCGGCTGGGAAGTATTGAAATCGGCCGAACGTAAGTCTGCCATAGCTATGTTGGACAACAAATGCTCAGGCACAATACCAGTTGTCAGATTATGAGGGAAAGAGGCCAAAGGGCTGGGCAAAGTGAAAATAATAGTGCGAGCGTCGGGAGCAGTTATATTGATACCTTGCCAGCCACTTGCCAGTGGCGAGCGGCTATCCGGGTTTTGGATAGCTTGAAAGGTAAAAACCACATCGCTGCTTGTCAAGGCATGGCCGTCCTGCCAAGTCAGATCTGGCTTCAAATGCATAGTGTAGGTAGTACCCTTTTCATCGACGCTGTAATCGCTCGCCAGGTCATTGACTAGCTTGTGGTTGTCATCATATTTAAGTAAACCAGCGAAAATCAGGCGGGCGACCATGGTATCTACATCGTTGGTAGCGTAGATGGGGTTGGCGGTCGTGAACGAACCACGCAAACCTTCGCTATAAATACCGCCCGGTACGGGCCGCAAGGTTTGGTAATAAATGCTTAGCCTAGCTGTTTGCCAAACGCCACAACCAATCAAAAGAACAAACAGTAGCATCCAGCTGACTACAAACCGCCTTACGGCCCTAAAACGGCCAGCTCGTTGTATCAAATGATGTTCAATCTGGCGTTCGGCTTGCGAACTTAAGCCTTCGACTTGTTTGCGCTGCTTTTTTAAACGGCGGCGGAAACGAAGCTTGAACAATTTAAGCTGCATCTAGTCTTACCCCACCAGGCCGCTAGGATAAGATCCCTAGTATCAGCGAGACCGTAAAAACTATGGCGCAGATAATAGTCAATTGAAAAATCGTTTTGTCAGTGCCGCGGCGGGTAGTATTGACTTCGCCGGCTCCACCCAAGCCCGCGCCGATGGAAGCCCCGCGGGTTTGGACCAATATAAGCAAAGTCATGAGCAACATAGAACCGATAGTTAAGTAGTTAAAAATGTTCATTTTCCCTCCTCTAATATTGCCGTCACCAGGTAGTTCACCAGGCCAATAACCATACCAGCAAAAACCGCTGCCCAAAAATTAGTTACATGCAGCGGAGTATACAATTTGCTAGCAATAAAAACTGTCACGCCGTTTATAATCACCATAAATAAACCCAGGGTGAGTAGGATAGCCGGGAGCGAAAAGACAATTAGTATCGGTTTAATGACGACGTTAATGATCGCCAGCAGCAAACCGGCGACGATGATATCCCGCATCCGGCCGTAAGTAATGCTCGAGCCCAGCAAACCGGCGGCGATCCACAGGCCTAAGCTACAGACTAGCCAACGTACTAGAAAACGAGGCAAAGGCGATTTCATTGGTATTTATTGTAAATCAGATAAGAGTCCGCGGCAAATTGTCCGATAAAATTGTCATGCCCGTCGGGGTTATAACTACATCGTCTTCAATCCTGACGCCAATGCTTTCGTCAGGGATATAGATACCCGGCTCAACGGTTAATACCACCCCTGGCTCCAGTGGTCGCCCATAGTCCCCCACATCATGGACGTTCAAGCCTAAAAAGTGCGATGTAGAGTGAGGGTAGAACTTCCGGACTTCGGCATGGTCGATAGATTTTATCAAACCTAGTTCGCGTAGTTTTTCGCCCATGAAGTGTTCTACCGCCTCCTCGTAATCTTTTAGCACTACGCCGGGCTTTAGCAAGCTAACAGCAAACTCTTGTACTTCCGCTACCGCTTCGTAGACCAACTCTTGGCGGCGGGTTGGCGCGGACAAAGCCACCGTGCGACTGATGTCGGCAGCATAGTGGTCAATTTCTGCCCCGACGTCTACTATCACTAACTCGTCAGCTGAAAGTGCTTGATCGTTGGCTAAATTGTGCAGAGTGCAGGCCCTGGAGCCGCCGGCTACAATCGGCTCAAAAGCATGGCCCCTGGCCCCCGCGTTTCGAAAATGGCGAGTCAGATCGGCCTCTAGTTGATACTCATAATGATATTTAGCTAACTTGTCGGGTTTCAAAGTTTTTTTAATGGCGGCGATGGTTGCATTGATGGCTGCCTGAATAGCACTTAGTTCAAGCGGCTGTTTGACCATTCTTAGGCGGCTAAAATGGCCCGTCAGATCTAGCAACTCCAGGTTATCGTTTTCGGCCTTCAGTTTTTGGATAAGCGCAGCCCGGGCCGGGTTAGTGTACATGCCGTGACGTTCTATATAACTAGGCGGCGCTTTGACTGTGGCCACATGCTTGACCCTTTTAAGCCGACTAGCCAGCTGCTTCCAGCCTTCTTTGTCGTTCATAATTAGTGATATGCCAGAGCGACGTTTGAGCATTTCTGGGTCTAGCGTACCGTCAAAAGCCTGGCGGCTGTCTTCACGACTGGGCACAATCAAATATTCCTTGTCTTTATCCATTACCAGCAGGATATCCGGCTCATCAATGCCGGTCAGGTACCAAAAGTTGGCGTCCTGCTTAAAGGCATAGGCGCTGTCGCCGCCGCGCTGCAGCAGGCCGTTAGCAGTTATGACAATCGGCGCCGTGCCGGTAAATAACTGCCTCAGCCGTGCCCGATTGCCAGCAAAAAATTCACTCCCGAAGCTGTCTTCCATAGTCAACCATCCAGTATAGCAAAGTTGCTAGTCAATCGACTGGTTTGTTTTTGACTATTTCTAGAGGTCTGTGTTTAAATAATAAACTAATTCATGAAGTTAGCATACGAAACAGTCCATCCGCCCATCCAAGTACTGACCGATAATGGCAACCTCGCCCTTGATCCGATTCGGCAAGTCCAGTTTTTTGACGGTGCATTTGCTGTAGAATCCCAAAGGCCGAGGCGCCAGATGAGCAGCTTGGCACTAAGAGCCGTGGGTTTATCAAATAGACAAATTAGCGACTTAACTGGCGTGGAAGAAAAAACGGTAAAAAACATTTTATATGATACCTATAAGGCTCTAGGCGCGGCCACCTGCCCGCAGGCCATCGGTTACAGTTTTGATAATGGCGATTTAGTTGTTGTGAAGGCGGCTACACCAGTCGATTTGTCGCCGGGTGAGCTGAGAGTTTTAGAGTGCACTCGCCAAGGCCAAAATGCGGATGAAATTGCTAATAGCTTGGGCCTAGCGCCAAAGACCGTCAAGAACATCCGGGCCGGAATGGTTCTTAAAATTAACGGCGGCGAACCCGGCGCCATAGGTATTGAAAATATGACCTTGCTAGGTATCCTCAGCGGCGTGTTGCCGATACTGCCCACCACTCCTGGTGAGATGGAAGCTAACGGACAAACAAGCCTAAGTTAAGTGCCGACGGAGTGTAGCCGCTTTTTTAGGGCCGATGACTTTAGCGATCTCGGCCTGATTAACCGTTTTAAGAGTTCGGAGCGAGCCAAACGTCCGCATCAATTTCTTGCGGGTGGCGGAGCCTATGCCGGGGATTTCCTCCAGGGCACTGGCCGTCTGGCGTTTAACTTTTAGCACACTATGGTAACTGACGGCAAAACGGTGGCTTTCATCCCGTATGCGCTGCAACAGCTTGACCAGGTTAGTATTATGCGGCAAATTAACTACAATAAAATCTTTCGATTCAGCGGCAAAACCCCCTAGTTTTTGCAAGACTTGGTAATCTAGTTGAACATTACTGCCGACTTTGTTTATTGTTCTTTGCTTATTGCTTATTGTTTTCTGGATGACTACCTGTTCTTCCCGCTTAGCCAGCCCGATGAAGGGGATTTGCGGGTAGCCCAGTTCGTCGCGGGCCTTAATGGCCGCATCAAGCTGGCCCTTGCCACCATCTATTAACACTAGGTCCGGTTTGCCCCAAGACTTAGTATTACGCTCGCTTAAACGACGTTTGATAGTCTCGTTCATATTGTAAAAGTCGTCATTTTTGTTAGTCTTGGTTTTAAACTTGCGATAGTTGGTTTTGTCCGTGAGACCGTTGGCAAAGACCACCATGCTGGCTACGACGTCCGTACCGCTCATGTGACTGATGTCATAGCCTTCAATTCGCCGCGGAAATTCTTTTAAACTTAACAAGTTAACTAATTCGTTTAAGGCATGGTCTTTGCTGATATCCAGGAATTCTTTGTCGCTGAATATTACCTGCTGGCCCAAGCGTTGCAATGCAAAAAGCTGATTGCGAAGTTTGGCCGCCAGTTCAAAATCTTTGGCTTTGGAGGCTCGTTTCATGTCCCTTTCCAGTTCGCGCTCAATGGTTTTGCGCTTGCCTTCTATGACCGCCATCAGCCGGCGCAAATTAGCTCTGTAGGCTTCCAAACTGGTCCGGCCCTCTTCCAAGCCGGGGTCAAGCCCCAAGTGGTAATGCAGAGTAGCTCGCTTTTGGCCGGCAATCCGCCGGGTAGTGAACGGGAAAATACGCCGAAGCAGTTTGAGCGCTTGGCGCACGCTTAGAGTACTAAAGTATGGTCCAAAGTAGCGGGCACCATCATCCAGCGGCCGGCGCGTAGTGCTAACAGTCGGAAAGTCGTTGTCGTAATCAATCCGGATGTAAACTAGCGCTTTGTCGTCGCGTAGCAAAATATTGTAGCGCGGCATGTAGCGCCGGACCATTTCGGCTTCCAAAAACAGCGCTTCCAGCTCGCTGTCAACGACCATCCAGTCCAGGTCGGCAATTTCCCTCACCAAAGCTTCGGTTTTAACATCGCGGCCACGGCTGGCCTGGAAGTACTGTTTGACACGGTTTTTAAGTACCGCGGCTTTGCCCACATAAATAATCTCGCCCTTAGAATCCTTATGGAAGTAAACCCCAGGACTTTTGGGCAATTCATTCAGCTTCTTGTTTAAACTATCCTTCACCCAATAATTATAACCCGTACGCTAATTAGGCTACTCGTGGCTCCCATGCTGAGACAAGCTCGCCTTCTACGCTAAACCAACCAGCATAGCCTCCAGCTGTATCATTGCACCGAGTGCTAAAGTGGGAATGGCCACTATCATCCGGCTCAATGTGGCCTAGGGTAACAGGCTGTCCTGGAAAAATAAGTTCGCTACAGCAGGCACAACGTGGAGTTTTCGCAGCATAGTCTGGTAGCCAACTTAAAAATTCATTCCCTGTTAAAGTCATTGGAGCTTCCATTTTGTAATCGGTACCTTCAAAGCTAAATTCTAGTGTCGTTTTGCCACCTTCTACAGGGACCAATTTGGTCAAAGCCACAATAGACGCATCAACTAGCCTTTCTCTATTGTTTTTCATAGGTTTAGTATGGTTCCGCTGTTTTTTAAAATCAAGCGGCTTTTTCGGCTTTAACTATCTGTTCCTTACAGAACTTACAATAGGTTTCTCGGTTACAGCTTTTACAAATTAGGATTAGTTTGTTGCAGGCTTTGTTGGCGCAATTTTCATAATTACTGGTCTTAGTACCACAATGTACGCAGGTGGCTATATCTTTACCCTTATTTGTGAACTTTGTGCCCATCCGCCCATCAAAAACATAGAGTGAACCTTCCCATAGGCCTTCGTCACCGTATTCTTCGCCGTATTTTACAATGCCACCATCAATTTGGTAGACCTCTTTAAACCCCCGGTTTTTCATGAGACTGCTCAAGACTTCGCAGCGAATACCGCCGGTGCAATAAGTTACCACTGGCTTATTTTTGATGTCGTTATATTTGGGGTCTTCCAACTCTTTTACGAAATCGCGAGTATGTTCAATTTCCGGCACCACGGCGTTTTTGAATTTACCGACGGCGGCTTCGTGCTTGTTACGGCCGTCGAAAAAAATTACATCGCTGCCTCGTTCTTCAACTAATTTGTGGACTTCGGCCGGTTTCAAGCGCTGGCCGCCGCCGACCACGCCATTCGCGTCAACCTTAATTTCGTCTGCCGCGCCGAAGGTAACAATCTCCGGCCGGACCTTGACGACCAATTTTGGAAAATCTTCGCGCTGGCCTTCGCTCCATTTGAACATCGTGCCTTTAAAGCCGGCGTAGCCCTTGGTTTCTTTAACGTAGGCTTTGAGGTCTTTGATGTCGCCGCCCAGTGTGCCATTAATGCCGTGCCGGGAAATCAAAACCCGGCCTTTCAGGTTTAGCCTTTCCGCCAAAGCCCGTTGCCAGAGCCGGATGGCTTCCGGATCATTCAGCGGCGTGAATTTGTAAAATAGGATAATTTTCTGCATAGGCGTAATGATACTCTAGCGGTTAATTAGCATAAAGATGATAAAAGCTAGCAAAGTGATGATGGTGGCGACTAGCACCAGGTCGGCCAAGCGCTGCTTGCGGGCAGCGTGCTGATGATAGTCTTCATCGCGGACAGCCTGCAATTTAGTAGTTGGTAATAAATCGTCATCGTTGGTAGGCGTGGCGCCGGCTTTTTCCAGCAAGGTTTCGAGAGTAGTGTTGGATATATTGGTGGGCGATCCCGCTTGGGGGCGGTCGCGCATGACGGGGTCGCGTTCGAAGTCAATCTCGCGCTCTACCATTTCACGGCGTAAGTCATGGCGGATATCTTTGCCTTGCAAATATTCACCAATCAGGTAGCGCAGGCTGCGTTCGCCAATCAGGCGAGATTCAAATATCTGGCGCAAAGAAGCACCTTCGACAATGATTTTTTCGCCCACCTCAAGCAACTGGCGCTGGTTCATAGTTTCCACTTGGACAGGGCTGATCTTCTCCAGGCTGGCTTCGGCTTCAGCCCGCTTTTTAGCTTCTACCCCTACGATTACTTTACCCAGACGTTCAGCCCTGGCCGGCTTGGCCAGGCCTAGGCGGGACTCGGCTTTAGATAATTTTAGGCGCTCTGGCAAGGGCATGCCCCGCTGCCCAGGAATAATTTCTGCTACCGAGGGTCTGGCTGGTTGTGAAAGCTTTTCGGCCACAATTTGGCGGATTTTGGTTTCGCGCTCAATGAGCTGACTTTTTAAGCCTTCTACTTGTTTTTCTAATCTTTTTTGGATCGGCAATAAGCGCTTCTCGGTCCTGATGCGGCCGCCGCGCCGGCCTATCAAGTAGCCGAGTATGCCGCCAACCAGCAGGCCGCGGGTCGCCCCCCGTCGCTCATAGTAAGCGGCGTTGGCGCTGCTAAGCATGTCGGGGTTGGTAGCCAATACGTTGGGGTTACGGCCACCGGTTGGCGCGCCGCCGAGCGGGCCAAATGGCCTGCCGCCCCTCGGGCCGGCTGGACCGCCAGCCCCAGGTGGCACCGAGCCAGCGCCACCAGCCGGTGGCGAGGGTGGTCCCGCTAGACCGCCATTACCTCCAGTAGCGGCAACGGCCGGTGTTTCAGCTTCCGCATCTTCATCTTCGTGGCCTATTATGAATTCGCCCTCGCTGGGTTCGGTGGCCTCTGCTTCGTCTGGAGCGCCTTCGTCCTCTTCGGTTTCCGGCTCTTGCGGGACTTCTTCTGGCGCTTCAGGCGGTACCGAGGTCTCTTTCAGAAGTTGGGCGATTTCTTCAGGGCTTGAACCTAGCTCGGAGACGACCTTTTCAAAAGCCTGTTCCTGTTCACCGGTTTCGGCTACTTCGGCCAGGAAGTCTTTAGCGGCCTGGGGGGCAGTGGTTTCTTGATTTTCCAGCTGGTCGACAGCTAGGAGTTGGTTAACTTTATTTTCCTCTTTATCACCGAGGTTCCCGGTGGGCGCTTCCTGCTCGGAAACTGGTTTGGGATTGCGGAACTCCTCTAGCGACAAAAGGCGCTTGGCACCTACCTTTTCGGCCTTCGATTGTGGTTCCGGGGCGTTTTCATAAGTGGAAAACTTGTCGAGCGACCGGGCGATCTCCGGCCCGGCTTTTTTCTTTTTCTTCTCCTTTTTCTCGCTTGCTTCCGGTGAGTCAGGAGGCGATTCGAAGCCAGGGTAATATTCCATAAATTCTAAGAGTTAATCATTGTTGTCACAAACACTTTAGTATAAGGTTAAAAACCACTTTTCGCAATCGCTGAAAGCGTTTAAAGTCATTCGCTTGGCTAGGCCTTATCCCAAAACCCACTTTCGTAGCGAAAGCTACAGATTGGGGAGCGAAAAGTTTACAACGTAAGGAGCCAGTTTCCAGAAACCGCACAAAAAGCTATCGTTTTGAATGGCTTTTTTAATTCTGACCGAAGTTCTTTGCCGCAAGCTCTAAGTTCGAATCTACGTAGTAAATACAATTAAATCTAACGGGTTTTGAAAATTATCCTGTAAAGGTAAGAAACAAAATCGGCGATGTAAGCCTGATAAATTACGGCGATTAAAACAATAAAAAACGCAAGAGCTACGGCAAGGTATTTATTTGGTTTGCTAACAGTTATGCTAATGGTCTTAGCTGCAAATTTGTAAAGTGCGAAGGAAAATACCAAGAAGAATATATAGCCAAAATATCTGATGCTGTCTATCTGCCCGAAGGCAGCGATTACTATATAGCCAAGTATGCTTATTACAAGGGCACTGGTAGCTAAATCTTCACGGACTGTTTGGTTTACGCCCCTTAAAGCCCCTGGTAAGGATTCAATTACATTGCCGACCTTACTTTCAGCCTTCTCTTTATTGATGCCTGTTTGTTTGCCGGCATCTACACTAAGCTCTTCGTACTCGTTAGGGGCATAATCGATTGAACTAGTTCTTCCGGCTTCACTACTCATGGCTAATCACCAAGCAATTCGTTTAGTAAATTGTCGTATGTGCTTTCGACAGCATCCCAGCATTCGAGGGAGAGTCCAGAAGCATCACTAAATGTTAGTGACTTTATCTCGTCGTCATATACATCTATGTCAAAAAATAGCCCATGGTCTGCGTTCATGTTGCGATAAATCTCCGTGTCTTCAAAAAACAAGTCTATCGCTTGTTTTTTGGTTATAGGAGCCATGAATAGATGGCCTTTTTTCTTGTCGCTCATGAAGTCATAGGTATAACTTCTATCAACTATTCGACCACTAACGGCATTATCAAGCGCATCTGGTTCATTCTGAACCTTCTGCCGATATATCTTCTGAATCTGCTCATAGCTACCCATACCTCTTCGGAAGTAGAAAATACTAGCTTTAGTGCCTATTCTTATTAGTTGTTCTTCACCAACAACTTCTTTGAGTATTTCGTCAGATAAAAAATTACTGATTGTGTCTCTAAACTTTGTAAGTGAGCTAAGGCCTTCGCGTTGTATCCCTACATTGGCAGGCGAAAGAAAGAATTTTTTACTTAAACCATCATTAGTCAGGTCAATTCTTTCGGACGATATACGTATTTTTGTGTAGCTATTGTCACTTGTTAGGTCGTCAACAATCGTGCCTCGCTGGTCAATGATACCGAAGCGTTTTTTTGTAAACCTTATTTCAATGACTGCTCGGATTAGAATCGTAGGTAATATATTCTTAGCCATAAAGACACTACTTTCACTTTTGCTGTATTTTCCTACTTATCAGCACTAGAAGCAAGCTTTAGGGGTATCTTTACAAACAGCAGTAGCTAGAGCATACTCCAAATTATGAGTACACTGTCACGCCTAATATCCCATAAGGCCGCTCTTGCATTAGCAGTTTTGCTCGCTGTTGCAATTGCGGAATTAGCATGGCAGCAAAGTCATGTATCACATTTAAATCAGCAACTTAGCGACAAAAGTGCAAAGCTCTCAAATGAAAAAAAGACCAATGCTTCACTAACAAAGAAAAATGCAGACCTAGGCAGCCAACTTAGTAAAGCAATTCAGAGTATTAATTCTCTTTCGCAACATCAGTCTTTTGTAGAAGGTGCAGCATGCCAAACGCAACAATTGTCATTAGCACCAGAGGGACGAGTCCTACCGGCAGCAGGAAATAGGTATATGATGTTCACCTATCAAAATACGTCCAACACCGAGTGTACATTAAAGGGTTTTCCTGGGCTACTAGCCCTTAGTTCAGATGGTTATGTGATGCCAAATGGGCCTGTTAAAACAGAATTACAACCAAGCAAGCTTACGCTAAATCCAAATGACAAAGCTTACTTTTTTGTACACTGGGACGCTGGCGGCAACTATCCAAATGAGCGCTGCATTACCACGTCTCTGATAGAATCCACTCCACCGGGAAATACTTATCCATTGATTACATCAATGTCTGTAGAAATGTGTGAAGGTTTTATAAGCGTTAGCGCATTAGGTACTGCCGACCAATACAGCAATTACTTGAGATAATTCTACATCTTGACGTTCTTGATAGTTGCGAAGCTCATCCAGTATTGGGAGGCTAACTTAAGTTATGTCTACGAGCAGCGAAAATTTTGCAGCCCTCAAACTGGAGCTTAAAGCCGGAAACGGATTTTGGGATGGGGGCCTAACCAATAACTGCTAGAATAGCTGTATGTTGAAGGCGTTTAAACCCATCGGGGTGTTTTTGAGTTATTTGCGTCGGCGGCCTTGGCTTTTCCTAGGCAGCTTTTTGATGGGCCCGGCAGTGGCCCTGCAAACTGTCATTAGCCCGTTGTTCGCGGCCAAAGCTTTGGGCCAGCTGACTTCCCGACACCACGCCAGCTTAAGCAACGTGGCTTTCGCCGGCCTGGCACTGGTGGGCGGTGCCAGCTTGTACTTCTTGGTCGACCGCTTCATTACTACACGCCTGCACGCTGAAACCCTGGAAGATA
This sequence comes from Saccharimonadales bacterium (SeqCode), assembly GCA_035478435.1. GTDB lineage: Bacteria > Patescibacteriota > Saccharimonadia > Saccharimonadales > UBA4665 > DATLRC01. The sequence goes on along the minus strand of DATIJT010000002.1, from coordinate 73,376 downwards.
TGTACAATGACTGTTTCAAACAACTGCTTAAGCAGGAATATGCCTTTTTTAGCGATAATTTCAGCGGTTCGCTGGTTACCCAAGCCAACCGCTTCGTCAAAGCCTACGAGCAGTTTCATATTACTTTTTTCTTGGATATGTTGGGCCAGGTGACTGGCGTTTTACTTGCGGTAGGCATAACCATTTACTATAACCCCTTAATTGGAACGGCTGTCGGCCTGATATGGCTAGGCTCTATTAGCCTGATAGCTTACTTAACCTCTAGGCGTATGCCTGTGCGGCGGGCGGCCGTGGCCATAGAAAGCGAACAAACCGGCGAGTTAGCCGACGTCCTGAGCAACGCTATAACAGTCGAAACTTTCGCGGCTGCTTCCCATGAAGCCAAGCGCTACAACCAGACAAACGTAAAACGCAAGCAGGCTTTCCTGCGTAGTTGGGCCATAGGCATCCGCAATAACCTATTGGTTTCCATGCTCTGTGCCCTGCTGCAAATAATCGTGCTGTTCGGCGGCATCAAAGCTGTTGAAAACCATAGCATTTCTTTCGCTATTTTCCTCTTATTCCAGGTCTACGTGCTAAGGGTCATCGATAGCATTAGCAAAGCCAACCTGTCTATCCGCTTCATCGAAGGCGTGCTGGGCGACGCCCATGAAATGACCGAATTGTTCGAACGCTCCTCGGGCGTTCCAGACCCCGACAAGCCTGAACCACTCGGCATCAATAACGGCTTGGTTGAATTTAAGCAAGTAGCTTTCGATTACCACGGCCAAAGTGAAGCCGATAATTCCCTGTTCAATGGCCTGTCTTTGGTGATCCAACCGGGCGAGAGGGTCGGCTTGGTGGGGCCAAGTGGCGGCGGCAAAACCACCATTACCAAATTGCTGCTGCGGTTTATGGATGTCCAGGCAGGCGCGATTGTAATTGACGGGCAAGACATCCGCTCGATTCGGCAGGATGACCTGCGGGCGGCCATCGCTTACGTCCCGCAAGAGCCGCTGTTATTCCACCGCTCGCTCATGGAAAACATCCGTTACGGCCGGCCTGGTGCCACTACGGAAGAAGTCATTGAAGCCGCCCGCCGAGCCCACGCCCACGAATTTATCTCCAGCTTGCCCAATGGTTATGACACTTTGGTAGGCGAGCGTGGCATTAAATTAAGCGGCGGCCAGCGGCAGCGGGTGGCAATTGCCAGGGCCATCCTGAAGAACGCGCCGGTCTTGATTTTAGACGAAGCTACCAGCGCCCTGGATAGCGAGAGTGAACGCTACATTCAAGCCGCCTTGTGGGAGCTGATGAAAGACAAGACTAGCGTCGTCATCGCCCACCGCCTGAGCACCATCCAGCACTTGGACCGGATAGTGGTGCTGGACGAGGGCAAGATTGTCGAAGAAGGTTCGCACAAACAACTTTTGGAACTCGGCGGCACTTATGCCCGGCTTTGGAGCCACCAATCCGGCGGCTTTATCGAAGAATAATCGCGGAGCCCTCTAGCCCTGGGCTTTTTGACCTATTGTTTGGCGGACTTTTTGCCATTCGCGCCAAACCAGCCAAATGATGATGACATCTAGTACCGTCAAGAAAGCCATGCCAAAAGTCGGCGAGGTAACTAGTAAGTAAACCTGGTAGACCAGGAACAAAGTCAGCACCACCAGTGCCCAAGGATATGCCCAGAGCTTATTGAGCAGCAAGCATGTTACTAAAACTACTTTTACCAGCCCGTGGGTTAGCAAAAAAGCGGCGGCGAATAAATTACGGCCGCCAGCTAGTTGGTGCCCAAGCTTGGCCAGGTAGTTAGCGATGAAATTGTGGGGGTTTTCCTGCAGGGCGTTTTGGGTCAAGAAGCGGGTTAGGCCATTGATGGCGTTCGGGCTCAAAGCCAATACCAGGACGCCGCCTACTAGTTCCAGGACACCATCGACGCCTTTTATAATGATGCCGATTTCATAGGTTTTATCGAGCAAACTTTTAGGATGGAACCAGGGCATGGCACCACTATAGCATGAGCTTAATTACTTAGGGCTTAGAACTCCTCTGAGAGCTAATTCACACCTATCTGTTAGCTCTCAAGCCACAAGTCGACGGCGTAAAATGGTTAGGCGTAAAAGTATTGTCCCGATATGCAAAGCCAACATCTCCACTAAAGTGAATTCTAGAAGTGACTTAATGGCTGCTAAATTTAGCAAGCTCTGGCCAGCCGGATATTTTACAGTCAAGAAGTCCTGTATAAATGGCGCGATGTGGGCCACGTAAGCCACCAGAAGTACAGCTACTGCTATTTGGAAAAAGCCGCGGGCCAGAAAATCTTCGAGCGGCTTGTTGGGGTCGCTGCCCTTCGGCCATACGAACTCCCTTTCTTCCAAGGCCTCGTCTACGTCTCTTATCAGAATTGCTACTCCGAGCACCATAATATAAACGAACAGGCCGACTACTCCCCAAAAAATGCCCAAAACTATAGAGCCAGCCCTCTCGCCAAAAAAGTTCGTCATGAACCCAGTCAGAAAATTGGTAAAACGGCTAGCTAGATGCCACGAACCAATCGGCGCCAAGTAAGGGTGCAAGGCCTGCCATTGGTAGCTAACTACCGTGAGGATAACTAACACCAAATAAGATATCAAGCCTCCCCAAGTGGGCGCCAAGATATCTAAAGCGGCTAGAGTTTTTTGTTTCATGCTTGCAAACTCAAGATATCATGGGCTCCGAAGTTTGTCGAGCTAACAAAAAATGTAAGAGGGCTAGCCTTCGCTGTCCGAATTTTCTGCTTTGTCTTTGTCGGCTTCTTCGGTAGGTTCAGCCTCAGTCTCGCCTTCATTTGCCTCTTCTTCGCCTTCGGCTGGCGCCACTTCTTCAGCATCGCCACCAGCAGCCTCGTTAGCGGCAGCTAGGGCGCTCGGCTCATAAACTGTCGCGATGGCATGGTTGAGATCCACTTCTACTTCTACGCCTTCCGGGATTACCAGGTCGGCGACAGTGGCATGGTCACCGACTTCCACCAGTTTTTCAGCGTCATAATAAAGCACATCGGGCAAATTACTGGGCGTAGCTTTAACCATCAAAGCGTCAAGCTGGCTCAAAACCAGCAGGCCAGAACGTTCGGCGGGTGAGGCTTCATTGCCTTCAGCGAATTTAGGCTCGATAGGAATTTCAGCTTCAACCTTCTCGTTAGCTTTAACGGCATTAAAGACAACGTGGGTTAGCCGGTGCTTCTTAGGGTCAAATTCCGCTGTTTTAATCAGTGCCACGTAGGACTTGCCATTGGCCTTAAGCTCCACCGGATGGTGCTTGCCAGCTTGCTGCCAGACTTTAAACAGGGCTGCATAATCGCCCTGGACGATGACCGATGGCGCGCCATGGTCATGAATGACGGCCGGAACCGTGCCTTCACGCCTCAGGTGTTTAACCTGCTTGCCGGTCACTTCGCGCGGCGCTAAAGTCAAAGAAATAGAATCTTGTGCCATTTGCTTAAATTTATGTCTCCTTAAGCGATGATTATACCAGATTAGAAGCCATTTTGAAAAGTAGTTGGCATTTATCCTAATGCTGGATGCTAGAAATTTGTTGGCACGTTGAAAGACTTAACTAATTTCGTAAGTGTCCGTACTCGTCGAAACCCTTATGTTAACGCTCAAAAGAGACTAATGGGCCATGGTGCAACCGGAGTTTTTGGCTGCAAGATATGCGTTCCGCATTACAGGTACAGTAGTCCTAGAGAAATCAAGCTGTGTTACGTACAAACATAGGGAGTTCCAAGTCTTTGGGCCGACTTTTCCATCGACTACCAAGTGATCTACGGAGAATTTTTGGAAGCCCACAATTTTACTTTTTGTTAACGGCCCAAAAGAGCCATCTACGGCAAGTTGATTAGAACCTAAATCAGAATTAGGTTGTCTTTCATAGGTTAAGCCGTTCAGCATTTTTTGTATGTTTGCAACACATGTTCCATTTACCCCTTGAGCATAGGTGTATGACGTACAGGTTGCGGCATGGCTCCTAACAAAAAGATAGGCTCCAACTACTCCAAAGCCAACTACAACTACCGCTAGAACTAAATGCTGCGAGAACCCGCGCATATTAAGTTTTTTCATATGTTTATTTTTTCCTTTTTACTGTGCTTATGGTTAGATGATATGCTTTCGTTATCAAGAAAGTCAATAGCTGCCATCTGTGAAGAAACAACCTGTAATTACTTTACTAACTCCTTCTATACTGAGTTTTTCTATTTGTTTATTTTTAACTATCGGTTTGACAGTGAGTCTGGTATGGTCAGTTAGCTCCCAAAACGGCCAGATTTATACCGCTTTGCTAGGCAAGAATGCCTCAGTAGAGTTAGTGGGCAATACCAAAGAATCCATAGCTGAGATAACGGCTAAGATACAGAATAGTCCATAGTCGAAAGGACATCAAATAGCGTTATATGGATGCTTATAGGCAGCCCGACTTACGCTATCGTCGTAGTGCCAATAAACCTTATACTCAGCTACAAGAAACTAAAAGCCCAATTCAAGTATGTGCATGCTGACCGGCATAGACTTATCCATGAAAATATAGTCAGGTTAGCGGTGAGAGTCCTGGTGATTACAGCTTGGGCCATATTTACTATTATATTCTTCCGCGTTATAGCGCCATTTGGCGCAGCTTGCTTGCACTACGTAAGTGATAATTTGTTAACGTTGACTGGTTTAGGGTACCTCTTGCTTGGATCAACAGTCTTCTTCGTTAGTTTTCATTTGCATACCATCTTTTTGAGGCTATGCAGTTTAAGGAGTCGGTTATTTTAGGGACTCATGGGCTTAGCCTATAATGCATGTTAGAATTACTTAAACGACATAAAACAAAATTATGACAGAAACAACCTCCGATTCAACAGGGCAAGTTGCACCAAAAGAACAAGCGCCCGTAGATCAATATTGGGCAACTATTTTTAACCTGATAGAGGGATTGCCCTATAGCGCTGGTGCCAGCGAGCGGGCTGGACAAGTTGGGCTAGTTGAAGGCGCGGATATTATAGCAACAGCAACTCGCTTACACGAAGTTTTAGCGCCAGACGTAAGCCATGAACCAATAGACTTCGTAATGTCTCATTTTACGCCCGAAGGCAAAAAGGCAGGTGAATTCATACAGCCGGCAGAAAGGCCGCCATTTTACGATTATGCCGCCCAACTTATCAGGCAGTTAGCTGAAAACTGTCAGCCGGGCGAGGAACAGCTTTTTCTAAACCGCGCTAGTGATATAGCCGGACTGACCATTGTACTAGCCCATCCTTTTGAAGATGCTAATGGTCGTACCGCCAGAACTTTGGGCTATTTAATAAGAAACGGTTACGATGGCAGCGAGGGCCAGCAGAGTGACTTAAAGGCAATTGGTACTAATCGCCCAGAAGGAAAAGGGTTTAGAATCATTTCATATCTACCAGTTAGCGTAGGCAAGCAGTTTGATCCAGCCCAACTTCTTGATGTAGCGGCTTCTAGGCACATTCCCCTATCGCAAGAAGCAAGATATGAGCAGGCAGCAAGAGCTGTATTCCAGACGCCCTACAGAGCTTAGATTTAGCACGCCATCTCTGTCGGAGCGGGTAATAAAGTGCTCGGTAGTCTGAAAGAAGGCATGAGTTGATTGGCAAGCCATGCTATGCTTAACTTTGGCTAACTATAAACATAAGCAGGATAATCTCATGCGTATTAATCAGGAAAGAATTGGCCAAAACGGTTTTGGCACTGTTGAAGGCTTAATTGTATTAGTCGTCGTTATGTTAATTAGTTTTGGTGGCTACTACGTCTACCATCGCAATAAAACTACAAAAAGCAGTACCAATACTACTTCAACAGCTCAGAGTTCCAACAGCTCGAAAAAGAGTACTTTATATGTCAAAGAATGGAATGTCTCTCTTCAATATAGCGGTAGCGTACATTTGACCTACAGCTATACCCCAAACTATGACAGCTATGTATTTATCAGTTCGACCGAATTGTCAAAGGCTGATTCTAAGTGTGATGCCGCGCATGGCGGGATAGGCACGCTGAATCGTTCAAAACCGGGTGAAGTGGCGCACATTTCAGGCGACTTTAACCTTACAGGAGATGAGTACTTGCAAAAACACCCAGATAAAGCCGGTAAGATAGGTGACTATGTTTACAGCTATCTTCTAAGCGACCCGCCAACTTCTTGTGCCACAACCACCAACGGCCCCGAGACTATTAACGCGCTTGAATCAATATTTAAATAGACAGTTAAAGGAGTAAAATTCATGAGTATTAAGAAAAGTCAGGACGGCTTCGGTGCTATTGAGGTCGTTCTGGTTATAGTAGTAGTTGGCTTAATCGCCTTCGCTGGTTGGTACATGTGGCACAGCAAAAAGAACCCAGCCACAAATGCGGGCACTAGCCAGGCAACTGGCAGCAGCTCGTCAAGCTCCGCTTCTAGCTTTTTGGAAATCCCGGAATTTGGCATAAAACTCAAGACATCAGCAGACATATCCGACCTGTACTATAGCTATAAGCAAGTTTCGCCTTATCCCCAAGCTTTACTGGCAAGCCGCTCGTTAGAGAAACTTGATCCTAATTGCGCTGCGGATAAAAGCTCCCAATCTCTAGTTACTTACTACACAGACCCCAAGGCCCAGACTGAAACAGAGGGCGGTACATCTACCAATGCCGAGGCTTACCCTAACGCCACGAAGATAGACAATAAATATTTTTATCTAGTTCCAAGTAATGGCCCTTGTACTGTCAAGGAAGGTACGGAAAGCAAACTCAGTTCAGTAATGGATGCCCTAAAAATCGTTACTATTGAAAAGCTCTAGGAATTTTCTCTTTGTTTGCAAGTCTTGCGAATTGAGAAGGTCCAGATTAACCGGAAAATAGTCGCTATTGCTTTTGCTATGGAGGCTGGATACGCTAATAGGATATGTTTGACGTAGCCCAGATTGTTCAAGCTGGCGGTTTGGCGTTGATTGCCGCCATCGTGTTCGCTGAAGTCGGACTAATGGTTGGTTTTTTCCTGCCTGGCGATACCCTCCTCCTGACGGCTGGCGTTTTTGCCGGCCAGGGTAAATTGCCTTTAGCCGGAACGATTATAGTCATCGCCCTGGCGGCTATGGCTGGTGATAATACGGCCTACCTCATTGGCCACAAGTTAGGACGGCGCCTGTTCCGGAAACCTAACGGCCTGATTTTTCGGCAGGAGTATATAGTAAAAGCCGAAAAATTTTACGAAATTTATGGTAGTAAAACGGCTTTGATCGCCCACTTTTTGCCAATTATCCGCACTTTTTCGCCACTGCTTTCGGGCGTAGCTAAAATGCCTTACGCCAAGTTCACGCTGTTTGACGCCATTGGCGATATCGCCTGGGCACTCAGCATTACCTTGCTTGGTTATTTTGTCGGCACCAGAATCCCTAACATCAACCACTATATAATGCTTTTTCTAGCAGTCGTGGTCACAGCCTCTTTCGGCCCGACACTTTATCACTTAATCAAAGCTTTTCGTGAGCGGCATAGAACTAGTCAAGGCTCCGATTAGTATTTTTTCATCCTGAATTAATAATTTTTTAACTCTCGGGGATTACTATTTTGTTAATGGCTAATCTTTTGGGAGAAGGAACCTTAGATAGATTACCGGTCAGTCCGGATGTAGCTAGCGATGTCACTATAGGAGCCGGGCAGCTGGTCTTGTTTATTGTGCTTAAGCCCCTGACGGACTCGCTAGCCCTACCGAGTACTGACGTGTCTCTAAATCCTTGGCCCCTACCCTATGACCGCGATAGATACGCCCTTTTGGTTGAGCTTTAACTAAAGCATCTTTTTGAGATATTGGCCAGTGTAGGATTTCTCAATTTTAGCGACTTGTTCGGGCGTACCGGCGGCAACTATCTGACCGCCGGCATCCCCGCCTTCGGGACCCATATCTATCAGCCAGTCGGCGTTTTTAATAACATCTAGGTTGTGTTCGATGACTACCATGCTATTGCCGGCATCAACCAAAGCGTGCAGCACACCCAGCAGCTTGCTGACGTCTTCCATGTGCAGGCCAGTAGTCGGCTCGTCCAGGATGTAGAGCGTGCGGCCGGTCGGGCGGCGCGACAGTTCAGTGGCTAACTTAACGCGCTGAGCTTCGCCGCCGCTCAGAGTCGTCGCGGGTTGGCCAAGCGTGATGTAGCCCAGGCCAACATCCACTAGGGTTTGCAGCTTGCGGGCAATCGACGGGATGTTGCCAAAAAATTCTAAAGCCTGTTCGCAGGTCATTTCTAGCACATCGCTAATGGTTTTACCCTTGTAGTGGATCTCCAGCGCTTCGCGGTTGTAGCGTTTGCCGTGGCAGACTTCGCAGGGCACGTAAACGTCCGGCAGAAAGTGCATTTCAATTTTAATGATGCCGTCGCCGGAGCAGTTTTCGCAGCGGCCGCCTTTGACATTAAAGCTGAAGCGGCCGGCGCTGTAACCGCGCAGTTTGGCTTCCGGCATTTGGGCGAATAATTCCCTAATGGGCGTAAACAGGCCGGTGTAGGTCGCCGGATTGGAACGCGGCGTGCGGCCAATGGGCGACTGGTCGATGATGATGGCTTTGTCGAGCTCTTTGATGCCTTCAATGTCGTCGTGGCGGCCAGGCACGGTGCTGGCGCGGTGCAACCTGGCTAGCAATTCTTTGGCCAAAATGTCGTTGATGAGGCTGGACTTGCCGGAGCCGCTGACGCCGCTGACCACGACCAGTTTACCCAAGGGGATGCTGATATTGATGTTTTGGAGGTTGTTTTCGCGGGCGCCCTTGATAACCAGCGCCTTGCTGTTGCCTGCTCTGCGTCTTTTGGGCACGGCAATGTGCTTGTGGCCAGCCAAATATTCGCCGGTGATGCTGCCTTTAGTCTTTTCAATGGCGGCGGGCGTGCCGCTAGCCACGACTTTGCCGCCGTGGATGCCGGCGCCTGGGCCGATATCTAGCACAAAGTCAGCGGTGCGGATGGTTTCCTCGTCGTGTTCCACGACAATCACCGTGTTGCCGAGGTCACGCAAATGCTTCAGGGTCCGAATCAGCCTAGCGTTATCGCGCTGGTGCAGGCCAATGCTGGGTTCATCCAAAACGTACAAAACGCCCATCAGGCCCGAGCCGATTTGGGTAGCCAAACGGATACGCTGGGCTTCGCCGCCGCTTAAAGTCACCGCGCTGCGCAACAGCGTCAGGTAGTTTAGGCCGACATCTTGTAAAAACTGCAGCCGGGCGGCGATTTCCTTAAGTATCATTTCGGCGATTTTTTGGTCGGTAGCATTTAGTTTGAGGTTTTTGATCCAGACAAGGGCGTCGTCGATCGACAAATTACAAACCGCCATGATCGATTCGCCGCCGACGGTTATGGCCAGCACTTCCGGCTTTAAACGGTTGCCGTGGCAGGCCGAGCACGGTTTTTGCTGCATAAAGCGCTCGATGTCACGGCGAATGAAGTCGCTTTCAGTCTCGCGGTGGCGGCGCTCCAGGTTTGGCACCACGCCTTCGTAAGTCGTCTCAAACGACCGGCCCATGCCTAAGCCGACTTTGTATTTTTCCTGGCCCGTGCCATACATAATGCGCCGCATATTTTCCTGGCTGATTTCGCTGGTTGGCTCTTGCAGCGAAAAGCCATAATGGCCGCCTACGGCCTGCAACTTTTTGATATACCAATTATCGACATTAATGCGGTTATAGGGCCGGATGGCGCCCTCGGCAATCGTCAGGCGGCCGTTGGGTATAACCAGTTCCGGGTCGACTTCCAAGCGTGAGCCAATGCCGGTGCAGACCGGGCAAGCGCCGTGCGGGCTGTTGAAGCTAAAAGTCCGCGGCTCCAATTCGGGTATCTGGACGTCGGGATGGTCAACGCAGGCGTACATAAGTGAATAAGATGAGAGTTCATTGTTATCAGCATTTAGGACATTCAGCCGGCCTTCGGCAATGTCCAGCGCTTGCTCCACCGATTGGGCTAGCCGGGTGCGGCTTTCATCGTTATTCACCAGCCGGTCAGTCACTACTTCTATCGTGTGCTTGTAGTTTTTGTCGAGCTCCGGAAATTCATCCAGCGCGTAGACCACGCCGTCGACCCGAACTCGTGCAAAGCCAGCCCGCTGGTATTGTTCGGGAATGTGCTCGAAAGCGCCTTTTTTGTCAATGACGACAGGCGCTAAAATCATCAGTTTAGAATCTTTCGGCAAGGCGGCCACTTGGTCGATGATGGCGGCGGCCGTTTGGCGAGCCACTGGTTTACCGCAGACCGGGCAATGCGGCACGCCGATACGGGCGAACAACAGGCGCAAATAATCATAAATTTCGGTGACGGTCGCCACCGTGCTGCGCGGGTTGCGGCTGGTCGATTTTTGGTCGATGGAAATGGCCGGGCTGAGGCCGTCTATCTGGTCGACATCCGGTTTTTCCATCAGCCCCAAAAATTGGCGGGCGTAGGAACTGAGCGATTCGACGTAGCGGCGTTGGCCTTCGGCGTAAATGGTATCAAAGGCCAGGCTGGACTTGCCGGAACCGGACAAGCCGGTAATCACCACTAACTTGCCGCGCGGAATCTCCACATCTACATTCTGTAAATTGTGTTCGCGGGCACCTTTAACCGTAATAAAATCAGCCAATCCAAGTCTCCTTAAGCTGAGATATTATACGCTGTTCGCTAACTTTTTTCTAGGCCTTTAGAACAACCTATAAATAGCCGAGCCAAGAACTAAGATAAGAGCTACGCCGGCTGCCCCGACAGCAATACCGATCAAAAACAGTAGAAAATCACTAAAAATCAGCGATAAGCAGATGGCCACTACCCCGAGCGAAGGCAAAGTATCTAAGCCCGAAAATGGCGGAGCTAAGAAGGCAGCCAAAGTGAGTACAAATAACAGCAGGCCCACCGGAGATAAAAAGTAGCTTTTGTCCATTAACTTAGCCAGCCTGGGGCGCGTATATTTTTCGCCCCACGCGATTAGGACGGTCAATTTTTTTAAGCCTTTGCTATAGCTTAATTTCTTGACAGAAATTTTTTGCCACCGCTTGGGCAACCAGATAGTTTGGCGCCGGCCAACAATCATTCCCAAAGCTATTAGCATAGTTATTAATTCAAATATATGAGTTACTCCACCGGTAGGCAAAGGCAAGGCCGGTACGGCCATTAGTAGCAAAATAGCGACGGCGAAGCCGTTTCGGGAGAACGCTTCTAACAGGCTGCCCAGGGTTTTGTGTTGCTGGCCCTGGCTCCATGCCTTTAACTCTTCGCTAAACTTGGGTTGCTTAGAACCCATTTCAATACCTCCTTCGAGTTTCGAGAGACAGATTCCAGAGCAAAGCTGGTTGGTTTCTTGTGACAAGGCGTACCCGTAGGTACGTCGCGGAACAAAAACCAGGCAGGTTGCCTGGAATCTGGTTCGCAGAACGGAGGTAGGTTTTGAAATGGGTTCTAGACATTTCGTTTATTCCTTTGGTGCCAGTGTAGCAAATAAATCGCATTCTTAGACCTAATTCACACCTACCTGTTAGCTAAAAACTTCAGGTCTGCCACTTTTAACCTGTTTTTCGTTTTCGGTTCGTAGCTTCAGCTACGACCAAAAGCCGATAAAACAGGTTAAAAATCATGGTAGCTGCTAAAGTTTCGCTATTAACAGATAGATGGGAATTAGCTCCAAGGCCTTATAATCAGCAATCACAAATTTATCCAGGTGGAGGATTTTGTGATAGGTTAGAAAGTTAGTTAGATTTGGTGTGGCGTTAGCATAAGAACTAATCCAATTATATTGACAAATTAGCAATTAGATGTATAATTTAGTTGAATTCTTGTGGGAGAGAACTAAATGTATAACTTTATAGTCCTAGGGTTAATACCCGGCACCGATATTCAAATCACCTTTCAGATGTGGCTGAACGCCGCCGGTTTAATTGTAGCCTTAATTGCTTTAGCTTGGCTTTATAATCAGCACCGCCAGCCACTGCCAGCCCTAAAAATCAGTTATAACGGCCTGCACCAGATCTTACAGGGCCATTTAGCCCTCAGGCATAATTGATTCCCCGTAGAGTTTTAATTCTTCAAGTATATATTGCTGCTCGCCGCTCAATTTGCCATTGGCTAACTCCTCAAGCCGGGCAAAATATTTGGCTAGTAAGCTATCTTGGCCACCGGTGAACAATTTCTGTTGGACAAATGCATCCCAGGCTGCCCTTTCATCGGCAGTTAATACTTGGGGGAAGTTGCGGGCTTTATACAGCGGCAAAAGGCTGTTAAAGCGGTGGTCGTGGAATTTAACATCAAGCTTGCCAAGCTCTGTGGGGTCGGCCGCCCGCACAACGCTTAACAGGTTTTGGTCGTATTTATCTAAAAAGCCATCGTAAAGGCGGCCGTCTACGGTCAATTCATTATCGACTAAGGCAGTTTGTGATTTGACCCGTTCCTCATTAAGCTGGGCCACGGCCCGCAAGATTTTCTGGGCAAACTGATCTTGATGTTTTCTCAAAATATTAAGGTGCTCGGTAACAGTTTCAAGGTTTAAGCCTAACCGATCTTGGGTTTTACTATCTTTCATGACGCCCAGGGGCGCTACGGCCGGGCAGCGGTTGTATTTGAGGGTCTTGACGGGCAGCCTAGGCTCATCGGAGTCTTTTTTCCACTTCCAGGCCTCTACCAATTCTTGGACCGACCGGTCAAAGAATTGCGCGGGGTCGTGCCTTAGGTCATAAACCAGGGCGCTGTCTTGGTCGGGATGCCTGGCTAGCAACACGGCCGCCGTGGTGTGGAAGTACTGACTGGGGTAGCGCCCAGAGGTGTAAACAAATGGCTGCCCAGCTAAGACGAGACCGCGGACTTTCTTCTTATCACGCATGGTGAGCAAATATTCAAACAAATCCGGCTGCTTAGTACGAAGCAAGCGGGCCACGGCAATTGTGGCCTGGACGTCGCTTAGGGCATCGTGGGCGTTGGCGTGGTCGAGCTTGTTGACGGCCGTTAGGAATTCTAAGCGGTTGGCCGGTTTGCCATCGGGCGCGAAGGGCCATTGTACGCCATCGGGCCTCAGCGCCCGCGTCATACGCGCCTCGTCCAGTAAATCCCAACGCGAGCAACCATCCTGCCACTGCCACTCATAAGCGTCGTAAAAGTTGCGGTAATGCAAAAAGCGCATGAACTCATCGTCGAAACGGATGCTGTTGAAGCCCAGGAAAATAGTGCCCGGCTTGACGATTTCGCCGTAAAAATATTTCAGGAATTCCGCTTCGGTCACTCCCTCACTGATGGTTTTTTGCGGTGTAATGCCGGTAACTAAAATAGCGTCTGGCTCTGGCAAAACATCCGGGGTGAGTTTGATGTACAAATTGACAGGCTCACCGATAGGTTTTAGTTCCAGGTCAGTCCGCTGCCCCGCGAACTGCATAACCCGCGCCGACCGCGGATTAAACCCGGAGGTTTCTAGATCATAAAAGAAAAAGCTGACAGCCATAAGTAGCTTCTAGTTTAGCATCTCAGTAATTTTATTTAACCAGAGACTGGATTATCGTCTGCCATCATCATTTGCTTCACTAAGGGCCAGCCTGGCTAAAGCTACGCCGCTCATAATTTTTTCTGGGTCTACTCGCTGACTGAGTTCTTCACGAAGCGTAGAAAGTGCCCGTCTATGACGGTTGTGGGGGGGGAACTGTGGGATCTAAAGCAATCCCCTCTCTGGCATCAAGGTATTTAATAGCCACTTGCCCAATCTGGGGTTCTATTGCGTCCCCTACGATTTCGGGATCTTGCAAATATTGCCTGGCTTTTTCGTACTGGGCAGTAAGAACAGTTGGTAGTTGCGAGCCTTCTCGGGCTGCCTGTTCTGCTTGTAATTCATGCCTTAACTCTTCAAGGCTTGGCTTTGGCCTACCCTTCACTTTAGGCGGTTTACCTTTGCGCATATTTTATATATTAAACGATTTTATCCTAATAGTCAATTGTATGGGTAGTGATTGTTAGCTTTTGGCCGGGGAGGATGCCCTGGCGGTCTAGTTCGTGCATGATGCCCATTTTTTTCATGATGTCACGCAGGCGCTGGACGGCTTCGGGGTTGCTAAAGTCCGTCCGGCGGGCAAACTGTTCAATCCGGTTGCCGCTAATCACGAAGCTGTCGCCATCTTTCTCGACTTGCCACTGCCCGGACGTGTCAGTTAGCTTAATGACCGGAATCGCCTCTTTTTCAGCCTGTTTTTCAGTTTTAGAACGGGCTTTTTTGACGATTTTTTTAATTCCGTAGAGCAAGTCTTTGACCCCTTCACCCGAATGGGCGGAGATAGCGAAAATAAGCGTCTTTTCAGGCGCTACTGCTTCAAGTTGGCTCAGCAAATCATTCACAATCTCCTGGTCCAAGCCTTCGATTTTATTAAGAACGATGATTTCCGGACGTTTTATAAGTTCTGGTTCATAAGCCTGTAGTTCGTTCTTAACAGTCCTGTAAGCACTAGCTACGTCTTCGTGATAGGCATCGATCAGGTGTAAAATCACAGCCGTGCGCTCAATGTGCTTGAGGAAGTCGTGGCCCAAACCTTTACCTTCAGCCGCGCCTTCGATCAACCCAGGGATATCGGCTACTAGCACCGTGGTATCTTGGTCGACATCTACCACGCCCAGATTCGGGGTGATGGTGGTAAACGGGTAGTCGGCAATCTCTGGCCGGGCATTGCTTAGCTTGCTAAGTAAGGTAGACTTGCCAGCATTAGGCAGGCCGATTAAACCCACGTCGGCAATCATTTTCAGTTCTAAGGTCACAGTTAAGTTTTCGCCTGGCTCACCCTTTTCGGCGAATTTGGGCGCTTGGCGCGTGGAGCTGACAAAATGGGCGTTGCCAAAGCCACCCCGCCCGCCAACAGCAATCACCGCTTGCTGGCCGTCTTTGGTTAGATCGGCCAGGATTTTAGCTTCTTCACTTATGGCAACTGTGCCGACTGGCACCGCTACTAGCAAATCATTGCCATTTTTACCGTGTTTGCGGCTTTTACCGCCTGGTTCGCCGGGTTCGGCCCTAAGTTCTTTTTGGTAGCGAAACTGGGCCAGGGTATCTTGATTGTTGCTAGCCAGCAAAACAATACTGCCGCCCTTGCCGCCATCACCGCCGTTAGGGCCGCCGCGGGAGATAAATTTTTCCCGCCTAAAACCCACCCGGCCATCGCCACCCTTGCCAGCCTTAACCTCAACTTGCACTTTATCTATGAAATGCATCTAATACTAGGGTATAGCGTATAGCGGTTAGCGTCTAGTTCAAATTCGGTATTGATCAGCCAAAAGCCTGCAGAGGTTGTGTGCAGTGCAAGGCGCCAGCGAGAAGCGGACCATAGCCGTACCAGAGCGTACGGCGGAGGGAGCATCGGAACTGGCAACGCCGCAATGTACGCAAGATCTGCAAAATTAGCGGTAGATGTAGTGGGGGTAGTAGGAAGCCGAAACCCAACCGCTGTAGCCTATACGGCCCCAACCGGCCAAACCGTTCATGTCCGAATACTTAATCTGCGAACCATCCTCGGATACGGCTTCTACGAAGGCTACGTGGCCGGCCCAGCCACGGTCGGTTTGGCCAATGGCACCAACCCGGGGCGTGCCACTAACTGTCCAGCCGCTAAGCGGGGCTAGATTGTCCCAAGTGTTAGCATTACCCCAGTTACTCGGAACGGCGATTCGGTTAGCCACATACCACGTACAATAACCGTAATCATAGCCGTTGTAACCATAAATTGCCGAACCTCCCCAGGGGAAGCCATAGGCAACTAATCTAGCCACAACCGGCGTTTGGGTACCGTCGGGTATGATAATCTGGTCGCCGAGTTTTAGGCCGGTCTTTTCAGCGTCGTTGGCCTGGATAATCTTGTCTTTGTCGGTCCTGAATTTTTGAGCTAAACTCTCCGGCGTATCACCGGCTTTGACCGTGTAAACAATGCCGTCGGCTGGCGGGATCGCCAGGTTTTGGCCAACAGTAAGGGTGTTGCCTACCAGGCCATTCGACCAGCGAATACTGTCAGAGGTAACACCAAACTTAGCCGCCACTGAAGTAATAGTATCGCCCGCCACTGTCGTATAGTGATGGATATCTTTATTGGAGACATATTTGGTGGCCACCACCTGGGGCTTGGCTACCACATTACTGCTTGTCGGTACAATAGTCAGTTCCGCCTGCTCAGAATCAGCCTGGTTCGTTATAGCCGTTGTCTCCGGCAGGGCATCTAGGCGGGCCACCGTTACAGCTACCTCGGCCGAGGAAAGTTGATCTAAAGGGTTAACTGGGGTTGCTGAACTAGTGGTACTTAGGATTGAAGGGCTGATGGCGCCACTGTTACGGGAACCGAAAAGAATAAAACTACCAGCCAATAGAAGCAGTCCTACGTTAAGGCCCACTAAGCTCCATTTAATTACCCGGCGACGGGTAGTTTTATAGTTCAATTTAGCTAAGACGCGTTTGTAAAACCTGGTACCCTGCTTAGAGGGTGCCAATGCCAAACGCGCATAAGTGCTGCGAGAGATAAGGTTACTAATTCGGGGCTCCGTATGTTAACGAAACTAAGGCCCGCTTTAGCAGCGGGGTGTAATACTACGCTCGCCTCTTATAACGAGTACCAACATTACCATTAAAGTTTACCAGATTTAGGTCAAATTTCAAGCCTTGTTAGATATTTTTACCCCCGTTGCGAAAAGGATCTAGCAGCTTTAGTTACATAACTTATGACAGTATTGGGCCGTTAAGGCCTGGTGTTCTTGCAGTGTTTTACTAAAATGAGTAGTGCCGTCATCGCCGCTGACAAAATACAGCCAATCTGTCGCCGCCGGGTGGGCCACGGCCTGCAATGAAGCCGCGCTGATGCTGCCTATGGGCGTGGGCGGTAACCCAAAGTATTTTAAGGTGTTGTAAGCTGAATCATAAGCCACGGACGGGGCTTTGCCAGCCAAAATCGCCCCATAGCGGGCCGTGGAATCCGAGCCAAGCATCATACCTCTTTGTAAGCGGGTCAGGAAAACTTGGGCGGCTTGGGCGCGGTCAGCCGGTTTAGAGACCTCTTGTTCAACTATGGAAGCTAGGATCAAGCCTTGGTAAGGGCTTAGGCCAAGGTTAGCCATGGCCGACCTAAGGTCAGGTGTAAATTTTTGGTCCATTTCTCGCAGAGACTGGCTGATGATGACCGCGGGGTCAGTTTCGGCAGTTTTTTGGAAAGAATCAGGATAGAGCAAGCCCTCTAAAGTACTTACATTGGCAGGCTTGAAGCCCAGAACTGGCAAATCGCTGTAGTTTTCTGGCTTAAGGGCATTATCGACAGCTGCTACTGCAAAACCATCGTTAATTAGGTCAGCCCTGACTTGGTCTAATCGTCGCCCAGGCAAAATAGTGGTCAGTTTGGTCTGGACCCGGCCTTTTGTGAGCTTTTGGACTACGGTCGGTACGTCTTGACTGGGCGACAACGCGTAAGTGCCGTGTTGTAATTTTGTAGACAGGCTCTTGTTGTGGACGTAATATTCGAACACCCAAATATTACGAATCAGATTTTTGGAATGCAACAAAATAGCGATTTCTTCGAGCGAACTACCTTTTTGAATAGTTACTATTAAGGTTTTCTGGTTGTTGCTAACCGGTTTTAAATTGGCCTGGTAGAAGATTCGTAACGAAGTAGCCGCTAACAAGATTAAAGCTAGCGCTATAAGAGTAAGCCATTTAAGCTTGCGTTTCAGTGACTTACGGGCAGCTTTAAGTGAATATCTCATTGTTATCTCCTTGTTGTAAAAAGTCCTCTAGGATATAAGTCGCGCTCAAAGCGTCGACATCCTCTTTATTATACGGCCTACCTCGAGCCTTGAGCTCCTCTTCCGCCCGAATAGAAGTAACGGCCTCGTCCTGAAAATGGATTGGTAAAACGAGGCTGGTTTTAAGCTCGGACGCAAACTGTCTGACCTGGGAGGTTTGCTCAGTTTCCTGGCCTTCAAGACCGCGCGGCAAACCAATTACTAGTCTATTCACCTTGCTCTCGCTAATAAGCTCTTTTAATTTAGCAAAGATCGACTCATCGTTTTTTAAAGTTGTAAGCGGCCGTGCCAAACGGGCTTCAGTAGAAGCGATAGCCAATCCTACACGCGCTGCCCCTACATCCAAAGCCAGATAATGACTGCTAGGGGTTTGTGGCATGAGATTTGATAGTGGTAGTCGGTTTGGCAATTTTAACAGTAATTTTACTCAATTTCTTGGGGGCGGAAGTTACCCAGAACGGGCTCATATGGACGGTGACATCGGTTACGCCGGGGTCGTCTTTTAGGAATGCTTGGATTGCCCCGCTTTTTTTGCCGGCCGCTTGGCGCCGGATAGCGTCAACGCTGAGCTGCGGCCCCACCAAGCCAGTGGTTTGCAGGTTCAACTGGGCGCCGTTAGCTGTCAGGGCCACAACTTTAAACGTGCCACTGCCTAAGCCATCGTCCAGAATGCCTTGTTTCTTATCGTCAATCTGGCCTTTGATGTTATCGGCTAGCAAAGATTGCAAGTCTTTTTTCTGGACACCATACATGGTATAAGTAACTGCTTCGGTTACAGTGACGTTATCGACGGTGTCACCGACGTTGGCGGTAGTAGTGACGGCCGGAGTGCCGGGGCTGAAGGTAGCCGCGATAACGTAGAAATGGTCGTGCTCTAGCAGCTGGGTCAAACTTTGCCGGACAGTGTCGTCACTCGTGTTAATCTTTTGCTTGGCGCTGTCGATATCGGCCTGGGAAACCACTTTAACGATATTGTCAGTACCGCCGCTTGCTGATCCACTGGCGCTGACATCTGGGCGACCGGCAACTGTAAAATTGCTGGTATCAACATTGTACTTCGTCCCAGGGCTTTGGGCGGTGATGCTAGTAGAGCCTGTAGCCTGATAGGTTATACATGTACTAGACCCAGACCCGCTAACAACCCCAGAATTACTGAACACTGTAGCGCTCTGGGATATAAAAGTCAGGCCTCCGGTACTGATTCCTGTACCTGCTGGAACAGAACTAGGCTGACTTAAGTTCGGGTAGCACTCTTTGGCAGCCATGTTAACAGCCCCACTCGCTTTATTGCCGATATTCTTTTGACCGCTGGCTGGCACGACTTGGGTATAAGTTTTTTGCTCTTGGACTTGTTTGGCGGGTACCACTTTTTGGGCATGATCTAGCGCTTTGGCTGTCATATCGACTGTGAAAGTCACGTTGGTATTGACGTTGCTAGCGTTAGTTTTGATGTCTATTGTAGCTTTGGGTAGAACCGCGGCCGCCAGATAGAAAAAGAAAATCAGCGCGATTAACAACAACCCGCCAAGGACTAACATCAACCGGAAACGGTCAAAGTCGGGTATTTTAAGTTTTTTATCTTTTTTAGGACTGGGCTTGGCGCTTGCCTTATCTAATTCCGCGGCCGGTGATTCTTCTTCGTTATCTAATTCCAAAGTCTCCATGCCCTCTTCGGCTGCCAGAGCCCCTCCGGCCGCTCCAGCTAGCTCACCAACTGGTTTGTTGCCGGCGGTTTTAGCTGTTACTTCACTTGCCGGGCCAGTTTCTTCGTCTACGGCTTCTTCGGCGCTGTCAATACCCGGGGCGGCCGGAATTGCCGGTTTGCTAGTTAGGGTTTTAGCTACATGCAAGCCGACAGCCCCAGCTAAGGGCAAGAGCCCAACTTCGGCGGTGATCAGCACCATGTGTTTTTTGGCTTCATCGGCGCTGCGTTTTAAGAGCTTCATATTAACAATACTCTGGAATACGGCCGCCCGTTTAGGTAACACTAGGGCCACGATTCGATGGTTAGAACCTTTGACTTTGTCAATGATACCTGTGATTTCGTCATCGATATCGATGTAGATTACTTCTTTATCGTTTGCCACAGCCCATGTATCCTTCTGCTAATAAATATCTAATGTCTAATGCCGAATTTCTAAACAATTTCAAATAACTTAATATCAAATGGGCTGCCTTATATGTTTTATTATTAGCCTTTTGACATTGTTTAGGTATTAGATATTCGATATTAGACATTTTCATAATCATACCTTTAGCATCCTGTCTATTTTTTCGCGGATAGAATTGCCGCCGCTACCGCTAAATTGCATGGTGTCCAAGCCGACCCGCAGTAGGCCCATAGCGGTTATAAATGTATGGTCGTTCACATCTGAAGTTTTGTCAACAATACCAACCACTTGCTCAGGCTGGATATGGTGGACAATCGGCTTGCGGGTGAAGGGCAAGCTACGATACCAACTAGCGCCTTCTAAGCGATCCATTAGTAGGTCAAGCGACGAGCCGCCGCCACACAAAAACATGCGGTGCGGCAGATGGTCTAGTTTGGTAAATTCGGCCAGCGCGAGTTCCACGCCGTTGACCCAAACATCAACGGTTTTATCCAGGGCGGCTTCGAGCACGGGCCGCTTCTGGGTTGGCACTTTGTTGGTGCTGAGGCCAATTTTGAGTTTTTCGGCTTGGTCAAAAGTGACATTCAGGTCACGCTCAATCGAACGGGTATAAGCCCGGCCGCCAATGCCGAACATCTTAGTGCCCTGGACGCCACCATCATTTATGACGGCGATATCGGTCGTGCCGCCGCCGACGTCCATCAAAATGGCGCTTAAGTTCTGGTCGGGTTTGTCGCCAATCACCGCCCTGGCTACAGCGAACGGTTCGGCGGCCACAGCTAGCAGGTCAAGGTCAAGTTCCTGAGCCGTCTTTTCCAAAGCGCCGATGTGGATCATGGGCGCGAAAGCGGTGTACAGCTGCACGACTACGTCTTTGCCCTGGAAACCTATCGGGTTCGTTACGGGGTAGCCGTCGATTTCTATGCTCACCAGCGCCGAGTTGACTAAGCGGACTTCGACTTCTTTGCCGCCTAATTCCCAAGCCAGTTGCTGTTTGGCCTTGGCCTCCGCCCTTTCTTGCACCAAGTGGACAATCTTTTCCATTTCGGTCAGGTCCAGCGGCTTGGTCGGTAGTTTACGGGAGACTTTGACAGTCGTAGTCGTACCCTTAACCAGCTCGCCGGCAATGCCGATGATAGCTGTGCGGACACTAACCCCAGCCTGTTCCTCGGCTTGATTCAGGGCTTGGTCACAGTTTTCCACGACGCTGGCAATATCAGCGATGGCTCCCGCCTGCATATCGGTCAAAGCTTGGTGGGCCCGCCCTACACCGATAATCTCAATGGCGCTGTCCGGCTTTACTTGGCCAATTAGGGCTTTAACGAATTCCGTTCCAATGTCTAAAGCTACAAAATAGCGTTCACTCGGTTTTTTGGTGTTTTTAGTTTTAATTTTGGCGGCCGCTTTGTTGGCGCTATCTAGTGCTTTTTTAGCCACGCCCTGGCCGGCGTTTTTAATTTTATCGAGCTTATCAAGCATAATCTGTTTAATTATACATGATTAACCATGCTAGTCGCATGCTATTAGACCAAATAGTTCCGAGCTAAAGCTTTGCAAGGGTTATTTTTCGGGTCCGTTAGTTTGAAAGGCAGATTAAGCTAACTATAGCCCTCCCAAAACAAAATAACGCTTTTCAGCCTGATGATCCAATTGATTCAAAAGCAGTCTAAATGACTGAAGCATATCAGTAGATATGGTGATGGAGAGCAGACTGGTTTTGGACGCTTGGGCGCGGGATGAATGGGTTATTCTGTTTGGGGAGGGGTATATAATGCCGGATTGTACGATCTGGCGCTACTAGCTATCAGTACAGCTACTTCGTACCGCTAGCTTTTTCAAGAGTTTGGGTAATTATTCTATAAAACTTATGTCTGGTTTTGGTTCAAGCTTTTTGCCCCGTTTTTTGGAAGCCTGGGCCAAGGCGTAGTAAGTGTAAGCGGCCACTACTCCTTCGGAGAGGAAGCCGTAGATAGGCCGGACATACAAAATACCGGGGTTAATGGTAACCAGCGTCAAGCAACTGAAGACATAGGCGATTGCGGCTATTGCCCAGGGAAAGGGAGCTTCCGATGTTGGGTCGGCTTTAACTTTTAGAAGGATCATGCTGGTAGCGAAGGCGTCAATAATGACCGTCAGCCAAATTGCCACGGACGGGTTTTTGGTCAGGATCCAGGCGATAATCGTAAAAATACTTAGGCCGAATAGGACGCGGTCGTACCTGGAAGTGTCCCTCGTGCCTTTAGACAAAGACAGTACTAAGACTACCGAGCTGATGATTAGGAAGGTTAAAGATACAACTATCGAAGCCCTGGCGCCTTTCAAGAACTGCGACAGCAAACCTATAGCTTGGACCGTCACCAGAATTAGCCAGCTAAACTGGTGCGGCCTGGTTTTGCCCCGCAAAATTGAACTGATATAGGGTATGCCGGCAGCCAGCGCCAAAACCGATGATAGAAATCCGCAAATGGCTACAAAAGTATGGGTGGTCATGATCGCAAGACTGCTTTAATGCGGCGGTTCAGTTAAATAAAGGTCCCCTGGGAACCAGTCCGGTACCGAGTAGCAATAAAACCAAGTCTCATCGCCTTCTACCCAGTGTTTCGTGCCTGGCTCAATTACGACTGTTTCACCCGTTTTGAGATCTACAGGCTGGCCGTTCTTATAAACCCGCAAGGCTCCCTTTATGATTTCGTATTCTTCGGTAATAATCTTGTGATGATGCTCGGCCGACCGGTCGGCTACTACTACAGCTACGTCTCTATCCGATCCAACCAGCTTGCGGTCAATCTCACCAACAATTTCAGTCACCACACCATCAGTAATTGTTGTTTCTTTTATATTGACTCCTGGGTAGTCTTCTGTGAGCTTCTGCTTTACAGCTTCGATATTCATTTTAGTACTGCCTTTACTCTTCTTATCCCAGCCGAGCTGGATTCTTCCTTGGTGATTTTGAAACTTTCCAAGACCCTGACTTTTAAGCTACAGCGCCTAACTCAGCTTGATTTGCTTCACCGCTAAACTGAAGTTGGAATAATTCTTCCTTCTTAACCTTAATTTCGGAGTTTTGAGTTGATATTTCATCAGCCACGGGAATGAGCCCGACAAGTCCTAGGGGTATCGTGAAACCTACGCTATAGGCTACGGCCGATTCCGAAACCCCTATCGCATGCAAACCCGTAAAAATAACGCAATATGCCACTGCCGTTCCCGCTGCCCACAGTCCAACTGCTTTCCGCCGTTTGTTTCTTGCTTCTCTAATCTCCGCTGTTATCCCAATTGCCTGTTCAAGGCGTGAAGCC
Source organism: Saccharimonadales bacterium (SeqCode) (assembly GCA_035478435.1). Classification (GTDB taxonomy): domain Bacteria; phylum Patescibacteriota; class Saccharimonadia; order Saccharimonadales; family UBA4665; genus DATLRC01. The sequence goes on along the minus strand of DATIJT010000002.1, from coordinate 50,229 downwards.
TCTGTTGTTTCTCCCATATAATGCTTCTCCTTAATAAACCTATTATGTCATGCTTGTAGATGGAGCCCTAGTCTAGCACCGCCTTAATTCTACGCACGCCAGCCGAGGAACTTTCTTCTTTGGTGATTTTGAAGCGTTTCTTGGATGGTGAGCCTGTCGAATCCATGCCGCCTTCACCCAGTTGGCCGGTGTGTTCGACGTGCGGGCCGCCGCAAATTTCGCGGCTGAAGTTTTCGCCATCAGGTTCGCCTACGGTGTAAATTTTGACCGTTTCGCCGTAACGGTCGCCAAAGGCGCCCATGACGCCATTGGCCAAAGCCTCTTTGGTGTTTTCTTCGCGCCAGCTGACTGGCCAGTCTTTATCAATCTGTTCGTTGACGATTTTTTCAACTTCAGCAATTTGCTCCGGCGTCATTTTATCGGGGTGGCTAAAATCAAACCGCAAACGTTCGGCCGTGATGTTGCTGCCGCGCTGGATGACATGGTCACCCAGCACTATGCGGAGAGCTTTGTACATCAAATGGGTCGCCGTGTGGTATTTGGTAGTTATCTCGCTGTGGTCGGCCAAGCCGCCCTTGAATTCACCTTTGGTGGCAGTTCTAGAGCGTTCTCGCTGCATATCCATTTCATAGTCAAATTTGTCCTGCCAATTTGACTCTAAATCTATCCCCCGTTTGAATGCTTCTTCTATAGACAATTCAACTGGGAAGCCATAAGTATCGTAAAGCTTAAATAGTTCTGTACCGAAAATAACAGCCCGCAGTTCAGGGGGCTTGCTACCAGTGTTATACTCCCCTGACATCTTCATTCCAGCAATGGAATCAAATTCTTTCAGGCCTTTCCGCAGCGTTTGGCGGAAAGCTTTTTCCTCTCTGATCAGCACTTCAATGACTTGATCTCTTTTCTGTGTGACCTCCGGGAAGTCATCTTGGTAGAGATCCACAATGACAGGTACAATTTGCTCCAAAAAGTTTTGTTCAATGCCCAAGTCGAAGGCAAAACGGATCGCGCGGCGCATCAGCCGGCGCATGACGTAACCTTGCTCTTTATTGCTCGGTACCACGCCATCAATGGCTAGAAAAGCAGCGGCCCGCAAATGGTCAGCTATGACGCGCATGCTTTCAGTATGGCTATCGTACTCTTTGCCGGATATTTGCTCCAGTTTGTCAATAATCGGCTTCAGCAGGCTGATTTTAAAGACGTCCGGGTCTTGCAGTCCGGCAGCGGCAATGCGCTCCAGGCCGCCACCGAAATCGACATTTTGCTTTGGTAATTTGGCAAAACCGGCTTCGGTTTTGACATATTCCATGAACACGCTGTTGCCGATTTCCAGGAAGCGGCCGCACTCACAGTTGGGATGACAATTTTTGCCGTATTTTTCATCGTGCGGCGTGCCGAAATCGTAAAAGACTTCGCTGTCCGGTCCGCCGGGTTCACCTACGGGCATTTCGCCTATAGTGCCAGCTCGGCACCACCAGTTTTTAGAAGCATCATAGTAAAATATCCGACCACTTTCGGGCATACCAACTTGGTAACCATTTGCTTCGGAACCAATTTCGACTTCTTTGGCCTTAATTCCTTGCTCGTCGAACAATCTTTTCCAAATTTCAGCACTCTCTACGTCTTTGGGTATACTATTGGTTTCATCGCCAATAAAACAACTCACATAAAGCCGCTCGGGTTCAAGCCCCACTTGGCCCACCAAGAATTCAAAAAACCAAGGTAATTGTTCGGCTTTAAAATAGTCGCCCAAGCTCCAATTACCCAGCATTTCGAAAAAAGTGGTATGGCGGTTATCACCGACTTCCTCGATATCTTGCGCTCTAAGGCAAGTTTGGCTGTTAGTTAGCCTAGAGCCTTCCGGGTGCGGTTCGCCCAGCAGATTTGGAATTAACGGCTGCATACCGCTGCCGGTAAACAGCGTCGTCGGGTCATTCTGCGGCACCAGCAGCGCCCGCGGAATCACCTTGTGCCCCCGTTCTTCAAAAAACTTCAAATAGGCCTTACGAATTTCCTGTGCAGTCATATCTGTTCTAGTCTAACATGCCTTTACATATACTCTATAAAATGCTTTAATTCTCAAATGACTGAGGCTTTTGTGGAGCCACTTGCTCCTGATGGATTCAAAATAGACGGATCGGTATTAAAGTGGGTCCAAACAAGCCCCCTAGAGCCTTCACCTAATGCTCCTGCAGATATAGATCCTGTAGCCCAGGCAGCTCTATCCAGACTTACTAATGCTTCTCCAGATATCCAAGAAGCTTTCATTCTGGAGTATGCCGCATCTTTAGAACAGACTGGAGAAGTTCCCCAAGGAGAAGAGTCTATCGATACGGCCCTAGGAAGGATGAGGCAGCCCATAGAATGGCTCGTATCAGTTATCGGCCCCGGGTATATAGCTGCCGTTGGGCCTAAATGGGCAACTACGCCTCTATTTGATATGGATGCTCTTCTAGAAGCTTTAACTCGTTTTGATAATCGTCACTTCAGTCATTTAGGACTTGTGGAGGCTGCAGTAAGCGGGGTGACTGCTGGGCTTAATGTGCCCGTCGCATCCCAAACCCCTGAGCCTAGAAGGCCCAAAAGAAAGAAAAGATAATATCCTGGGTTAGAAAAATTAGAAGACTGTCTTCTATAGGTGTTATTTTATGGCAGTTTAATTTTTAGCTTACTATCCCGCCACCGAGGACGCGGTCGCCCTCGTAGATAACCGCCGATTGGCCGGGTGTGATCGCACGGAGTTCTTCCGCCAGATCAACAATGGCTTTATGGCCTCTTATGCTCAAGGTGCAGTTGACCAGTGGCCCACGGTAACGGGTGCGGACTTGGTAGGTTTGCTTGGCTTTGGGCAGTTCGTTTATCCAGTGGAGCGAGGTAAGCTGTAAATCTTTATTCCATAGCCTTTCATCCTGCAAATCGGTAGTGACGTAAACTTCATTCTTGGCCATGTCTTTGCCGACAACGTAATACGGCAAACCTCCACCCACACTCAAACCGTGGCGCTGACCAATGGTATAAAATAGCGCGCCATCATGCTCTCCGACTTCGCGGCCGTGCTGGTCAATGATAAGCCCGGGCGGTTGAGAGCCTAATTCATGCAGCAGGAAATCTTTGATGCCGACTTTACCAACAAAGCAAATACCCTGGCTGTCTTTTTTATCAGCTGTTGCCAAACCTAATTTTTTAGCTAATTCACGTACCTCTGGCTTTGTCAGTTCACCAACAGGCATTAGAGAGTGCTTAAGAGCATCTTCGCTCACTCGGTATAGAAAGTAACTTTGATCCTTATTTTTGTCTTTAGCCATATAAAGTTTCCCATTTTTAGTTATTGAATAATGGCCGGTGGCAATAAGGTCCGCGCCATCTTCCAGAGCCGTGTCTAAAAATAACTTAAATTTTACTTCCTGGTTACACATCACGTCTGGATTAGGTGTAATGCCTGCTTTGTAGCCTTCAACCATGTAATCCACCACTTTGTGGCGGTATTCTTTTTCGAAATCGTACATTTTGAAAGGAATCCCCAGCTCTACAGCCACTCGTTTGGCATCCTGATAGTCTTCTTTCCAGGGGCAAACAAGCCCGGGCAAATCTTGGCTCCAGTTTTTCATGTAAACGCCCGTGACATCATAGCCCTGCTGCTTCAAAAGCGCAGCTGTAACGGAACTGTCAACCCCGCCGGACATCCCGACATAAACTTTTTTTGCCATATGTATATTATTTTAGCAAACAATTAGCACGCTCTCTATTTATAAATTCACCCTCTTCTTTCTCTTAGAGAACAGACTTCTTGATTTCTTTTAATCTAAACTTGGTTAAATAACTATCTCTTTGCCTGATAAAAAACGCCACAAACTATATATAAATCCAAGTAGACTTAAGACTACCATAAGTAACCCTATGTAAAAATCTCCAGAATTGGCATAATGCGGGTCCTCGCCGGCATCCGCGTAACTTATATCTGGATGGTCGCTTAAGTAATGAACTGTGACGCTATCCGAATGCTTCTTAAAGAAATCATGCGTTGAGCCAATATTACTCTGATACTTCTTACCATTAACAACATATTCATAGTCTACGCTATAGTCATAGGCACTGGTTCGGTATTTTGTAATTTGACCTTCGGTTTTTACACCTTGGGATTGCAATCTATTAAAGTTATGAAGAACTTTATAAGCCGGCAAAGCAATCAGTGATCCGACTACTCCAAAGATTAAGATCATTGACGACTCAATCAAAGCCCGCAGAAATGAGATTTGTCTTTTTCGTATACGCATTTTAAATAAAATTATATACTGACTGGCCTCAAAAAGGAGAGGATTAGGAGGAAGAGCCTCCGAAAGCTGGGAAATGTTTATAGTGTGGTTTTACACATCCAGAAATACGGTTACCTTGTCAGCTTTAACATGCATGACTCCGCCGGAGATGCGGATGCGTTGCTCGCGCCCATTGAATTGGCGGATCTTTAGGTCGCAGGGACTCAATAAAGTGATGAAATTGTGGTGGTGAGGCAAAATATCGAAAGGCCCGGTGCGGTTGATGGCCGAAACGCTCAAAGCCGACTCGTCGAAGTAAACCTGGGCCGAGGAATAGACCTTGGCGCGTATCGATAATGGTTCGGCGGCAGTGGCGGATGATGATTCGGGCGAAAGCCCCAATTGCCGTTTGGTTTCATCTTTGGTCGGGCTCATACGACTATTTCTTCGACCCCTCTCAAGGTTTCTTCGCGGCTGAAAGTCTCGCCCTTATAAGCGGTTTGGTCTTCGACGACGTGCAGGTGCTGTGAAAAGTAGTCAATCAGCTTCTTGGCTTTGCCGTAATCAGCCCTATCTACCGAGCTAAGTTCGTTTTCGCCGATGATGGCGATGATGCCTTTGAGCGATTCGTATTTTTGCAGCAAAGCCTGGACTTGCACGCTTAGCACATAGTGGCGCTCACCGACGACATCCGGCGACAGCAGCGATGAGGTGGTGTGGATAAGGTCAATGGCCGGACGAATGCCGGCTTCGGCCACCTGGCGGCTGAGCACAATCACCGAATCCAGTTCGTGCTGGACCATTTGGACGGCTGGGTCACTTAAGTCATCGGCCGGCACGTAAATGGTTTGGACGGCGGTGATCGAGCCCTTTTCGCTGGAACTCAAGCGGTCCTGCAAGACTTTGACGTCCGAGAAAACCGTCGGTTCGTAGCCGCCTTCGGCCGGCACTTCATCTATGATTGTCGAAACTTCGTTTTTGGCTTGGACGTAGCGGTACATGTTGTCGGCGAAAAATAGGATGTCCCGCCCCTGTTCGTCGCGGAAATACTCGGCAGCGGTGACGGCCGACAGCGCCACCAAAGCCCGTTGCACTGGGTTCTGGTCCATTTGGCCAAAGAACATGCTGGTATTTTTAAGCAAGTCACGCTCTTTCAGCGTCTCGAACAGTTCATGGCCTTCCCGGATGCGCTCGCCAATGCCGGCGAAAAAGCTCAGGCCATGGGCTTTTTGGGCGATATTGTTAATCAGCTCCATGGTCAAGACGGTTTTGCCGACGCCGGCGCCGCCGATGATGCCGATTTTGCGGCCTTTGACGAACGGCGTAAAGAAATCAATCGCTTTAATGCCAGTCTCTAAAATTTCGGGTTGTTTGACCGAAAAGGAAGCGGCCCCCGCCGGTGGCTGGAAGATATTGCGGCGGGCCATTTTAGAGGTGTCGATCGGCGGCAGGCCATCTATCGGCTTGCAAAGCGGATCAACTACGCGGCCCAGCAACTCATCGCCGACTGGTATGACAATACTCTGGTTGGTGCGGGCCACGCCCAAGCCTTTTTGGATGGAAGCGTCAGCCCGCAAATTGAGGCATTGGGCCATTTGGCTTCCAGGCAGGCTGTGCACTAGGAGAGGTGTTTGCCTAAGATTGTTAACTAAAATTACTTCGTTCAGTTCCGGCATATCCTCATCGAATTCCACTTGGACTACCAAACCGCGGATAGACCGGACTACTCCACCAGTCATGACACGTACGCCTTCCTGACTTTTTTAATGCCGTTGATGATATTCTTCAAACGCTCGTCGTTCAGGGACCGCCGCGTTTGGTTGTAGAGCACATGCAAATCCTGCTGGGTGCCAGCGGCTTTCTTGTGTGCCAAGCTCATCGACCGGAAGCGGGCGGCGTACTGGGCGAGTTTGGAGTCCAAAATGGTCTGTAGCAAGCTGATCTCTAACATGGCGCGTTCCAGGTGCGCCACTACCGCGTAAGTGCTCGGTTCAAAAATGTAAGTGGCTTCACTAATGACATCTTCTTTGGTTAGCTCTACTTTATCGCCGGCTTCTTGGACGGCTTTTTTAAGCTCGATTTTTTTAATGTCCTGGACCATTAGCGAGACGTAAGTTTGATAATAGACGGAGGTAGAGCGGTACAAGCGGACTTGACTGACTAGCGGCCGGACATTGAGGTTGGTATCGCTTTCGGGCAATTTGTAGTACTTATTAAAACTAACGCCGGCCTGGGTAAGCTTTACGACACCGTGGTGGCCGATAATGATGATGTCTTGTTTGGCTGGATCGTGTTTTTCTAGCATCCAGTTGATCAATTTTTCATCAATGTCACCGTTGAAGCCGCTCTCGGCCGTGATGGCAATCAACAATTCCTTATTGATGATTTTGGCCTCGCCGGTGCGGCCAAACCGGAAAGCCTGGTCAACCCGTATCTGGTTGTAGATCCGCCACAGTTCATCGAAGTATTCCTGCGACTTCTGAACCTGATTTTTAATGTGGGCAATGCGGATGCTCGCCAGTCCCTGCAGGGCATCGGTCAGGTTAACCAAGGTCGTCATGGAATTTTCGTCGGCTATTATGTCGGGTAAGCGCCTCATTTTTTGAGCTCCACTTGGACAGCTTTTAATAACTCTTTGCTCAAAACATCAAAGTCGGCGTCCGATTTAACCCGCACGGCGAATTCCGGCGCTTTGGCTTTGAGGGCTGCCATATCTATAACGGCGCTCTCAGGGGCGTTGAGCGTAATGTCGAGCATCAGTATTTGGGTTGGCACCGAATAAGTTTCGCTAGGTGATTGGTTGAGTAGTTCATAGACTCGTTTGCCGCGCTGCAGGTCCCTTTGGGCTTCCAGGGCCAGTTCCGAACCGAAGTGGGCGAATTCCTGGACTTGGGCGTAGGTGTTCAGCGCTGAAATCGTTTGGGCGCTCAGCTGCCTTTGGCGTTCAGTCTGGCCGCGTCCGCCGACACGGGTAACACTCAGGCCGGTACTCAGGCCTGGACGCATGGTATCGCGGAAGATATTCATGTCGAGTATCCACTGGCCATCTGTGATCGACATAATGTTGGTCGGCAAATAAGCCGTAGTGTCACCAGCAGGGGCGTAGACCATGGCTAGCGCCGTCAAGGTTTTATGGTTACGGGCCAGTTTGCCGGCTCGCTCCAGTAGGCTGGAGTGGGTATAGAACATGTCGCCCGGGTAGGAATCACGGCCCGGGCTGACACCGGAAAGCAAAGAGATTTCGCGGTGGACGTGGGCGTGGTTAGTTAGATCATCATAAATTATCACCACGTCTTGGTCATGGACTTGCCACAAATACTCACCGATCGAGCACGCCACGTAGGGCGCCAAATAGCTCATAACTAGCGATTCAAACATGGTCGAGACTACCACGATGGAGTTTTTAAGCGCGTCGTTAGTCTCCAGCCGAGCGAGCAGGGTATCAACATCACTGCGGCGTTTGGCGATCAACACGTAGATGACTATGGTATCGGTATGGCGTTGATTGATGGTTAGCTGGGCGGCCAGGGTGCTTTTGCCAGACCGGCTATCGCCCAGTAGCGCCATGCGCTGGCCGTAAACCAGCGGGAAAAGCTCGTCAATCACCGTTACACCTGTCTCTAGCTGCTTATCGACCTTCTCGCGTTCATAAAGCTTGGGTGCCTCATGGAAAATTGGCCAGACATTATCGGCGGCGATGGGGCCTTTGCTGTCCAGCGGCTGGCCGGTGACCGAGATGACACGGCCGACGTAATCTTTGCCGACTTTGGTAACCAGGTCGCTATGTTGCAAGACAACCGTGCTGCCGACCGACACCGGCCGTTCGCCAAGGTGCAAAACCAGCACTTGATCTTCCATGATCTGGTAAACAAAGCCTTTGCTGCCATCCTCGAACATCACTAGCGCCCGCAGATTGGTCGGATGCAGGCCGTGTATCCTCACCAAAAAAGATTCCACGCCGACAACCTCGCCAATCGGCTGGCCGGTTTCCACCAAGCGGTTAAAATGGCGGTTATCGCTCACTGGCCTCACCTTTTTGGTTTAGGGCTTTTAAAAGCAAAGGTCGTTGTTTGGTAAAGCGTTCCCGCAGACTGAAGTCATAGTAATGGTTAGCCGTCCGCAGTCCGCAGCCAGCCGCTATATTTGGCTGTAGACCTACTCTTACTAGTATCAGCGGATGAATATTTTGGCGCAGCCAAATTACAATTTTGTTTAAAAAAGCTGCCGATGGGTCAGTCGCGAAGCTGAAGTGCAAAATTGGCGCGGTTTTGCTAAGCGAATCTAAAAAAGCTACTAATTGCTGACGCCCTTCCGCTTGCAAAAGGTTCAGGCCATTAAGTTCGGCCAATTCGCTTAGCAAGCGGGAAGTCTTGGGTAGCTGGGCCAGATTCGTTCCGGGCTTACGCAAACTAGCTTGAGTAAGGTAATCGTCCAATGATTCGATTTCTCGCCGCACACGGCCGACATCGCTCGGGCTAGTCATCAGCGCCGGCAGCTTCAGCTTATGTGCCATTCTGGATATCCTCCAAGATGGCTTGCTTGTTGGCTTCCAGCTCGCCCAGGATGTATTCCAGCTGGTCCGACAGGTCAATCTGGTCGCCAATCGCTGCCAGCACGTAGTGGTTAACAATATCGGCCATGTTGTCTTCGAACTTTTTAAGCAGCCGGGTCTTTTCGGCGGTTAATTCGGCCTGTAGCTGTTCGCCCAGGATCTGGCGCTGTTCGTCTATGGCGGCTTTGGTTTTTTCAATCGATTCAATCGCCAACTGCTTGGCATCCATGATCGATTCTTCGTACTTTTTGAACTCTTCCTGCAGGGTTCGGGTGATTTCCTGCTTCATGTATTCGTTAAGCTGAGAGGTGGTCAGGCGCAAATCCTGCTGCAAGAACATAGCGTTTTCACCGATGATTTTTTCAAAGTGCAACCGGCCGCGATTCCTTAACTCTTCGCGAAATTCATCGTTAAAAATATGTTCGACATCGCGGTTCGAGGCTTGGTCCAGCGAACCGCTAACATTTTTTGCCGGACCACCAGACAAATGCCCCAGCCGCACAACCAACCAAATAAAAGCGATTGCCGTTAGCCCCAAAACACTTAGTACGACCGCGAGCCACCAGATTGTCATAATTTAATTCCCACCATATTCATATTTCAATTTTCAGGTTTAGGACTTTAATAGCGTAAAGGGCCTAGCGGTTCATAGACGGATGAAGTGTCAGGCGACAGCGAGAAGCGCACCGCAGCCGTACCAGAGTGTACGGCGAAGGGAGCATCGGAGCTGGCAACGCAACAATTCGCCGTCTATGAAACCGCTAGAGCTTCAGTAGTAAATATACCGCAAATATGCCTATAACAAAAATCATTAAACTAGCCAGTATTATCTGTAACAAGTTTTTTAAGATTGGCCTTCTAGCTAAGGGATTACGGCCAATCGCCGTCATACCACTCCTTACTCCGGTGAACAAAATATTACCAGCTATCAGGGCGCTAACTAGCAAAACCCCAAAGCTCAAATAAGTCTTGGCTGGACTGACAGGTTTGCCTGTCACTAATTGGGTAGCGCTGTTCAAAACCCCCGGCACGTAGCCGCCACTGATACGAAGCGGATTTTGGCCGACATTGACATCTACCGGAATCCGGCCAACTGCTACCCTAACCTGCCGGCCCGACTGGTTTTTGACTTCTGGGGAGCTTTCCACACTAGCCTTGCCGTCAAATGCGGCGGCCGCCCGGCCCAGAATCAGGCTTAGGTTGCCGTCGGCTTTCATAGCCACGCCATCAAGCGAAGAGATAGTTAAATAATCGCCGGGTTTTATGTTGCCGTTTTGGTCACTGACCAGCACGTTGTAGCGCCCATAGGTGGCCACGTATACCTGGCTGGTCGTACCGTCCGAAAGAGTCACGGCTGGCTCCGTAGCCGGCACTACCACCCCCAGCATCCTGTCCACGTCTTTGACACTGAGCAGTTCGACTCTGGCGGCGTCCTTATCGGACTGTTTAACTACCATGCCAGTTTTTACATTTGAGTCGGCTTTGTAGCCTTCGGCTATAGCCGTAGTATTAGCCGCCTCAACCCGCGCCAACCCCGCCACAAAAAGCAGTCCACTAATAAGCAAGACTTTTAGTGATTGTTTGTATTTGCGCATACTGCCTTAAAGTATAGCGCTTTAGTTACCTGGCCGAAAATTTGGCTAATTGTATAGGAATTTGCTTTAAATCTATCTATAGTCTTAACTATGTCTATAGGAGTATGTCGTGGCGAATGCCTTGCACGTCAGCATTGAGGGCGAACCAACAATCATAGAGGATTCTGAACCTTTAGAATCGGCCAAGCTTTTTAAGCATATATCCGATGCAGTCTGGGAACGCCGGCCTAGTAATCATCCATTGAATTTTATCCGCATTCCAGTTCTCACAGAACCGGGCAATGCCATGGCTGAAGCCACCGCAACCATGGAGCACATAGATAGACGATTGATAATCGGCACCGCAGCTACAGGTCTACACCTTACCGGCCCTTGGGGACAAAAAGTGGTCATTAAGCCATCTGTGCTTGAACAGCCACAAGCCTCCGCAGTAGAAACTTTCGTTTGGGATGACCTTAACACTGGGAGGCTATTGGAATTAAATGGGGAGCGAAAATTTGCCAAATTCACTGATCAGCATAGAGATTATTCCAGGGAATTATCATTGGGCTTTTGGTTTGACCCTGACAACGGCTCAACCTTATCGTTGTCATACGTCATGCAGAGAAGCCAAGTTGGGCAAGACAAACCTACCGAGATTAGCTTAAGGCATTGGTACAGCGACTTTGCGGAATCTGGCTATGAAGGTAATTCCCGTTTTTCACGGCGGTTAACTGTAGAGCAAGAGACAAAAGTACTGGAGCTTTTTGCGAAACTCGGCGGCATAGCCTTGCCTTTGCCCATTGATAACTGAAGCCTACGCTACAATTAAGCGCTTCAAAGTTTGGATGACATAGTCTATATCCGCTTCGGTTGTATCTCTGCCTAATGTGAATCGTGCAGATGAACGAGCTGCTTCGTCACTCAGGCCGATCGCCCTAAGGACGTGTGAGGGCTCTTCGCTGCTGGCGCTACAAGCCGAACCGGCGGCCGCCAAAATGCTTTTTTGCTCCAGCTCAAGTAGCAAGCGTTCATTATCAATTCCCGGAAAAGTAACGTGCGCATTATTAGCTAAACGATGCTTGAGTGAGCCGTTTATAACAGATGATGGAATTAATTCGCTTAACAAGTTAAGGAAAATTAATTGTAATTCTTTGAGCCTTTTGGTTTCAGCCTCGCGACTAGACTGGGCTAAATCAAGCGCTGTGGCAAAACCGATTGTTTGGGCAACATTTTCCGTGCCAGATCGTAAACCCCGCTCCTGTCCACCGCCCCAAATCAACGGTTGGAGTTCAACGCCAGCCTTGACGTACAAAGCCCCGCTCTGCTTAGGGCCATATATTTTGCCGCCGTTTAAGGTCATCAGGTCGACACCTAACCTGGCTACGTGCAGGTCCAGATGGTTGCCCGCTTGACAGGCATCGCTATGAAAGTAAAGCGGTAACGAGTTTCCCTCTTTTAGGCGTTGCTTGCGAATAATTTCCAGAGCCTGATTAATCTCCGCCAAAGGCTCAATAGTGCCTATCTCATTGTTGGCATAGCCAATGCTCACCAAGACCGTTTGGCCATCAATACTCTTTATTAATTCACCCAGATCGACTAAGCCATCTGGCTTAACGGCGAGCTTCCGGCAGTTATACTGTGCCGCTGGGGCTAGCACTGATTCGTGGTCAATGGCACTAACTACCAGGTTAGCTTTAGGAAATCGCTGCATAACGCCATGGATAGCCAGATTATTGGCTTCACTGCCGCCGGCGGTAAAAATAACTTCACTGGGCCGCGCGCCCAACCATTTAGCCACCAGCGAGCGGGCAGCTTCCAGATCCTTACGAACCTGCTTAGCTGGCAGGTAAGTCGCCGAGGGGTTAAAAAACTTATCGCCCAGGTAAGGTTGCATGGCCTTAATAACCCGCCCGTCCACAGGCGTAGCAGCCGCGTGGTCGAAGTAAATTAATTTTTGTGGCATCTAATTAAGTATAGCTTCCTCTTTTGTCATCCTGAATTTATTTCAGGATCCATAATCTAGTACCTAAATGGATTCCGAAACAAACTCGGAATGACAAAATATAAGTATTCTAAGCGGCTTGCAGGGCGCGTTGGTATGAAACACCAACCTGGTTCCGGTATAGTTTGGCGGCCCGGTAGAAATTTTTTAATTCCTCGCGGCTCAGTTTTTGATAAGTATTGTTGCCTTGCGACTTAAGGATGCCATTTGGCCGGATTTCGTAACGGGTAGTAACTATTTGGCGCTGGCCACTGCTGTCTATCCATTCCTCATGCCAGATCCAGGTATGCCTGTCTAAGCAGAAAAATTCGCGGCGGTGTCCAGATGGGATTGGCCCAAACAACTGGCCACCTTTTTTCGCTTCGCGGCGCACTATAGTTTGGTAAAGGTCAGCCTGGCGATCTTCGGGCTTATGGCTGTTGCTCAAGATCTTAGGCAGCAAGTTCACGATTAGCCTCCTCTACCGCTCGCCGGGCTTGGTCAACGCGCGCCTGGTCCGCTTCGGCGGCTTGTTGCTCCTGATGGGCAGCCAATTTAATGACGTCGGCACTTGCTTCAGCTAGTGAGGTAGGTTTAGGCTGAGTAACGGGTGCCGGAACTTCTGGTGTATTATAACCGTCTTCTTGAAGGATAACCTCATGGTCATCTCGCCAGGTAGCTTGCCTTGCCGCCTCAAAACCTTCAGTGACCACGCGATAATAGCCTCCCAGTAATTGACCCTCTTGAGGCAAAGGTTGTTCAAATTTATTGGATTGTGAATCAAAAATGGTCATTTTAGTTCCTTAGATGCCAAAGAGTCGGCGAGCGTTGCTGGTTGTTGAAATAGCTAACTCTTCAAGACTTTCGCCTCTCTGTTTAGCTATAAATTCAGCAATAACCCCTACGTACCTTGACTCGTTAATGTTACCACGATAAGGGGTAGGAGTCAAGAAGGGTGCATCAGTTTCCAAAAGCAAATTTTCCACTGGAATTGAACGGTAAACTTCCAACTGAGCCGGGTTTTTAGTAAAGGTGACTATGCCGTTTACCCCTATAAATAGCCCCTTTGCTACCGCTTTGTGCATGTTTTCCATTGAATCGGTGAAGCTATGTAACACACCTCTTATGCCCCGATATTGCTCAAAAACCGGCCAAAAGTCGTCAAACGCCTCGCGGACGTGAAAAATCAACGGTAGATCGTGCTCAAGCGCCAATTCTATCTGGAATTTCAGGATGGTAATCTGGGCTTCTTTGGGCGAATGGTTGTAGTAGTAATCCAGCCCCGTCTCACCTACCGCCACTACTTTCGGTTCCGCTACCAGAGCACTAAATTTATCCCGCGATTCCGGCTTATCGACAAAATGTTGGGCTTCATGGGGGTGGATTCCGATACTGGCCCAGCAGTTTTTCTGGTCGCGAACAAAATCTATAGCTAGCTGGCTATCGGCCAAATCACAGCCCACGCAAATCATACGGCTGACACCAGCCTTCACAGCTTCTTTAGCCAAACTATCAGCGGTTAGATCTGGCTCTTTAGCCCATAGCTCTCGGGTAATCTTTTCACCCTTTTGGAGTCCGGCGGACTGGACATGGCAATGGGTATCTACTAAGTTAACCATTATTGGCAACTTAAATCAGGCTGCAAAGTTGTGTCAGTGTAGCCTTCAACTACTAGCGCCCCGGCCACTCTGCGAGCCTTGGCAAGGGCTCTTTCTATGCGTTTTTCATAACGGCGAAAACTGGCTTGTTTTTGGTGATGCGTCACGTCAAACACAGGTACCTGACAGTCTTGTTCTCCCGTAGCTTGTAAAACCAAAACGCGAACACCAGGTCCTAAGCCACGATTTTCGTCTGGCACAGGAGACTGAACAACCCGAATTGCACCTTGCTCAACACTAAGATTTGCGATGGATTCCATATCTTAACTTTAATAAGAGCGAGGTGAAGATGCAAGCGTGAGCAAATTATTGCTTCTTGATTTCTTGTTTGGGGAACAGCGTACCTTCGATAGGGCGGATGATACCCTCTTTGAAAATGCCCTGGATTTTAGCGGCGGTGTCGGGCATGAACGGCGTCAATAAATCGGCAATCTCTAGCAAGTTACTGCACTGGTAAGCCAAGACTTCGCGCAAGTGCTCTTCGTCGCCACCGGCAGCTGCCGGTTTGGCGATTTCCCAGGGTTTTTCTTCGTCAATGTACTGGTTCAAGCCGCGGACTTGCTCCCAAACTTCATCGAGCGCGCGGTCAAAGCGGCACTGGTCGAGCGCTTCTTCATATTGGGCCATATCGTGCTCGGCGGGCGGGATGTCGCCGATCAGCCCGTTCTGGTATTTTTGGACCATAACCATGGTGCGCTGCACAGCGTTGCCTAGCTCATTGGCCAGTTCATTGTTGTAAGCGGCGTCAAAGGTTTCCCAAGTGAAGTCGCCATCGCTGTAGCTTGGGATATGGCGTAGGAAATAATAGCGAAAGGCCTCGCTGCCATATTTGCCGATCACTTCATCGGGCGAGATGGCATTGCCCAAAGATTTGCTCATCTTTTTGCCAGCAACTGTTATGTAACCGTGGACATACAGCTGCTTAGGCAAAGGTAGTTTCAGCGCCAGCAGCATGGCGGGCCAAATGGCGGCGTGGAAGCGCAAGATGCCTTTGCCAATCACTTGAACGTCAGCCGGCCAAAAATCTTTGAAATCTTTGTTTTCCGGATATCCTAGTACGGTTATATAGTTCATGAGCGCCTCAAACCAGACGTACATGACTTGGGTCGGATCATCGGGCACTGGTATGCCCCAGCCAATCTTGTCTTTCGGCCTAGAGATACTAATGTCGTCTAGGCCTTCTTTAAGTACGGACAGAATTTCGTTGCGCCTAGTATCTGGCACCACCGCAAAGCTGGCTTTTTCAACGGCCTCACGGACAGCGTCGGTGTAAGCGCTCAGTTTGAAGAAATAATTTTCTTCTTCTAGCTTTTCGTAAGGTCGGTTATGATCGGGACAAACGCCTTTGTTTTCTTTGACTACGGTCTCCGTAAAAAACTCTTCGTCGCCGGTGCAGTACCAACCGACATAATTGGCTTTATAAATATCGCTGGCCAGAGCTTTCCAAATAATTTGGGCACGCTGCTCATGAGCTTCATCGGTGGTCCGGATAAAGCGGTCATTGCTAAGACTCAGATTTTTGGCTAGTTCTTTAAACTCCAGGCTCATTTGGTCGCTCAATTGTTCCGGCTTAACTTTTAGCTCGGCGGCTTTTTCGGCGATCTTACCGCCGTGCTCGTCGGTACCAATGCTGAATATAACCTGTTTGCCCTGCTGGCGAGCCCGGCGCGCCAGTACGTCAGCCATTACAAATTCCATAGCATGACCCAGGTGAGGTTTGTCATTGACATAGGGAATAGCCGTCGTTACATAATAATTATTCATAAGTAGTAGTTTACCTTTTTAGTAGTGACAAATAAAATTCTAAGCCCTTAGCCTATCTAAGGTCGGAAAGCTAGCTACGTACGAACCAATAGTTTCTGGCCGATTAAGGACAGAGCCTATCGCCGCATAAAGACCTTTATTATATGGATCGTCTCGGCCGACCAGGAAGGGTACGCCGTCTTCTGCTTTCATCCGTGCCAGTAAGTCTTCTAAGTCAAGCGCTGGCGTTAAAACGTCTTTAGCTGCTGCAGATTGATCGAAGGCCACTTTGCCTACCCAAAGTTTTTTATTGGGGGTCAAGGCAACTGACACTACGCCAATATTAGGATCTCGATCTGTACCTACAACCCAACCCCGCTGAGTGTCTTCTGGAGTTCGGATATCTGTATAGGGAAAATATTTTCTATATGGTCCTGATAGATGCGCTTCCACTTCGAACACTGCTGCCTGTCTGGCTGCATGTTCAATTAGTAGCTCAACCCCAGCTAGTTGCCGGCCTGCCAACGTCTGACGCAAGGTCTCATGTGCTTGGCTCATTTATTTCCTGCCTCTTTAGTACAAATGCTCATTCTAAACCTAAACATCCAGGATGCAAGCGCTAGTATTTTAGATTAGCGACTGCTGTTCGAACTTAGGCGATTCTTCTAGGCTTAGATCTAAATTAACCGCCAAGCGGTCTATGAACTCTGTTTGAGTTTTAAAAAGTTTGCTTTTAGCGCTAGTTAAATCAAACCACTCAGCGCGATCAATCTCGGTGAATTCTTGTTGCCTACCAGATTTAGGCGGCCACTCCATAGAGAAAGTATTACTTTTAAAGTTAGATAGATCCGGGTTGCCTTCTATTGCCCAAACAAAATTAATTTTGTTGCCCTGTTTAGCTTGACCCAAATCTATAAATTCACCATCGGGTGGTTTAATGCCCAATTCTTCTTCAAATTCTCTTAGCGCCGCGGTTTTGTGATCTTCATTGTCCTCAAGTTCGCCTTTAGGGATCATCCACTGATCCTTTTTAGCCCAAAACGGTCCACCCGGATGCACTAGCAGCACCTCAACTAAATTATTTTGGCGGCGAAAAACTAACAACCCTGCGCTTTGCTTCATAAGATACTAATAATCTTAACATGCCCAGATAATCTAGCAGATCAAGAATCTTGGTGGGCGGGGAGTTTGCCTAGGGCACTCAAAAGCAGTTTTTTGTAGTCTTCCGAGCTATCAACTATACCCAATTGCTTAAGAACCTCGTAAGCCCTAGCCCCTTGTACTTTGTTCTGGCCTTTCAAATATCTCTGAATAGTAGCACTTCGTAGTTGCGGCAAATCGAATAGCAAGCCTAAGATTGCTTGTTCGTCATCAGTAAAAACTTCAGCTGTTAAGTCACTATAGCTTTTAGGTAATTTGTGGGCTGCAGTCCGGCCTTCATTCTCGTGACGAGTCATTTTTGCGGGAGAGATCCAGTCAATTAAGTGCAGCCTTTGGTCTTGTGGCAAGCCCAACCTAACACTGATTACATCTATCATTCTTTGCAGTTGCTTATAAAGCGAGGGGTATTTGTCACCAGCAAGCATATTTTCAACAATCTGCCCAACAGTCACATAAGTTACCTCAGCAACTATTGGAGTATCCTCTCCAGTTACTGAACCGCTTTCATCCCTAACTTCAGATCCCGGAACTGCTTTGACCGCAGATTCAGGTCTATCTTCTGAAGGGCCATCCGATTCTGCCGGTTCTAAAGAGACAGTAGTTTCTACTAGAGTCCTTATACCAAGCACGTTGGGGCTCGTAGGTCTTTGCTGCTCATTATAAATAGCTTTTAATCTTTCGGCTTCGGCCCCAGATATGTCAGCCTGGGCTTTTGCTTCGGCTAAGCATTGCTCGGCGGCTTGAACCTCTTTTTCCCAATCCGCAACTTCTTCTAGATCTTGTGCATGCTTTGCGTCAGCGGCAACTATAGCTTCCTCAATAGATACACTTTCCGGTGCTTCTAAGGGTAAAGCGTTTAAATCCATATCTGATTCTGCTGGATCAGTCACAAACGTTCTCCATTACTAACTATACAATAAACTACTACTCATAAAAATGCAAATATCTGATCTATTAATCAAATTCTTTAGTTATATTTAAAAATTCAATTGAATATCATAAATTTATGCTTGAAATCAACTATGGCTGTGGAAAAGTCTAATATTTTCACTTGCCTACCCCCAGAAACTATTGTAAGAATTCTCACATACACCTTCTGTAGAATTAAATATAAATTAACCCTCAGAAACTATGACGTGCACGTTGAGAGTTTCTATAAATATTCTCAAAGAATAGTAAATTACCCACTCTGAAAGGAGGGTAAATACATGTCGCATATTTGGCGCACTTCTATTAAAAAACTAAAATCTCTAAGCGGAGCTCTTGCACACTATTTCTCATACGGGATAGCAGCAGGAGCTCTTCTTTTTACACTGGTTGCACCAACTGCTGCAGCAGCAGCTCAAGGAGCATCAGGATATACTATAAAAACAGACCCAAACCTTAAGTACATCGGTAAAATTACGGTACCGGTTTCTACTGACACGTCTAGTACTAGCGGTGTCGGTGGTGTTGGTGGCACTGATCTTTCAGGGACAGTCGACACCGGATCTGCGGTAGATACTACTGTAGGACTTATTAACAGTCTTACCGGTAAGCCCATACCTTGTACCGCCTCGAAAACAAGCGTAACAACTACTGACGAGCTAACTGGTTATGCCTACGTTTGGCTATCTACCAGTGAACTTTGGGTAGACTGGGTCATTGGTAATGCCAATGTTTACGCGTCTCCAAATTGCGCTAAAACTGTAGGATATGAAGATTCTGCCACCGACACTTCTTCGTTCTGTACTCCTTTCATAGCTTACGGATGGTCATCAAATGCTGAAAATGATGCTTCTTCGAGCGGTATTGACACAGGCGGTAACGTTATTTCACAAGTACCTTATGTGTCACATCCAGACGGTGTGCCATGTATTAGGGCAAGTGCGGTAGTCGATTACCAAGTCAAGGGATATTACTACAACAATGTAGGTACTCGAATCCCTATCGGTTGTAAAGATCGGAGCTGGAAAGTTACCTTAAAGCCTGAGGTTGTTAACCTTCTTGGCACTCCATCTATTAACTGGTTTGACATTACTTCCAACGGTGAGAACGACACCTGTGCAGCTTGGTAGTAAACCAAATCGAAAATAAATAGTTTGTGAGGAGTGCAGGGTTGGCCTGCACTCCTTCTTGGCTTCATAAGCTTACTAAAACAATATATTTAGCAATTGTAAAATCTAATGAAGGTAGTTATTATAACAATATGGCAAGGGCGAGGCGGAATGTTGATCCTACAGTAAGTAGAGTTAGCAGGCACAATGAAAGTGGAAGCTCGAGTGTTTCTACTTTATTAGCTTTAGGAGGTATAAGTTTAGCTGCTTTGGGCATATATGTGGCGCGAGCTGAAGCTACACCGTCCAAAACTACAACTGCGCCAAAGAAAAGCCAGATTAATGTGACTGCTTTCGGTAATAGTTGGGATAATAATTGGCACTTAACAAAAAAAATAACCATCAATAGAAAAAATGCCATAAAAACAGAACAGAACTGTAGCCAAGCAAAAACTGGCTACGTGGGTATTAGATTCCAAAGATTGGATGGGCCTTCGACTCAAAATGGGGGTTTCGTTGACGCCAAGGATACTCATACCGGACCAGCAAAGCCACCTTTAGTATTACTGGATAATTGGGCCTCTCAGCATGAACAAGCCAAGAAAAGTAGCGACCAACAAAAGGCTGATAATTTTGACTTATCACCAGGTCTTTGGGGCTATGAAGTTTTTACCAGAAATGGCAACACCACTAAAACAAGTAATGTGGGTGGCCTTGCCTGCAGATTAAGCATTAATGTGTCAGGTACAGATAAGCCGATTAACTTGAAACCCGCTCATAGGGATGATAATGTCCAATATGACTCTGCGCTTCTTAATGATGGCTGGCCAAGCGGTGTGCCGGTCAACGGAGTAGGTTCTAAACAATTTAAATTTACCATGGGACCTCATACTAAAGCAGTAGTAGTCTTAGGCACCTTTGATGAACCGCCTTCCGGTCCGATTCCTCTCAAAGTAGGAAGCGGAACAGGTGAAATGTGTGTAGAGCCTAACGATACTCCCAAGTGTATGCCGGCTCCGCTAACCCCTGAGAGTGATTACCAGGCCAATGACCCCGCCGATGATAATAGAAATGGTTTAACCAGATTAACTTGGGCTGGCTACAGTCAAAATCCAGCCGGAGCACCAACTGTAGAATGGGCAAAGGTTACTGCTTACGAGCAGAATTCAATGCCCTATTACGTCGGCGCGTTATTCGCATATAATGAAATCCTTATGTCGGGCAAGAAGTAACTAGTTCAATTTTAATAATTGGACCCTAGAGCGGGCGGTCGACGTAGTCTTGGCAAAAGCGTTCAAAGACTGCATTAGTCCAGCCAAAGCCCGTCTGTGATGGGTAAATGCCTTTTACAGGCGGCTTATCGGGTGAGATGACATTGTACTTTTCCAGGAAAACTTTGTGCTCGTTAAACCATGCTAGATTAGTTTTGAGCCACTTCATGGCGATGCGGCGGGCATCGCCGTGGTAACCGTAGCGTTCTAAGCCCTTGACAACCATAAAGTGCAGCGGCGCCCAGCCGTTCGGGTAGGCCCACTGGGTAGGCATAGTGCCAAGCACGAATTGGCCGACTGGCAAAGAATCGGTGGTAGCTAACCCGCCCCTATTTTCAAACCGGCGCAGAGCTTTGACTAGGGAAGCGGCCTGTTTTTCATCTACCATACCGGCCCACAGCGGGAAATAAGTGGCCAGGCTACTGACACTGCCACGTTTTTCCTTTTGGTAATTGTAATCATAGTACAGGCCACGGATGTGGTCCCACATCAGCTCATTCATGGTTGCCTTGCGCTGCTCGGCAGCATCGTCCCAGCGGGCAGCTTCACGTTTGTCGTCAACAATGCGGGCCGCCCGGGCAAAGTCAGTCTCGTATTTATACAACAAAGCGTTTAAATCTACCGGCAGGTAGTTCAGCGCCCGCCGGCCAAAGCGAGGTGTCATATCCCAGCCACTCTCGGCTTCGGCCAGGTCATTCAGGTAGTTGATGTCATAGTAGCGCGACAGGCCTTGGTAAACCTGCCTTTCATTTGGCTTTTTAGTTCCCGTCCAGACAGTTTTGTACTCCTGTTTGGCAACTTCTATCACTTCTTTTAACCACTCTTCGCCTGGTTTATAAGCATGGTAGACATCGAAAATAAACGACGTTAGGAGAGGTGGCTGGGAACGGCCAGTGAGATAAGTCCGTGAAGCGTTCGGTATGACCTTAAAACGCTTAAACATATAGATTAAATCTTCTAAAATACCCATCACTAAGTCTTTATGGGCTTCATCTATCGAGCTCTGGACCATAAAGTAGCTGTCCCAATAGTACAACTCGTTGTAGTCAAAACCGGTCTTTTCCCGCCATGAGGGTACTAGATACGGTTTTGGTAAACCCAGCAAACTTTCATCGTCTTTAGGGTGGAACCGGGTGATGCTCGGCCAAAAAGCGGCGATGTAGGCCCGCGCCACCATAACATCTTCCGGAGACAGTTCCTTATCCGACCGAAAAGTGAGCCTGAAAGTCCTGTTCATTAAATCTTTAGCTTTATCAAGTTTGGACATACGTCCAGCCTAGCCTGATTTTACCTATGCGGTCAAGGTGATAACCTAAAAATATTAGTTTAGGACTATGTTATGCTGAGTAAAAGTATAGGATTAGGAAATTAAATATGGTCGTTAGTAAACTAAAAGGCAAATTAGAAGGCAAAGTCTTGCCCATCGTGCTGTTTACGGTTTTTATTGACCTGCTCGGTGTGGGTATTTTATTCCCGGTCATCCCGCAGCTTTTGGCCAACCCGCATTCGCCTTTCTACCTGTTGCCGGCCGGTTGGACTTATAAAGACGGCTTGGTACTACTTGGCTTTTTGACGGCTATCTTCCCGTTCATGCAATTCCTGGCTACGCCTATTCTTGGCCAATTATCTGACCGCTACGGTCGTAAGAAAATTTTAGCCCTTAGCCTGGCGGGCACAGCGGTAAGTTATGTGGTATTTGCTCACGGTATTATTGTACGCAATATCCCGCTACTATTTTTAGCCCGGGCTTTTGATGGCATAACCGGCGGCAATGTAGCCGTAGCCCAAGCCGCCAT
Source organism: Saccharimonadales bacterium (SeqCode) (assembly GCA_035478435.1). Taxonomy (GTDB): domain Bacteria; phylum Patescibacteriota; class Saccharimonadia; order Saccharimonadales; family UBA4665; genus DATLRC01. Next base: position 28,201 of record DATIJT010000002.1, on the reverse strand, counting down.
TGCCGATGTAACAGCGCCTGAACACCGCACCCGTAACTTTGGGCTGATGGGGGCTGTATTCGGACTGGGGTTTATACTTGGCCCTTACATTGGCGGTAAATTAGCCAGTCCTGGAGTGACATTATTGCACGTCGGTAGCTTACATCTATTAACAACTCCGCGCTGGTTTAATGCCGCCACGCCGTTTTGGTTCGCGGCCATCTTGAGCACTATTAACGTTACTATGGTCTTGGTCAATTTCCCGGAAACCCTCAAAAGGGTAGCGCACCACCTGAAGATTGATTGGAGTCGCTCCTTCCACAACATCATTAAAGCGGTTACCTTGCCTGGGCTGCGGACTATTTTCCCTTCGGTATTCTTGTTTTGGGGCGGTTTTAGCTTTTTTACTACCTTTTTCAGCGTTTACCTGACGACTAAACTGGGTTTTAAGGCCAACAATATCGGCGATTTCTTCGCTTACATAGGCCTGTGGATCGCCATTACCCAAGGCGCCCTGACGGCCATTTTGGCTAAACGCCTGGCGAACTGGCAAGTCCTGCGCTTTAGCATACTGGGTTTAAGCGTGGCTTTAGTAGCCATCTTTATTCCTAATAATACTACCCAGCTTTTATTAGTTGCCCCCCTTATTCCAATCTGTGTCGGCTTGTCCATAGCGAATATTACTGCCTTGGTCAGCCGTTCGGCAGCGGCTAATATACAGGGTGAGGTATTAGGCATTAATGCTTCTGTCCAAGCCCTGGCGCAATCCATCCCTGCGGCGCTAACTGGCTACTTAGGCGGCATTAGCCGCAACGTGCCGATCATCGCCGCTAGCATCACCGTGGCAGTCGGCGGCCTACTTTTCTGGCTACTTTACCGGCCTTCCCGCCAAACTATGGCCCACGACCCCGACCCAGAGATGGCCGCCGGGCATTAGGAACCCAAAATTATTTAAGCCTCGCGGCGGTTAATCGTTACTAACCTGGCTATACCCCAGGCTACAAGCGCATAGAAAAGCATGGCTACCAAAGTGTAGATTTCGAAGTGTGAAACGCCATTGCTGTAGTTGTAGTTAAATAGGCTGAAAAACGGCGCCACGAAGGGGTGGGAAGTGGCGTATATAAAATTGGCGAAGCTGTTAGATGGGTTAGCGCCCAGCAATGAAAGCAGGAAGCGGAAGCCCAATAGGAATAGCAACACGCCGGCCACATACCAGACTACCCGTTCGGCTACATTTATCGGGTGCTCCGCTTCTGCTTGGATGTCATGCTGACTGACTTCCTTTGTGGTTTGGACGGTATTGCCAGCTTGAGTAGTGGTTTCCTGAACCTTTTGTATTTCGTCTGCCATAGCAGTTCTCCTGTTTATATAATTTTTAACCCTACTAATAATAACAATAAATGTCTGTAAAGACTTTTACAGTAAGGGCTGAATTTTTACTAGTCAGCTCTTAATTAATGAGGGACGAAGGTCAGTGCGTAGCCGATTCGGCCGGCGCGGCCAGTTCGGCCAATGCGGTGGATGTAATCTTCGTAGTTTTGGGGTTGTGAGTAATTTATAACATGCGTGATGTCTATAACGTCGATGCCACGGGCCGCTACATCGGTAGCCACCAGAATGTTGATATTGTTTTTCTTAAACCTGTCCAACGCCCGCTGTCGCTGGCTTTGGCTTTTGCCGCCGTGGATGGCATCGGCTTCGAAGCCACGCGCTACCAATTCTTGGCTGAGCCGTTCTACACTGCGCTGAGTTTCATCAAACACAATGGCTTTGACGTCGCTAGCTATTAGTAGGTCGTGCAGTTTGCTTAGTTTATCGCCTTTAGCCGTGTAATGGACGATATTCTGGTGGACATTCTGACTGGTTTCGCCGGTTTTGACGGTTATGGTTATAGGTTCGCGGGCGAAGGTGCCGATCAGGCTTTTGACTTTTTCGTCTAGAGTAGCCGAGAAAAAGAACGATTGTCGATTAGACGGCAAATTACTTAAAATGTGACGAACATCGTTTATGAAGCCCATGTCCAGCATGCGGTCAACCTCGTCCAGCACTACCAAGTTGAAGCTGGATAGGTCCAGTGTACGTCGTTCTAAGTGGTCTTTAATCCGGCCGGGCGTGCCAATTACGATTTCCGGCTTATCGCGTAGGGACCTTAGCTGTGGGCCAATATTGGCTCCGCCTATAAGCAGAGCTCCTAGCAGGCCAGTGCCTTTGCCTAAAGACCGAAATTCGCCTTCTATTTGCTGTGCCAACTCACGGGTAGGCGCGATTACCAATGCTTTAGATTTGGTAGTTATCAGTTTTTGCAGCACTGGCACCACGAAAGCGGCGGTTTTACCAGTACCGGTATTGGCGATACCAATGACGTCTTTGCCCTCAAGGCCAAGCGGAATAGTCTGGTCCTGAATGGGCGAAGGCGTCTCGTAGCCTTTAGCTACCAAGTTCTGGGCCAATAACGGTTCAACAGCAAAGTCTCCAAAGCTGTGAGTTGGCAAGTAGTCTTCAGAACTGACAGGCCTAGCGACCTTAACAAAAAGAGCAGGATCAATGTATTGCGCCCCGCGTCTAGTTTTTGAGCGTGCGGGTGCGAAGTGCCGTCCAGGGTTAGCGCGCCCAGTACGGCGGCTTGAGTAATTTGTATAAGACATAAAAAAGAATCCTTATCTGTTAATAGTTATTACTTGACTTGTTCAAATGAACATCGAGTAATTAATCTACTAGCAAACCCGGATTCATCAAAAACAATGCTTATATATTAGCACGATATCTTTGGGATGTCAAAAGAGTTATCAATAGACCTCTTTCCAGACTCTCGTCGTAGGCAAATCTGCTTCAGGAATTGTAGCATGTGCAGATTGTTTAGAGGAGGCATACCTTTAGGTATGTTGACGAGAAAAACCTGTGCAGGCTGCGGTTACTGAACGGATTTGGTAGATGGGGGTTTGGAAAGAGGTCTAATATCTCGGTTTAGTTCTCTGGCTACCTATGGCGGATTTTGATCATAGTACGCAAGTTGGCTAGGTAATGCGCCGGATTGACTTTAGGGTGGCTTTTCAGGTATTCCATGTGTTTTTGGTAAAATGGCAGCCGGTTGGCAGGATACTCTTCCTTTTTGGCGTAGCCTGGTTTGGCGTTATTGGTATTGAGCGAGCTGTCTAGTGCCATTTCCGTCAAGGCCTGGTGGATTTCGGCCTCTTCCATAAATATAGGTTTGTCGGCTTTTTGCGAACGGATAATGTTCATGGTTTAAGCTTGATCTGCTTAGGCTTTTTGACTTCTTTCCTGCCTCTATCTTTGCCTTTAGACATAAAGTCCCCTTTCTCTGAGCCGCTAAGTACGTTTTCGGTTGTACCGGCTTCATTGAAGCACTCTAGCTATTTCTAATTTTACTCCTGTAAACAACATTAACCTAATTACAATCTCTCTGGATATTTTGATATGAGATAATTGCTGCAATGAATCGTATTACTAAACTGTGCCTCAGCAATTTTCTTACCGGCTTGGTGTTTTGGTATGGTATTGAAAAGCTTTTCATGAAAAGCATTGGCATCGATGCCGTTGGTATTGGAGCTGCCAGCGCCGTGATCCTTATATTCACCATAGTTTTCGATATTCCTGCTGGTATCTTGGCCGATAAATGGAGTCGCAAGGCCATTATCATTGTTTCTACCCTATGCCTTGGCATTGCATCGGTCATTTTAGGTCTGAGTAATGGCTTAAGCGCTTACTTAATAGGTTATGGGTTTTATGGAATATATATCGTCTGTACCTCAGGAATTGAGCAGGCAATTATGTATGATTCCTTGCACGAAGAAGGCCGCTCAAACGAATATAGCAAAATAATGGGACGCGCTTATGCCCTTTTCCTGGTGGGAGCTGGCGTAGCAAACATAGCCAGTGGTTTTATTGCTAAATTCTGGGGTTTGCGGTTTGCCTTTTTTGCGGCTCTTATCCCTTGTTTTTTAAATATTATCCTTCTTATTGGCTTAAAAGAACCGACGTTTCATAAAAACCAAAATAAAGAAAAGGTCCTTCGGCAGCTAGTTGCAAGTAGCCGAACCATTGGCGCAGTAGCCATCCTAAGAAGCCTGATCCTAGTAAGTAGCGTCATGTTTGCGCTAGAAACATTTAAGTCAGAATTTTCCCAGCTATATATGTTGCGTTTTGTAAGTAGTGCCGTGGCACTTGGTTTGCTTTGGGCCGCTTATGCCTTTACTTGGGCTTTAGGCAGCTTCCTGGCCCACCGGCTGCAAAGCAAATTGAGCCTATTAATAATGGTTAGTTTGATGTTACTCATCGCCCTAGGATCCACAACGTCTGTATGGGGAATAGGTATTTTCATGGTCGAAGCAGTGCTCAGCGGGGCGATATATAACCTAATCGAAATGAACGTCCAAAATGCCACGCCGTCAGAGGTGAGGGCTTCGGTTATGTCGGTCATGTCTACACTTGGCCGATTAGTAGCTCTTCCGGCCGTATTTTTCTTCGGTTGGATAATTCGGACCTACGATGTATTTTGGGCATTAAGATCGGTCGCCCTATTCAGCTTTATTCTACTAATTTACTGGGTGCTTGTAGGCCGCAAACGAATAGCCGGCTCCATTGCTACAGAGCCGGCTGAAACTTCTGCTAGCTATTCGCCTTTACTACCGGACTAAGCCATGCCTTGACCACTGGTGTCTGGCATGTGATCGTGATCAGCGTGGTCGTCTTCACCACCTTCATGAGGCGTTTCTGGCTCTTCGCTGCCGTCTCCCATATCGTCGGTACCAGTACTGTCGTCGCCATTACCATCTTGATGGGGCATTTGCGGGTCGGTAGGTGGCATGGTAGGACCTTGTTGGCCATTCATTGAACCCTGGTCATCGCCTTGTGCCATGCCATCATCTTTAGGCATGCCATTGTCTGTGTTATCGTCCATAATATCTCCTTTTATACTTTTTATTATTTATGTACCCGAACTATTGTGCTAGATAAATATCGACTGGTCAATAGCTTATCTTAGATTTAAGGTGTTTTTAATGTATTAAATCCTTAGTCTATCTTGTAACTTAGTACTGCGCTAGTTTGCGAAGTCGGTAAGTCCGAAGCATCTGGATTAGGGTTCTCATATTGACCTAGCTGCTTCACCTCTATAGATTCTTCGCCAAACACGCTTGTCATAGCGTCAAGTTGCTCTCTTTTTGTAATAACACTGGCTATTAGTCTTGCCCCTTTCTTTACAGCTTCCTGCCTGGCAGCTTCCAGTAATCTTTTACCCATGCCTTGCCGCCTAACTTTAGGGGTAACAAATAGATCACCAATATAGAAGAGACGGCTTGGTGGATCGTAAGAACCATTTAAGTAGCCGTGTTCACCATTAATAACTAACAACCGATCATTAATCCAATCGGTTACTAAGAGCACGTTTTGTGGATCAATAATTAATTTTTCTGCCATATCTACCTTTCTTAACAAAAAAAGCTCAAGGTCCCTCCTTGAGCGTTTTTGGTGGAGCTGGTGGGTACTGCCCCCACGTCCGAAGGTTTATCTTGGTTAGTCTTCTACAGGTTTAGGCTACTTAGGTGTCTTAAGAATATGGCCGATAAATAGCCGAAAAGCCATATTCCGCAGTCCGAAGTCTTAGCAAGCATTATGGACAGTAATGCTTGAGCAACCAGATGATATGACACGCCTAAGGCATTATCTGATGTCACGCTTGGCGTGGTTCGTTACGCTAGGTTACGAACTGGTGCGAGCGGCATAAATGCAGCTGCAAAGGTATTAACCTTCTCACTAACAAATGCTACTGCGCGATCTTTAAGACTTACATCTAAAAGGTTTTGCCTATACGCTGACAAGCGACCTGCTGATCTAACCGATAAAGTCCTACGTCGAGCTTAAAATTCAGCCCCGTATTACCACCTTCTGTGGTAACAACTATTATACCACTTTAAAGTTGCTAATGCTAGAAGGAAATTAGAAGTTGGCGGCGTGCTCGTGGGTACCGGTTGTTAAGCGGCAAACGGCTTTATGCAGGATTTCCAGTGATTCCATCAGTTGTTCGAATTGTTTATCGCTAAGTTCTTCTAACATCGGCGCAAAATTGCGGCGCATAATGCTGACTGCCGCTTCGGTAACTTTTGTGCCTTTAAGCGTGGCTGCAGTCAGGTGTTTACGCTTGTTGTTCGGGTCACGACGGCTGTCTAGAAACCCGCTTTCCTGTAAAAGCTTGATTTGCCGGCTTATACTGGCTTCAGTCTGACCCAGGCTTTCGGCTATAAAGCGTTGCTCTACGCGGGGGTTCCACTGCAGCACCCAGAGGATTTTAAACTGGCTCAGGCCGATCCCCAGTTGTTCTAGAAGCACTTGATCGGTCTGGTGGCCTAATACGGCCGCCAAGTGTTGTACTAAATAGCCGAGGTCGTTTCCTGGTCCCATAGGTCCACTTTAGCGCACCATACTTAACGCATCAAGTATTTACAGCTTGGTAGAGTTGGTGCCATTCTTCCAGGCTAAGCGATTGGGCCCGGCGACCAGCATCAATTTTGGCTTGAGAACAGATCTCATTCACGGTCTCGCGGGACAATTGGAGTCCCGAACTTAACGTGTTAAGCAAAGTTTTACGCTTTTGGGCAAACCCGGCCTTAACAATTCGGAAGAAAGCTTTAGGATCAACATCTGGTAATAAAACCGACTTGCGACGTTTTAAGACCAGGATCTGGGAATCGACTTTGGGCGGTGGCGTAAAAAGCCGGGCTGGCACCATTTGCCCCAGGCTGACTTGCCAATAGAACTGGGCGGTGACGCTCAAAATGGACATATCGCCAGGCTGGGCCGCCACCCGCCGCGCTACTTCTTTTTGCACCAGTAAAGTTGCTATTCGCGGTGGGTTAGACGTTTCCGACAATACCCGAATGAGATTACTAGTTAGATAATAAGGTATGTTAGCTACCACTTTGTAGCTTGGCGGTAACTCTGAAAAATCAAAGCTTAAAATATCCTGGTTAACTATCTGTAAATTGTTGGCTTGAACTATTTGCGGCAATTCAGCGGCCAGTTTTTGATCAAATTCCACCGCTATTACCTGTTTAGCCCGCTGGATTAGCAATCGTGTCAAGCTACCGGTTCCAGGGCCAATTTCTAGAACTACATCGTTATAATCTACACTGGCCGCCTGACACATCGCCTCCAGGCTAGCTTGATCTGTCAACCAATGTTGCCCGAGCGACTTTTTAGGAACCGGCAGATTAGCCATCATTCCCTACCAATACCCATGTGAAGCCCAGAAGGCCCGCGCGCCGGACCAACTGCCGTAACGGCCGACGGCGTAACCGTTAAAGAAGCGGATTTGGCAAACAGGGTCATTCTGCCAGTTTGGGCAAGCGGACGCTAGTTTGGATCCCGGGCAAGCCTGCCCCAACCCGGCACAGCCGCTGGAATTTACAGCCGATGGATTCCAGTGTGATTCACGGGTAAAAATGTAATCGACATTGTCGTAATCAGACGGGTCGATGCCTGCTAGGGCCATATCCCCTTTAATGCCACCGAGGTTAATGCCGCGAGCTACAATCTGGGTCACGGGCGTTTTAGTTACCACCTTTTGGATTACGACACGCCTAGTTTCCACGTTATTTTTCAGCTCTATCTGGTAAGTAACAACTTGCTGGCCAGGCGAGCCAGCTTGGCGGATAGCGCTAGTGCCGTAGGCCAAGTTGACATCATTGACGTATTGGATAGGGGTAGCTATGTCTTCGGTGACAGTCTGAACTTTAGTGCCGGTACGTATAAACGCAACGTGTACGGCAGCGCTGATTGGCGTGCTGGGGTCGGGTACAATCTGATCGTTTTTGGACAGGTGGATATGTTTTTCCTTGACCAGTTCAGCGATGGTTTTAGCATGAGTCCGTAATACTACCGGCGTGCCGTAGAGGTCAACATTGACAGGAGTAGCCCGGTCTATAACCACTTGCTCGCCAATAGCTTCTTGGGCTATAAAGTTAGTCACCGGATTAATATTAATGTTGTCCTCCGGATAAACCGATACAGCGGCCTGGGCCACAATGCTTCGTGGCGTGGCGGCGGCACTAAAAGTAAAAGTATGCTGGTTGCCATCGATAATCTCAACTGGTACGGCCCGGTAAATATTAATCCGGAAATTATCTTGGTTGATGCTGGTATTAAGCGCGGGCTCAACGACATCGCCTTGATTGAGTTTTATACCCAGTTTTTTGATCAACGCGCCAACAGTTTGCTTGCGGCTAGGGATGACTTGTTCTTGGTGGTCATGGGAGACTATAACTACCATGGCATCGGTTTTAGGCAAGTCGTGGCGCACAAACGAAAAATATAGTAGCGCCGTCAACCCGCCTAGAAGTAAAAAGGTCACTACTGGTACGGCTACTGGATGCCGGCTAACCAATTTCAGCTGACGGAATTTTTTACGACCAGCCCGGTTAACCTTACGATGGAATCGATGGATTTTATTACGCATATATCAAGCAACTAGGAAGCTGGAACCAAAAAGCCAACCAACCCCAAAAGTCTTAGCTATATTGTAGCAAACCACCATTATACTAGTCGGGAGCGTGCCTGAATTGCCCCAATAAGCGCCGCCAAAACGGGCGATATTTTTGGGCCCGCCATTCCATAGCCCGCCGATACTCTCGGTCAGCCAAGTCATATTGGCGCTGAATGTCTAAAGTGGCAGGTGGTGTGTAAATATACTTGTCATGGCCATCTTCCACCATGATACCGTCAAGATTCGGGTCATAGTCTTCAACTTCTTGACCGCGCATTTTTTTGGCCGCTCGGAGCCTGGCCTGGAAATCAGCATAAAATTCAGGATGGTTTCTCCGCGGGTCAGGCATAGGAGTAATAGCAAAGCCGCTATCTACCAAAGCTTCTGGTCCACTGTCTCGCTCCATACCAGAACTTTAACACGAGGCTAGAAGCTTTCGCAAACGGCTGAAATAGTCAATGGTTGGCCGCCGGTTGGCAGAATCTCACACAAAAAATTAGAGTTTTTCCAGAGGGGCAAAGGCAATGTTAAGCTTGCGGGCGCCTTTGTTTTTGAAATAGATTACGGCCGTGTCGCCATCTATCTCCACTACCGTTCCCAAACCGAAGAGCTTGTGGCGTACCCCGTCGCCTTCGTTAAGCTCCGGAATATACCTGGGCTCGTTGGAGTCGGCAAACTGATCCGTACCGATTAGGGAGGAATCGTTTTGGCCAAAGCCGGGCATAAAACCGGAGGAATCGGTTTGGAGTTCGGAATCAATTTCCGACAAAAAACGGGAGGGCGGATTGTGCTGCATACCGCCATACAGTAACCGGCCAGTGGCGTAAATAAGATATAGTTCTTCTTTGGCGCGGGTCATGCCGACATAGCACAGCCGGCGCTCCTCTTCCATTTCAAATTGGTCGTACAAAGCCCTGGAATGCGGAAAAATGCTTTCTTCCATGCCGCTCATAAAAACCACCGGGAACTCTAAACCTTTGGCGGCGTGCAGGGTCATGAGGGTGACGGCGTCGTTGCCGAAATCGGCACTGTCGATATCGCTGACCAGCGACACTTCTTCCAGGAAACCTTCTAAACCGACATCTTGGTATTCTTGTGCCACGCTCAGCAGTTCCTTAACGTTTTCTTGCCGAGCTTCGCCTTGGGGAGTGCCATCGTCCAGATACTTCAAATAGTCAATCCGGCGCAACAGCGAATCTACTAGGCCCAGCACTGGCGCGTCGTCTAGGATTTTGCGTAGCGAAATTAAAATATCGCCCAATTCACCCAGGCTTTGACGAGCCTTTGGGGTCAGTTCCGCGCATTCGCTGACTTCGTTCAGAGCCTCCTGCAAATTAAGATCATTTGCCTGGCGCCAGGCAAAAAAGTTTAGGAGCGATTTAGCGCCAATGCCGCGCGCCGGCACGTTGACGATCCGCTCAAAACTAACCCGGTCTTCGGGCTGAAATATTAGCCGCAAATAAGCCATAATGTCTTTAATCTCTTTGCGGTCGTAGAAACGGACGCCCCCCACGACACGATACGGGATACCATAATGTATAAAAGCTTCTTCTATGGAGCGGCTTTGGGCGTTGGTGCGGTATAGCACCGCGTAGTCGCGGTAGCGGCGGTGGCCAGAGTCAAGGCCGTTTCTGATGCGCCGCATGATGGCTTCGCCTTCGGCGCGCTCATTGGCCACCTGGAGCAGCTGGACAGGCAAGCCGTCGCCAGCTTCGGTCCATAACTGCTTATCGCTTCGTTGTAAGTTTTTGCTAATGATGGCATGCGCGGCGTCGAGAATGTGCTTGGTAGAACGGTAATTTTGCTCGAGCTTAATTACCACGCAATTTTTATAATCTTTTTCGAAGTTTAAAATGTTGCGAAAATCGGCTCCGCGCCAAGAATAAATGCTTTGCCAGTCATCGCCGACTACAGCGATGTTTTTTTGGTCGTTGGTTAACAAGTTAACTAATTTGTATTGGGCGGCGTTGGTGTCTTGGTACTCATCGATCATGATGTATTTGAACTGTTGCCGCCATTTTTGCCGTATTTCGGGCCGAGTTTCTAGCATCCTAACCGTGCGGTTTATGAGGTCGTCAAAATCTAGCGCTGACGCGTCGCGTAGTGCCTTCTCGTACAAAGGATAGACACGGGCGGCTTCGTGCTGGGCCGGAGCGCTAGCGCGCGCAGTATAGGCTTCTGGGCTAACCATTTCATTTTTCGCGCTACTGATTAAGCCGGACAAAACTCGCGGTGGAAAGCTTTTTTCATCTATCATTAATTGTTTGCAAACTTGTTTAACTGTTGCCAAGCGGTCTGATTCGTCAAAAATTACAAAAGACCGCGAGATGCCAATATGTTCGCCATCTTGGCGAAGCAAACGCACACAAATCCCATGAAACGTCCCCATATAAGGCATGAATCCTCGGTTTTCAGCTCTTTCTCCCAGCAGATTCGCTACCCTTTCGCGCATTTCTTTGGCAGCTTTGTTCGTAAAAGTCACCGCCAGGATGTTGTAGGGCGTGGCTTTTTTGGCGGCAATTAGATACGCGATTCTATGGGTTAGGGTTTTTGTCTTGCCGGATCCAGCCCCGGCCTGAATTAGCAGCGGCCCTTCGGTAGCTTCCACCGCCCGCCGCTGCTCTTCATTTAAACCTTTAAGTAAGTCTTCTAACACTTACTTATTCTAGCAAAATAGCCACGGTATTCAGGCTTTAATTCGTAAATAAGTGGGTAATGGCGTGGAGGTTGCCAATGTGGACCAGCCCGGCGTCCAGCGCTACGTCTGTCCAGGCTAGGGCCAGAAGTATAATTAATAAAATGCCAATGATTAGGTGGCGCTTAGTCCGTCGCTTCTCAAGCGAATTAATCGGCAAGTAATATTTCTGTTCGCTAACCAGTTTTTCGATGGCGGCAATGTGTTCTTCGTCCTTCTTGGCTTCGGCCGCCTTAGCCTGCTCAGCTATTCCCGGTTTATCTTTCCCGTCTTCTGTCTCGGTGTCGTCAATGTCCAGTGGAGACCCCGTGGTAGTTGAAGGTTCGGCCTTAACTTCAAGTGTTTGATCGTCTTTCCGCGCGGGCTCATCAGAACCAGCTTCCTCGGTTACGGTTGGAGTCGATTCTGGGCTCGGCGCGGTTGTTTTAGGTTCCTGCGTTTTTGCCGGTAATTCCGTTTCGGTTTCTGGCGTAGAGATTTCAACTTTTTTAGGTTCCCGAGGGGCAGGTTCATCAGTATTTGGTTCAGTGGCTTCAGATTTATTTAAAGGACTTAGTTTTAATTCGGCACGAACTTTTACCGGCACATCCGGTGGCCCAACAACTGGCTTACTACTGCCATCTTCCATTACCACCATCGGATCTTTAAGGACTGGCCGGTTCGTAACGATAATCGGCCGAGATGAGGCTCCAGCCGCGGTTTTGCCAGGCTTGGCTACATCGAATACTTTTTTGCCGTCTTTAGGTTTTTCTGGTGCTGGTTTGGCATTTGGATCAGAACCCATTGCAAATCTCCTGTCTTTTAAGCGAAGGTTGGCCTGATGAGTGCCAGATGACAGTTCTTGTGAGGAGGCGTATCGGTGGATACGCCGACGAATAAAACTGGCAGCTGGTGCCGCCAGGCCAGACTGAGGCTGGAGAGGAGATTTGCAATGGGTTCTTAGTCATCGTCTTTTTTCACTTGGTGTTTTAAGCGGTAAGCGCTATCAACTATGTCCGCAAATTGTTTGTAATTCAAGCTTTCTTTGCCCACTAATACCCCATCGCAACCGTCAAGCTCTAAATAAGCTCGGGCGTCGTGAGCGTCAACACTACCCCCATAGAGTACGCGGACTTCGTCAGCAACCTTTTCTCCGTAGAGTTCACGAACCTGCATACGCACAAAATCAATAGCCTTTTGCATATCATCCGGCTTGGCAATCTCGCCTTCGAAAGTACTGATAGCCCAAACTGGTTCATAAGCGATAACAACCCCGGCTACATCTTCGCTAGTTAAGTTACTGAGGGCGGTGGTGAGTTGGTCGTGGATGACCCGCTTGGTTTCACCGCTAGCCCGTTCCGGTTTGGTTTCGCCAATACATAAAATCGGTACGATGTTGTTACGCACCGCGGCCGCGACTTTATCGCGGACTTCTTCAAGCGTTTCGCCAAAATAAATTCGCCGGCCAGAGTGGCCAACTAAGCAGTACTGCACCAGATCACGGAGCATAGAAAAAGAAACTTCGCCGGTATACGGCCCTTCGTCTTTATAATAAGCATTTTGGGCACTCAAACCGAATTTGCGATGGTCAACTTGTAAATTTAGAGGCTGCAAACTCAGCGTGCTAGGCGCCAGGACTACTTCGATATCGCGGTGGACAGGTATCTGCTGGTGCAGCCGTTGCAATAGCAAACTGGCCTCATGGGTGTTGAGGTGCATTTTCCAGTTACCGACGATTAGAGTTTTTCGCATAATTTTATAACGCTTATGCTTGGTATTGTACCATCATTTTTTGTCTAACAGGGCTTCCACGCCTGGCAATTTGCGGCCAGCCATCAGCTCCAGACTAGCCCCGCCACCGGTGGAAACATGGTCAAAGGCGTTTACTAGTTTCCGGCTCTGAATGTAACCGACCGTATCGCCGCCGCCAACTACTGTAAACGGCCGATGGCCAAACTGGCCGAGCATGGCCTCCACTACCAGTTCGGTGCCGTGGGCATACGGCCCAACCGGCCCGTGCAAGCCGGGCGTTTCGGTCACACCCATAGCGCCATTCCAGATAACTGTGTTGGCCAGCTGCATGCCACCGGCGATGAACGAGCCGCTGAAGGGGCCGATATCTAGGATTTTTTCGTGGGACAGGATATGGCTAGCCCTAGCCGGTGGTTGGTGCGGATAGTTTTCGATGTCGGCAATCACGTGGGCGCTCCAGTCGACAATCCGGGTCGGCGCTGTTTTATCAATTTCGTTGGCCACTACGCCGTCGCGCGGGATGGCGAAGATGAATTTACGCTTTTTGGCCTCGGCGCGGGCCTTGGCCATAATGTCTTTGGCGACCGGCAGGTCGACTTTGTCGAACAAACTTTCGGCCACCTCTATGCCTTCAGCCGCCAAAAAGGTGTTGGCCATGGCTCCGCCCACCGCCAGAAAGTCCGCCATCTCTATAAACCGCTGCAGTATATCAAGCTTATCGGCAATTTTGGCGCCGCCGATAATGGCCATCAGCGGCCGCTGGGGGCTTTCCATGACATTGGTCAGGGTATCTACTTCTTTTTCTAGCAACAACCCGGCTACACCAGGTAAATATTTAGGCAGTTCCGAAACTGATACCGCCGGATGGTGGACGACACCAAAGGCATCCTGGACGAAAATGTCGGCTAGGGCGGCTAATTGTTTAGCGAAACCTTCATCGTTAGCTTCTTCCTCTGGGTGAAAACGGACATTCTCGAGCAGTAGAACCTGTCCGGGTTTTAAACGCTCGGCGGCTTTTTTGACCCGTTCGCCAACACAATCCGGCACGAATTCGACATCCCGGTCTAAAAGTTGCTTCAGGTGTTTGGCAACCGGGAACAAGCTCATGGAGGCCTCTACTTTGCCTTCGGGGCGGCCCAGGTGGGAGCAGATTATTAGCTTAGCGCCTTGGTCAAGTAGGTATTTTACGGTTGGTAATGATTGCTTCACCCGGTAATCGTCGGTAATCTTGCCGTCCTCGACCGGCACATTGTAATCAGCCCTGAGCAGCACTGTTTTGCCGTTTAGATCGATGTCACGAATAGTTTTTTTAGTAAACATGTCACACTCTCACTCTACTAGGATTTATGAATTTTAGTGCAGTTCTAGGAAGCAGCGAAGCCCGGAACGAGCCCCGACAGTATCGTCGGGGTGAGTGAGGACTGGAACTGCTGACAACGAAATGCGCAAAATTCATAAATCCTACTCCAGCATTCGAACTTTTATAGTATCGGTGGTGCCCACTACGCCCGGATAGCGGCCAGAAGCCGTGACAACTATGTCGCCTTTGTCTAGCAATTTGGTTTTGCGCAACCAGTCGGTCAGCTTTTGGATGGCCAAGGGGTCGACTGGCCGCACAAAACTTTTGACGCCATAAACTATGGCTAACTGCTGGGCGACACGCTTATCGCTGGCGACGGCTATAACCGGGATTTCCGAGCGCCGGCCGGCTATTTGCAGGGCCGTAGCGCCAGATTTGGTAGCGGCCACGATGGCTTTAGCCTCAATATTTTCAGCCAGGTTAATGATGGCCTTGCTAATCGAAGCCTGGCGGCTGTGGTCTTTATAATCTAGCAATGCTGGCTTGAGATGATCGTGTTGCTCGGTGTACAAAATCACCCGTTTCATAGTTTCAACGGTTTCGAGCGGGTAAGAGCCAGTAGCGGTTTCATCGCTCAGCATCAGGCAGTCAGCCCCGAGTAGGACAGCCGTAGCAACGTCGGAAACCTCGGCCCGGCTGGGATCAGGCGCGGTCGCCATGCTGGCTAGCATTTGGGTAGCTACAATGGTGGGTTTGGCATAGCGTTGGCCCAGGCTGATTATCTGGCGCTGCACCAGCGGCACGCTTTCGGCAGAGGTTTCAACCGCCAAGTCGCCGCGGGCAATCATCACAGCGTCGCTAGCCTGCACAATCTCTTCTATATTTTCAACCGCCGCTTTGGTTTCAACTTTAGAAATAATCTTGGCTGTGCTGTTCATACCTCTGAGCAGCTTGCGCAAACGCTCTACGTCATCGGCCGTTTGCACAAAACTAAGGGCCACGTAATCAATGTCCGCCGACACGCCATAAACCAGGTCAGCCCGGTCTTTAGGCGTCAATATATCGCCCTCGAAGTCAGTGTCGGGCAGATTTATGCCTTTGCGGCTAATCAGGATGCCGTCACTCTCCACCTGCACATAAACTACGCCACCTTGAACACTCGTCACCGTAGTGTGGATTTTGCCGTCGTACAAATAAAGCCGCTGGCCACGTTTGACCTTTTTAGTGAGGTCATACTGAAGCGGTAAATGTCGGCTGGTGGCGTAGTCGGCTTGGTAAGCTAAGCCCAAGCTTTGGCCTTTAGCCACATTAACGATGTCGTCAAAATCGCCTAAGCGCAGTTTTGGTCCCTGTAAATCTTGGATAATGGCCACCGGTTTGCCGACCGTTTTGGTGGCTTCGCGGATCCACTTGATTTGCTGGGTCCGTTCCTGGTGCGTGCCGTGGCTAAAGTTAAGCCTTAGGCCATTAGCCCCGCTAGTTATCAGCCCCAGAATGGCCTCGTAACTATTGGTTGCTGGCCCAAGCGTGGCAATAATTTTGGCGCGCTTGAAATTTTCGAGCGGCACATCCGGCACGGTTTTTGTTAAATCCATTCAGCTCCCACCATAAGTCTATTTGATTTAAGTATATCGCTTTAGGAACCCGAGGGGAAGGCGTCGGGGCTTCGCGCCCGACTATATCCGCTCCTTCCAGTACTCGAAATAAATTCCTGCGTCCTTCAGTCGCTACACGAACCCCTCGCTCGCTCCGCTCACTTTTATCGGAGTTCGATTCTCATTAAAATTCAGCCAAGAAAAAAGACCACCTAAAAGGTGATCGTTTTTCTTGGTGATCCCAAGGGGAATCGAACCCCTGTTGCCGGGATGAAAACCCGGTGTCCTAACCGCTAGACGATGGGACCTCGTCCAAGCCTACGGGCCTGTCTCGTTTTGCCTGAACGGCAAAAGCTTCGACCTAGCCCTATGCTTCTCCTCTAAATTTTGCATACAGTCACTACGTTCCTTGGTTTGCAAAATTTGTAAATTACAAGGCTGTGCAATAGTACCATAACAGGGGAGAAAAGAAAATCCCCCAGTAGAATACCGGGGGATTTTTGTGAGGAGATTTGTTTTGGAGCGGTCAGTCACTACTACTCGTTAAACTGTTTTTATTTATAGCACAGTTTTGACAATCGCGCTAGTGTTTATCCACAGGTTAGTCGTCTGTGCTAGGCTCAGCGGCCAGGCGACGGCTCAGGAAGCGGCGGTGGATGAACGCGCCAGCTAGGGTGATGCCGCTAAACATGCCGATTACATTGCCAGGGCCAGTCTTTAGCAGGGCCTCTGGAGCTGGGGGAGGTGTAACTTTAGGTGGTACGTTGGCAGCGAAAGTAACCTGCTTTTGGCATTGGATGCCAGTTGCCACGATGTCACCGCCAGTGTCTTTGTCGGTAAAGTGGACTACTACAGTAGCCAAGTAAGTACCGTCAGCGGCAAAGGTGTGGGAAGTTTTGCCTATTACTTGTGAAGTATCAGGATTAGTAATGGGGGTATTGTTACTACCATCCGTGGTATCACCCCAACTGATCACAGCATTCTTGAAGGTATTGGTCTGGGTAGCCGTGTAGTGGAACTTGCTGACCGTAACTGTTCGGTTGTCGCTAGGGTTCAGGTCAAATTCGTCACAAGTCGGCGGCACAGTTTTGACGGTTAGGGGAACTTCACATTCTGAAGCTGGAATATTACTAGCGCCAGTGAAGGTCAGCGTAGCTTTAATGGTGTAGTCTTTGTCTTCTTTATAGGCATGATCGGCAACTACCTGGTTACCATTCGTAACTTTGTTGGTAACTGTAGGGGGCTGGCCGTCATCCCAGTCGAAGCTGGCTGAGTTTAATTTAGCTCCGTTTTGGGTAGTAAAGTGAGCAGTGACAGTAATTTTACGAGGGTTGGTGGTGTCAAATATAGGCTTATCCAAACCCGTACACTCGGCCAGCGGCTTACCAGCCACATTTATCTGAGTGCTACAAGCCAGATTAACAGCCGCTTTCTGTTCACCGGTAACGCCAGTTATTTTGACGAACACATCTACGGAAGTCGTATAAGCTTGGGCAGTATCTATATCAGGATAAGTGTGGGGTTGAGGTAAAGTTGCGGTTTCGCTGCTAGTAGTTACAGTCTTATCAGCAGTTTTGTCGCCAAAGTGGAAGACGTACCTGGTAATAGTGGCGCCGTTAGTTGCGGTAGCTTTAGCAGTAAAGTTGTACTGTATGCGACTCAATTTGGTCGGCGTTAGCGTACTACAGGCATAAGCCGGTTTGGGCGCGCACTGCTTGCTAACAGTGGCTGTTGAGCTTTCAGGCGGCAAGCTAGTAGCTACCATGTTGCCGGTGTTAGGTAAAGTTTCATTCGTACAAGCTACCGGCGTGTCGTTTGGTCCGACGATGGCTTCAAAGGTAAAGACCGTGCTGCCGCCCACTGGTAAAGTACCAACGGTTATGCCGGTATTGGTAAAGAAAGCGTTGTCGGTAGGGTCGGCTACCTTGGCATTATCACGGAACAAGCTGTTGTCAACGTAGCTAATGTGAGGCTTCAAGGTATCGCTAACCCTTAGGCCAGTAACAGGCGCGTCGCCGGTACTCCTAATTGAAATCAGGTAGATAACGTGTGTGCCGGGTTTGACGTTAATGTTCTTAGCAAAAGTATTGCTGCCCTTTACGGCTACTTGCTTATTAATACTGTAGTTAGGTACTTTGGGTACTAATGGGGTAGCAGCACCAGGGTTACCACAGCTGGCTAAGACCGCAAAGCGGAATATACCATTTGATGATTTAACGACGTAAGCAGCAATTGAGTTGCTGCGGAAAGATACGCTAGGTGGACGGACATAAAAGCTGGTGCCATTAAAGGTGACTGGGGTACTGCCAGCTATAAATCCACGACCGGCCGTTTTAAGATCCGTAGCGACGACTTTACCGCTAGCATCATAGACATTACCATTAATGTCCGCCCTACCGGCTTCAACGTGGGTTGAAGCATCGTCCATACCATTTATATCGGCACTGCTAATTTTAAAATAGCCGTAAATGTCTTGGATGCTCTTGGCGGAATTATGGCCATCACCGTTATTGTAGCGATCAATCAACTGGTTAACAGATAAAGCACCGCACCATACAACCGAGTTGGCTTCACATTCTGGAGTAACGTTAATAGCTATGTTCTGGGCCTGGACTGACTTGAATATACCAAAACCGAGTAAGGCGAGCGTAACCACACCTAACACAACGGTTTTACGTGATAACTGCTTGAGTTTAGATAGTAGTTTCATAGCAACTTTAGGTCTCCCTTAATGGTTAACTTTATTTCGGGCCCACCTTTTTGCTTTTCGTTATAATGATGATTCCATGCCTGCTTGAATGAGTCAATAGACTTTTTAACAGCCAGGAGGCACCTCCACCCTACTCCTCGTAAGGTTGAATTACATAATAACACAAGCATTTATTCTTGTCAACAACTAGGCCAGTTTTTTGGTTTTTAGCAAGCTGCAGGAACCTAAATCTCCGCCGCTGTCATCCCAGCGGAGGCTGGGATCCAGTTAAAAATGAAATTCATTATTGTCTTACTGGATTTCTGCCTTCGCAGGAATGACACGGTTTTGAGGTTCAGGCGAGAGAGATTTACTTCTTAGAAGCAGTGGATTGTGGGGCCGTAGCAGTAGGCGCTGCCAGCTTGGATTTACTAAAGGCAAATCCAAAAGTACTTCCCTTGCCTTCTTCGGTTTCAAAAATGATGCTGCCCCCTTGGGCCATAACCACCTTTTTGGCCATGAACAGCCCTAGGCCAGTACCGTCCGGCCGGGCTTTGCGGGCATTGCCAGCCCGGTAGAATTTGGTGAATAAATGGTGGCGTTCAGCCTTAGGTACTCCTATGCCGTCATCTTCTATGCGCAGTTCTATAGTCGAGGACTTATCGACCAAACGCACCGTAATGTGCCCGCCAGCCGGAGTGTAGTAGATGGCGTTATCGGCAAAGTTCATAATTACCTGGCGAATTTTGGTTTCATCTAGCATTAGGTCAGGGAAATCTTTGGGTTTTTCATAGTTAAGAGTGAGTTGTTTGGCCTTAGCGGTCTCTGTTAACTGGCTTAGTTCTTGCTCAACCACGTTGGCCAAATTCACTGCCGAAGATTCGATCATAAACTTGCCAGTGCGCAAACGGGAAACATTTAGCAGGTCGGCGATCAGGTAAACCATCCGCTGCGAGCTAAAGAAAGCCTGATTGAGCATAGTTTTCTGCTGGGTACTAATTTTGCCAACGTCGCCTTCCATAACCATGCTTATGTAGCCCTTGACACTGGTCAGCGGCGTGCGTAACTGATGGCTAGCCATGCTTATAAAGTCGTCTTTGGCCTCATCTAGCGCCCGTAGCTTGGCGTTGGATTCCTTGAGCTGTTTCAAAACGTGTTTGTTTTCTTCGAACAATAGTTTGTTGTCCAGGGCGACGCCGACGCTTTCGCTAATCCTATCTAATAACCTGGTTTCCATATGCACCAATTCTTCAGGCTTGCTACCAAACCCTACCATAATCACGCCGGCCAGTTTGCGCCTAGCCATAAGTTTGATGAGGTAAAGCGTTTTGAGCTGCAAATGGTCAATCACTACATCTATCTCTTCCTCGGTAGAACCAAGCACAGTGGCTATTTCAGCGTGGGTAAGCCCGTCCAGGGAGAATAGTTGGGCGTCTTTTAATCCGCCTAGCCAGGGGCTATGGACGTGGAAGCGCGGTATATGGCTCAGGCCTGAAAGACCATCTAGGCTAGTCTGGCCTGGCAAACTCCAACCAAACAGTTCCAATTCTTGCTTAAAATGAGGCGAACGCGTCAATATGCCAACAAAAGGGTAGCCAGTAACGTCCGTGATCGCTTTAGCGATCTCTTCGCACACGTTTTTTATGGACTCCTGCGATTGCAGCACGATGGTATCGATAGTCCGCAGCAGCGAAAGGGTTTTGTTGGTTTCGACCAACTCATGATTGCGCTGGTACATCTCTTGAGTTATGTGCTCCAGATCCTGTTCCAGCTGACGACGTCTCTTTAATATTTTCGGGTACGCCGCTTTAGCAGAAGCTATTTTGTACGTTTTTATATTTGCCATATAGCTCTATTGTAGAACTATTTTAAAGCTTCAGGTAGTCCTTCGGGCGGCAGTTGGCCGACTAGAGAGGCGGCCGCTTCTTTAGAAACCTCAACCGATATCTGCCCAAACAATTCTTTATAGATGTCTACTAGTTGGTCAATCACCCCAGCTTCATTTCCACTGAGCGACACCTGGTGCTTATCCCACTCGACTTTAAGGCCCGCTACCCGCTCCGCCTGCTCAATAGCCACTGGACCAATAATGGCTTCTTGGCTCTCGATAATCTTGACGACAATCTGAGCGTAAACGTCCATTTTAGATAACCGCCTCATTCTTAGCAGTCACGTTAGAATCAAGAGAACTGTTTTTGCTTCTCAAATTTTTGTAGATAATATGGAATCTTATCATTGCAATTGTCATCACAAAATATGCTAAAAGGTAAAAATAGTCATCAAATTTGCCTGCTATGTAGGTACCCCGGCTACTCTGGAATACAAAAGTAAAATCAGAAACATATTGTACGAAGAGGCCTAAAATGATCAGAAGAATACCTGGCTTCATAATTCCACCAAGCATCTTCCAAGAAAGTAAATAAGCCACACTAGCAACTGAGATATAAATAGCCTGGCCCATTGGATAACCAAAGTCTAAGAATACTGTTATTGGATGCGAAGTATCATATTGGTGATGATACAAGAAAATCCAATAAGAGCTAATTAAAAGAGCTACGGGAACGAAAATAGCGATTATTTTATACTTATTGCTCTTCAAAGAAAATTTAACACCAACGGCTCTAGCCAAAAATATCGACGCAGTAATATATAAAAGCACACTTCCAAAGTAGGCTATATCTCCAAGCGATGGGTATGGTATAGCAATTTTATCTTTGTAAATGTAATATTGGTAAATTAACTGTCCTGCTTCTTGGGCTAAAAGACTAATTGAAAATAGAGTCAGCGACTTCCCTAGTACGGTCTTGAAACCGCCCCATTTCCGTGCAGCTAAAAACCCTACAATTGCACCAATTAAAGCCATAACGCCGTAAGTACCTTCAAACCACTGTGCAGATGGACCCTGTTTACTTACAATGTGCTGAAAACTAAGCCACCAAAATGTAAAACCCAGGAATATTAGTGCTACGATTACTTGAAGTTTGTTTTTAAACATAAGCTTAATTATGCGTTGTAATATTCTTGTGTCAAGAATAAGTTTATGACTTATACTGAAAGCTATATATGTTGCCAGACTTTCCTCACTTTTATAAGCTCAAAATAGAAGACAAAGAATTATACGAGAACTCTACAGCTGGCTACCCACCTTTTTCAGACATTTTGTTCGCTACACTTCATATTTGGTGGAATTTAGGAGAACAGCTAGCGGTAGCTTCACTAAATGGTAACGTAGTCATTAGATATCATCTGCCTTTTGACGCAAAAAGTTCTGGCTACTGCTTGGTCGGCGAGGAGAAGATAGATGAATCTATTTTAGCTATTTTTGATTACCTAAAAGAGCGTGGCGAACCTCGTAAGCTTGTACATGTACCCGAATTTGTTGTTAATGCTATTAATAACAAAGATAATTTTAAGCTAAAAGAGGAACCGGATTACCAAGAATATATACTAGACAGCAAAGGTCTAGCAGAGCTGCCGGGGCATCCTTACGGTCATATTCGAACCCAAGTAAATCGCTTTCTGCGTGAAGTTGAAGGCAGAAAAGTAGAGATAAAGTCATTGGATTTGTCAGTCTTAGATAACCAAGATCATCTATTTAACGCAATCTTGGAATGGGAAAAATCGCATCCGTCACGCAATGACCCCCAAAGGACCGAGCACGATGCCTTAAAGAAAACTTTGTCACATGCTGCCGCTCTAGATATAGAAAACCTGTCTCTTTATGTGGATGATAAATTGCAAGGTGTTATTCTTTACCACCAGCCACACACCAAAGACCATTTTGTAATTCATCATTTGCGGTTTGACTATTCCATCCCCTATACATCCGATTTTATGACACGTCATTTAGCCCGAGAGGCAATGAGAAGAAATGTGCCTTATATAAACATGGAGATGGATTTGGGCAGTGAAAACCTTCGCCGACATAAAATGAAATTAAATCCTGTTCATTTCTTTAGAAAATATACTATCAAGCCTGAACATTAAATTATAGACCTAGATTTTATGAATTTATAAAGATGATTGCCAATCCAACCATCGATAAAGCCATAAGAGCAAACTTCCTAATAACTTTCCCGTCTTCAGCTTCCCTAAAATGTTTAGGGGAAAGTGGATAAAGCATCAGTGCGATCAAGAGTACAAACATGGGCTGAATACCCTCAATTACTTTTACCAAGGAGACTGATCCACGACTTATTGCTAGGTTTAGGGTAAATTCAGCTCCTAAACCGACTAACTCAGCCACTATGAAAATTGGTAATAATTTTTTCAGAGCCCTTTTTACATCTTTGAGCGTCCCTTTATTCTGTTCAAACTTCACTAAAAAGAAACAAATGCCCGCAAGCCCCATGCCCAAAGAAAAATAAAGATAGGCCGGATAGAAGTCTACCTTATCATAAACATACTTTGTCATTATGGCTGCAATATCCATAAATATTACAGCAACTGCAATTGGTAAAAGAGCCTTGGAAAACTTAAATCTTTTTATATCAGCTACCGCGATACCAAGCGAGCCTAACAACACAATCATAAAACCAAGTATCTGAAGGCCAAAAAGCCGTTCATGCACAATAAAGGAAGCAAAAAAAGGAATGGTAGCAGGAGCCAAACTAAAGAGAGCGATAACTATAGACGGGGAGTCCGATTCTAAGCCCTTAAAATAGAAAAAATAGTATGTCAGGGTAATGAAACCGGCCGCTACCGAAAGCAAGGCTAAACCAGTAGGTATATTGGAAGTATGGATGAAGAATCTGCTAAGAAGCGGCAACGAGCCATAAAAACCGGCTGAAACTGTCGCGAAATAGGGACTTTTGTAAACGTAACGCAATAAATTGTCATCCAGCAAATTGACTATGGCATATAGAAGTGGAGCAAGAAGCGCTAAATAAAACCATGCCATTTTATAAGTTTAAAGCTTCCTTCGAAAAATACCTATTTTGCTGTTAAAACTGGTAATTGATAAATAACTTTTTATTAGTGGGATTTTTTATGATATAAATAACCCAATTATGATAACATTATGAAATTATGCTAGTTCAAGTATCTGAAGGAATAGGTAGCGGTCCGACTGAACTTTCTGCTTTTGACCAGGCTTTAGTTAAGGCAGGAGTAGCTAATTATAATCTTATTTACTTAAGCTCTGTTTTGCCTCCAGGAAGCAAAGTCGTAGCAAGGACTTCCGACACTAAGCTTGACGGAGGTTGGGGTGATCGTCTATATGTTGTTATGGCACAAAGACGTACCTCACAGCGGAATCAGGAAGCATGGGCAGGTATTGGCTGGATACAGGATGATATAGGCGAGGGGTTGCTAGTTGAACATGATGGAAATAGCGAACCAGAAGTCCGTGCTGACATAGAGCATAGTTTAGAAGCCTTAGCCAAAAATCATGGCATAAAATTCAGGGATCCCCAAATGCATATTATTGGCACAAAATGTGTTGACCTACCTGTCTGTGCCTTAGTGGTGGCAGTGTTTGAGTCAGACCCATGGCATGACACCCAAGATAATATACAAAATCCATTCCAGCGCATAGCTAAAAAGATGAACCGCGCTCACTAGCTTACAAACTCTTTTTGTTTATTTTCGCTAAATATGATATTATAAGTTATATTATGGTTTCCCCTAATTTGGACCCTAAGAACCAGCAGCTTTTGGATTCGGTTGAGGCTTTAGCGCGCGAAGCCTTTCCTGAAATGCCTCCCGAAAAGCCTATTTTAGGCGAAATCATTGATGGCAAAGACGTAGAAATAGCACCTAACCTGAGGGCATTACTAGAAAGGCCGACAACCATATTGGCAACTTTAGTTAATAACGACACCCTGCTGGGGTTTAGCATGGCTATACCAATCGGAGAGATGGATCCCAGGCGCGCGGACGAATCGTCAGACACTGCTTATGTATATTTTACGACAATTGATAAAGAGCATCAGGGCCAGGGCCTGGTGGGACAATTACAAAGAGATATGGAACAATTGCTGCGTGACCAGGGCTATAAATTTTTGGAAGAAGACGTAATGGTTGGCAATGGCTACGCAGCATCTGTAGTAAAACATTACGGCGAGTCCATAGTACACAGTTATGGGCATGATAAGTTTAAACTTGGCCAGCAACTTGCAGTACGTATTGACCTAAGTAAGTTACCTGCTTAACCTAGGAAAATCTCCATCTCGTTACTTTTTTTCAGCTTCTGCCAATGGTCAAACTGGCCTAGATTTAGCCAAAGAATTCCAGCCAGATCTGATACTACTTGATCTCAAAATGCCAGAACTGACAGGCGAGGATATGTTAGAAAAAATGCGAGCTACTGAGTGGGGTAGCAGCATAAGGGTTATCATCCTTATCAACATCAGCAAGGATGAGGTTCCCCAAAAACTACGGCTACTTAATGTTGACCGCTATATTGTGAAAGCCTACCATACTCCCCATCAAGTCGTAGACATCGTTAAAGAAGTCTTGAAATAATATTTTACCCTACTGTTATGCAGCCCATCGCCCGGTTGTGGCCGGCAGTGTTGGCAGCGTTCAGGACGTAGGCACAGAGTCGTTGGTAGCCGCTGGGTACGGATAAAGTGGTGTTAAAGCCGTGGTATTCATCGTAGCCGGGGTTGCTAGTAACTACGTCTTGGCGGCTTTGGTTGGCGCTGAAGCCACCGGCAAAATAAGTCGCGCCCGAACCATCAGTCCGGTAAACATGAATGTCCACGGGACCAGCTATATCTGGGTCTATGGCCCAACCCCTAACGGCAACGCCGCCGCCCTCGCGCCAGGCGCCTTCGAACACACCATAGGGTTCGGGGGAGATATCTATTGCCCGGCAATCCAGCGCTTGGTTGCCACCGGGAGTACCACCTTTATTAAGAGCGAAGCCGCAAACACGATGTGGCCCATAGCCAAGCGGTAAGTTATAGTCCACTCCATGATTGGGGCCGTAGCCGACGTAAGCGGCTTGTAGGTTGGCCTCAACGTCATCACGCCGCTGGTTTGCCGTGGCAAAACCACGGAAGTAGTTAGGGTCGGCGTTTTCGCTTTCGTAGAAGTGCAGGTCAATTGGCTGGTTGGTATCTGGATCTAAGCCCCAGCCTATTAGTCGGGCACCACCAGGAACGCGGAAGATCCGCTCAAAATTACCAATGGCGGTACCAGATATGGCTGGGGTATTACAATCAAAACGGCGGTTTAAGCTGCCCGCCCCGATGTTAATACCGTAGAGGCAAAGCCGGGTTTCTGCATCTTCGGTTAGGAAATCGTAGACAAAGCCGTGGTAAGTACCGCGGTCGGCCAGGTCATCCCGGCGCATGTTGGCGTTAAACCAGCCTTTAAAATGATTTGGATCGACATAGCCCTGGCCGGTGTAAACATGGACATCAATAGATTTGCTAGGGTCATCCGGGTCAAGCGCCCAGCCTTCAACCCTCAGTCCGCCAGGAATCCGCTTGACCGCGTCAATGTGGCCATAGGGGTCATTAGGGCCTTGAGGGTCAGGCTCAGCCTTCGGAGCAGAAGTAGATGAGATAGCCTCACCGTTCAGGCCGTAACCTGTGCCATTGAGATCTATATAATGACTAGCCGTTTGATTGGCTGCACTAGTGCCATTGCCATCCAACGCTTTATTAAATTGAGAAATATTGACAGTGCCATTTGAATTAACAGATTCTACGAACGCGACATGACCGAATGAATTAGAAGAAGTAGCATCCCATTGGGCTATATCTCCAGCTTCGGGAGTAGTATCAACCGTATAGCCGGCTGCTTTAGCTTTATTAGCCCAGTCTGCTGCATTGCCCCACCCGGAAACGTCTTTTCCAAATTGTGCGGCAGATCTCCACGCTATATAGGACGTACAGTTGCGAAGGTCATATCCCCATTGGTCGCGATAGTACCATTTAGTGCCATCCATTAAACTAAGGTAGGTTGATTTACAATCATAAGCAGCACTTTTACCATCACAAGTGGTCTTATCCTTATAACCCCAGGTAATGTTGTCTGTCGCAGGTGGTTGCGGAACATGTTCTGCATCTGCCCAAGGATAGTCATTTACAGAAGCTGCTATTGCTGGATGGTTTTCAGCTTGAACTACTTCTGATACTACAGCTCCGCTCATACTCAAAGCCATGCAAAGACTTATGCGACTAACTGCCTGTTTAAGTTTAGAATAAGTGTGTGGATCTGGGTTAGTCTCTTGTATCGTCTGTGGGATAGTTTCTGCGAACATTGCATTTTCCTTCTCCCACCCTTTTAGCTAAATACTTAATTGTTCTGAAATTGCTCTAGCCCTTCCAATGAATAAGTTAAAGAACCGCTTGTATCAATTGTTAATTGTGTATAGTTCTCATTATTGACACAGGTATCAGCATATTTATCACGGCCTCCGCTATACCAATAATTACCTATGTGGATATTCGTAGCAGGGCCATAGTAGAAGGATGTTTGATTGTCAGGAACTTTTTCCGGAGTTCTAGCAAGGTAAACACCTATTCCTCCTTCTTTACCTGAGTTACCAACTGTTTTTGCATCACTTAACCTACAATTACTGCCAGGTAGCTTTGCGATTTTATCAACCTCAAACCAGGCTGTCTCTTTGTCGCCAGAGGAAGCTACTGAGATTCCATATGTTACCCCACCCTGGAGATCCTGAG
The DNA here is from genome assembly GCA_035478435.1 of Saccharimonadales bacterium (SeqCode). Classification (GTDB taxonomy): domain Bacteria; phylum Patescibacteriota; class Saccharimonadia; order Saccharimonadales; family UBA4665; genus DATLRC01. The sequence continues at coordinate 1,076 of DATIJT010000002.1, read as the reverse complement.
GTAACTTAAACCTCACCCCCCACTCCTTTATTACTAAATACTTTCCGCCCTCTGATGGGTCGGTAGTCTTTGTAGTTTTTTTAGTTGTTTGGTTTGTTTTTGGGGTTGGTTCGGTTTTGTTGTTTTGCCAGACGTACCAGCCGCCGAAGCTTATGATGGCGGCGACTAATATAATGATGAGCGCTATCGCGGCTGATGAGCCTTTGGACCATTTGCTTTGTGACATATTACCCTCCTAATTCGTGGACTGGATTATGCGAAGCGGCTTAGGTGAAGTCAAGCGTAAACATTTTTAAAACTGTGGATATCCTGATTAAATAATTATTAAAAGAGTAATCAGCCTCGAGATGAATTTATCTATTAGGGTTTTCGGCTTAAATTACAACGATAAAAATTTAAAAAACCGAAATTGTTGTTAAATTATTAAGTATCTGATTTAATTAGCGATACTTAAGAGGATGGATACCTTATGAAGCAACATACCAAACAACCCGCGCCTGAAGCCGAAAGTGACTTAAAGGCAGCTGAAGCCGCGGATAACCCAACTATAAAGCAGTCCAGGTGGAATTGGCGAAAATGGGCGGATTTTAAAAACTATTCTAGAAAGCAACAAGCCATCGCGGCCGCCATCTTATTGCTAGTTTTGGCCTTAGCCGTACCGCTAACTCGTTACCCTATTTTAGGTTTGGCGATTAAGAAAGACGCCAGCATTAAATTGCTGGACGCTAAAAGTCACACTCCTCTGAGTGAAGCCCTTGTTTCCATCAATGGCCACACCCAAAAGACCGACAGCAAAGGCATGGCTACGATTCATGGCGTAAAGGTCGGGCCCGCTAAAGCCACCGTGACCAAAAAGTATTACCAAACAGCTAGTTTGGATGTTTTTGTCGGCCTGGCTTCATCGAAGCAAGTTGAGGCCAAAGTAACTCCGCTGGGGCGGCCAGTCAAAGTCAAGATTACCGACAGGATTAGCGGCAAACCCGTGGCCAAAGCAGCTGTAATATTTGGCAAAGAAAAGTTTCTGACAGGTGAATCTGGCGTAGCCGTAGTCATCTTGCCGAGCAGCACCAGCGAAG
>DATIJT010000001.1:0-1790 GCA_035478435.1 Saccharimonadales bacterium (SeqCode) | reverse complement strand
ATGCATCCAGAGCGGTAAATTCCTCTAAGAGTTGTAACCAATATAAAGTTTCGGAGGCTTCCTTCTTGCTGATTAACACTTTGTTGCGGAAATCCCTTTTGGAGCCCGCATTCTTGGCCTCAATGAAATTTGCGCCGACGCCGGTGCTTGAGCGAATCAGCTGGTTAATAACTGGCTGGGTAAGATCATTTCTCGGCACTTGTTTTAAAAAGTGTATGATTTCTCTAGAAAATTCTAAACTTCTATCACGCAAGTCGATTGGTGCATTAACAGCATTGCTCATTGGCCATTCATTGTACATTGACCAATGAGCATTGAAAATTGCTTTAGCTTAGCTGAATGGTAAATCGCCAGTACTGCCCGCAAACCCAGCTAAAGCCCAATGCTAGACCAGGAATTTGCGGATTTATACTGCTTATGCTTTGAAATATTTCACAGCAAACGTCAAATAAATAGCGTATACTTTAATAAGTGAGAAGGTTGTTTTGGGGATTGGTTTTGCTGTTCGTAGTGGCGCCGCTAGGGGCTGGGCAGGCGAGTGCCGACAGTATGAGCGTGAGCGTCGAAATCCACATAACTGGTATCGTGCCGGCTATGCGCAACATCGTGGTAGACGCTAGGGGCAACATTATCGAAATTACCAGCAATACCCCCGACAATGTAACACCGAAGGTCTACTTAGGTTCGCTGCAAAACGGCAATGAAGTTCCGCTGACTACGGCAATACAAAAAGACTATGAGCAGAAAGTACAAGGCAAGGACCTGCATAGCACCGACCTGCACTTTAGTTCGCCCTCCCCGCAAACTGCCAAAGCCGGCCAACCCGGTTGGCTGGTCGCTTTCAGTCATATCTCGGTGCTCAGGGGTTTCGGCTTGCGTTAAGCGTTGTTGACAAAACGCTTATGGATAGCTATGTTTAGAGGGTATTTAAACAAGGGCACCGCAAAATGAAAATTAATAGGAAACAACAAGGTTTCACAATCGTGGAACTGCTGATCGTTATAGTCGTCATAGGCATATTGGCGGCGTTAGTTATTACTACGTATACCGGTATTCAGGCAAAAGCACGTAACAGTAAACGGCAAACGGACGTGCAGTCCATCCAGACCCAACTGGAAGCCTACTTCGCACAAAACGGCCACTACCCAAGCCTGACCGACATGAACGATTCCAGCTGGCTAACAACCAACATGAAGAGCCTTGATGTAGGCGCTCTTAAGGACCCGCAGGGCTCGGGTTCCACGCTTGTAACTGCCCCCGTAGCTAAAAGCTATGCTTACGCCGTAGCTAACAGTGGCGGTACAAGCTGTGAAAGCGACGACACTACCTGTGCTACCTACACCCTAACCGCTACCTTAGAAGGTGGTGGTACCTATGCTAAGAGTAATTTGGACTAACCAGCTTAGCCCTTACTGAACAGCCGGCCCCCCAAGCTGGCTGTTTATGGTTATGCTATGATTGTTACTGATGAGCGAAACGATGCCAGAGGCGCTGCCAATAGTACCAGAACCAGAAGCCATACCATCGGTCATGGAATTGTACGGCGACCGTGTTTTTACGATTATGGGTGTTACAGGTACGCTTAATAACCTTAAGAGATTTTGTCCGGAAGATCTTGGCCAAGTGGAGACTCAAAAAATCGAAGACTGGGCCACCAAACATCTTACCGAAGCTGGTTTTGACCCACGTGCTCCCGAAAATGTCCGCGAAGCCCTAGCTGCTAAAAAAAAATAGAAAATGAGGCGGCTAAAACAGAGGTAGAGCCGGAAGCCAAGAAGCTTCCGGAAGTT